>CAYSQO010000009.1:0-48980 GCA_964433315.1 uncultured Rubrivivax sp.
AGTACGGTCGCTCACGCCACGCCGGGGCCGTCGACGGACGCGGCCAGCCCCACGGGCCCAACGGTCTCCTCCGGGGGACGTTCACAACCCGCCGATCTCAGATCGGCGGGTTTTTTTTGTCCGTGACGGCCGGAGGAGCTTCCACCGGAAAACCCACCGCCAGCGCCTCGCGGAGATGGGCGACCAGGGCCTGCACCGCGCGGGTCGGGACCCCGTGGGCCGGGCGCAGGGCATAGAGCCAGCCGCCGAAGGCCGAGATCTCGCGCCAGTCCGGCAGCACGGGCTGCAGGCGACCGGCACGGACCTCGGCCTGCGCACTGAAGTCGGGCAGCAACGCCAGGCCCAGGCCTTCGAGGGCCGCCGCGCGCAGGAGCTCACTGTTGTTGGCGGCCAGCGCGCCGCGCAGCGGCACGGTGCAGGCGGCGTCGGGGGCTGCGGCCGGATCGGCCGGCACGAAGCGCCAGGCCGCCGGCTCCCCGGGGCGCCAGTAGCCCAGGCCCTCGTCGGCCGCGAGCTCGCGCGGGTGGCGCAGCGGCGCGCGGGCCGCCAGGTAGGCCGGGCTGCCGACCAGCACGGCGCGGGTCGGACACAGGGCCCAGGCCACATGGTCCTCGGGGGGCTGGCTGGCGTGGCGCACCGCGAGGTCGTAGCCCTCGCGCGCCAGCGGGACGAGACGGTCGGACAGGTCCAGCTCGATGCGCAGGCCGGGGTGGGCGCGCAGGAAGGTGGCCAGGTGCGGGACGATGTGCTGCCGCCCCAGCGCGACCGGCACGGTCAGCCGCAGCAGGCCGCGCGGCGCCGCGGCCAGGTCACGGACCTCGGCGAAGCCGCGGGCGATCTGGGCATAGGCCCCGCGGGTCGCCTCGACCAGCTGCTGGCCCGCCTCGGTCAGGCGCACGCTGCGGGTGGTGCGACGCAGCAGGGGCACGCCGGCGGCGCGTTCGAGCTCGGTCAGGCGCTGGCTCACCGCGGCCTTGCTCAGGCCGAGCCGTGCCGCGGCGGCGGTCACGCTGCCCTGCTCGGCCAGCACGCCCAGGGTGTGGACCTGGGGCCAGAGCAGGTCCAGGCGCTGCGGGTCGGGCAGGGGCGGCATGGTCGGCCTCCGGGCCTTTGCGGCATCGATTGTTCAGTTCATCGAACAATGTAGCCCGTCGACCGGGCTGGTGTGCGGGCCGGGGGCTGCGTAGGCTGCGCGCTCCGATCCCCACGCGCCCGAGCCCCGCCATGTCTGCCGCCCGCCCATTTCTTGACGACCGCCCCGTCGGCCACCACATCGGCGGCCAGCGCCTGCACCCGGCGGACAGCCGCCGCCAGACGGTGTGGAACCCGGCCACCGGCGCTGCCGCACGCGAGGTGCTGCTGGCCGATGCGGCCACGGTGGATGCGGCCGTCGCGGCCGGGCGGGCGGCCTTTCCGGCCTGGTCGCAGACGCCGCCGCTGCGTCGCGCCCGCATCCTGAACGCCTTCCTCGGCCTGCTGAACCAGCACCGCGACACCCTGGCCGCCATGATCACGGCCGAGCACGGCAAGGTCTTCAACGACGCCCAGGGCGAGGTCACCCGCGGCATCGAGATCGTCGAGTTCGCCTGCGCGGCGCCGCAGCTCCTCAAGACCGACTTCAGCGACCAGGTCGGCACCGGCATCGACAACTGGCTGCTGCGCCAGCCGCTGGGCGTGGTGGCCGGCATCACGCCCTTCAACTTTCCGGTGATGGTCCCGATGTGGATGTTTCCCGTCGCCCTGGCCTGCGGCAACTGCTTCGTGCTCAAGCCGAGCGAGCGCGACCCCTCGCCCTCGCTCTTCATCGCCGAGCTGCTGACGCAGGCCGGGCTGCCGGACGGCGTCTTCAACGTCGTGCAGGGCGACAAGGCGGCGGTGGACCGCCTGCTCGAGCACCCGGACGTGGCCGCGCTGAGCTTCGTCGGCTCCTCGGCCATCGCCCGCCACATCTACGAAACGGGCGCGCGCCACGGCAAGCGCGTGCAGGCCCTGGGCGGGGCGAAGAACCATCTGGTGGTGATGCCCGACGCCGACCTGGACCAGGCCGTGGACGCCCTGGTCGGTGCCGCCTACGGCTCGGCCGGCGAGCGCTGCATGGCCATCAGCGTGGCGGTGCTGGTGGGCGACATCGCCGACGCGGTGGTCGAGCGGGTCGCGGCCCGCGCCCGCGCGCTGAAGATCGGCGACGGCCTGGACGAGGGCGTGGAGATGGGCCCCATCGTCACCGCCGAGGCGCGGGCGCGGATCGAGGCCTACGTGGGCCTGGGCGTCGAGGAGGGCGCGCAGCTCGTCGTCGACGGCCGCGGCCGGAGCGTGCCGGGCTGCGAGGCCGGCTTCTTCACGGGCGGCACCCTGTTCGACCACGTGACGCCGGCCATGCGCATCTACCGCGAGGAGATCTTCGGCCCGGTGCTGGCCTGCGTGCGCGTGCCCGACTTCGAGGCGGCGCTGGCCCTGGTCAACGCCCACGCCTACGCCAACGGCGTGGCCTGCTTCACCCGCGACGGCGGCACGGCCCGCGAGTTCTCGCGACGCGTCGAGGTGGGCATGGTCGGCATCAACGTGCCCATCCCGGTGCCCATGGCCTGGCAGGGCTTCGGCGGCTGGAAGCAGAGCCTCTACGGCGACCACCACGCCTACGGCGAGGAAGGGGTGCGCTTCTACACCCGCCAGAAGAGCGTGATGCAGCGTTGGCCCGAGGCCCGGGCTGCCTCGACGGCCGAGTTCACGATGCCGACGGCGCGCTGAGGCGCCGGCCTGCCCTCAAGCCCAGTCCAGCGCCAGACGCGGGAAGCGCGAGACCCGCGGCAGCACATCGGGCAGCCGGGCTTCGGGCAGGCCCATCCAGCGCGCAATCTCGGCATGAAGCTGCTCGGTCGCGGTGCTGGGCAGCAGCAGGCCGCGGGCATCGACCAGGTCCGGGCCCTTGCGGCCCAAGTCGGGGGCGCGACCGTAGAGGCCGCCGCGCAGGCCGCCGCCAATCAGCAGGGCATGGCCGCCCCAGCCATGGTCGGTGCCCGAGCCGTTCTGCACCAGGCAGCGACCGAACTCGGAATAGACGAGGGTCAGCACCTCGTCCTCGATGCGCAGCTCGGCCAGCGCATCGAAGAAGGCGGCCAGGCCAGCGTCCAGCTCCTGCAGCCGGCCGTCGAGCGTGGGGTTCAGGTTGCGGTGATGGTCGTAGCCGCCGTGGACGAAAAAGCTCGCCGAACGGCGCCGGCCCAGGGCGGCGTCGGCCTTGAACAGACGGGCCGCGGTGCGCAGCTCGGGCAGCACCGGGAAGGGCGTGGCCAGGGGCACGCCCCGGATGGCCCCGTTGATGACCTCGACGGTCTCCTGCGCACGACGCTGCGCGCGGGCGTACTCGTCGGCAATGGGGTGGGCGAAATGCGCCCGCCCGTCGGGCACCCGGTTCATGATCGACTGCGCCAGCGCCACCACCGACGGCGCGACGCGGTAGCCCGGGAAGCGCGGCTCGGCGCCGTCCTTGCCCAGGCCAACCTGCCGCAGCCTGCGGGCCCGGAAAGCGCGCTGCGGGCCGCTGGCGCTGAGCATGGGGGTCAGCTGCGCGCGCGCGTTGAAGTCCGGATCCAGCGCCTCCATCAATCGTCCGATCCAGCCCGTGCCGCCCTCCACTTCGGCCAGGGGTGCGCCCGCCTGCCAGAGCTCGCTCTGGTCGGAATGGCTGAAGAGCTGCACCGGCAGCAGCGCGCTGCGCTCGCGGTACTGCGCGGCATCGGTAGGGCGCAGCAGCGGCCCGACGTTCTGGACCACGCCGAGCCGGCCGCGGGCCCACTGCCGGTGCAGGGCGGGCAGCTGGGGATGGAGCTGCCAATCGGCGTCCAGCGCGCTGCGCGGATGGTCGGGCAGGGCCAGGCCCGCGCGGGCGGCCTCGTAGGCCTGGCGGTTCGCGCCGCGGCGCGGTGAGAGAAGCTGGTGGCAATCGAGCCCGCCGCCCAGGTAGATGACCATCAGGCGCCGATGGCCCGGCAGCGTAGGGGCCGCGTGCTCGCGGTCGGGTGCGGCCTGGGGTTTCATTGGCGAACGATGTTGTCGGGGTGGACAGTGATGAACCAGACCATGCTGGACAGGACAATCTGCCGCGAGGTCCGCCCCGTCTCGGCATCCCGGCCGCGCGGCAGCCGGGCCAGCACCTTCAGCAGGTCGGCGCGGTCCGCGGCGGGCAGCAGCTGGCCGCTGAGCTGCAGGGCATAGCGGTCGAGCAGCTCGGCATCGTGGGCCGGGGTGGCCAGCCGGTCGAGCAGCTCGGGCGTCATGGGCAGGCCCTCGCAGAGCGCGCCGACGCCGTTGAAGCGCAGGGTGGCGCCATGCTCGTCGCAGTTCTGCAGCTCGGGGGCGACCAGGCCGGCCTGCTGGATCGGCCCCTGCGGCGCAAAGTCCGGCTGGTTGAAGTTGAAGACGGTGGGCGCGGTGAAGGGCCGCTGCGAGGCAAAGCGCTTGTGGTGCCAGAGGCCGGCGAAGCGCTGTTGCTCGGCATCGCAATGCGCGCCAAGCTGGCGGGCCAGGGCGATGGTGCCGACGTAGGGCTCGGTCATGCGGCCGAAGGGCCGACCGGCGGGCGGGTCGAGCAGCTCGGGGTCGAGGAAGATCGCGCGCAGCACGGCCTTCATGTCGCCACGCTGGCCCTGGCCGTTGTCCTTGAAGGCCGCGGCGACGCGTCGCACATAGCCGGGCGAGGGGTTGCTGGTGCTCAGGCGCCGGATCAGGTTCAGCGCGATGAAGGGCGGGCAGCTCGGATGCCCGAACAGCGCGTCGAGCGTCTGGCGCAGGGCGGTGAGGGCCTCCGTGCGGGGGGGGATGCGGATCCGGCCGTCGAGCGCGGTCGTCGGCTCGGGCGCGTGCTCCTCGGCCTTCACGCTGAGCCGGCGCGACCAGGCCGCCGGGCCGTAGAGCCCGTGGTTCTCGGTGCCGAAGGGCAGGCGCACGCCGTCGCGCCGCGGGCCGTCGGAATAGAAGCCGGTGAAGACGCGCGCCAGCTCGACGATGTCGCGCTGCCCGTAGGTCGGGATGGGCCGGCCGGCGGCATCCAGGCGCCGGCTGCCGTCCTCCTCCAGCTCCCACAGGCCGATGGTGAAGAGCTGCATCAGCTCGCGCGCGTAGTTCTCGTCAGGCTGGCGGCCCGTGGCGTCGTCGGCCTTCCGGTTGTTGAGGTAGGTGAGGAAATAGGCCATGTCGAGGCTGCAGCTCACGTCCTCGATCAGCTGGCGGAAGTTGCCGGTGGCGCCCGCGTTCAGCAGGTCCCAGAAGTGCGCGTAGGCATAGGGATTGGCGATGCGGTCGGCGCCGACTTCGGAGATCACGAAGATCTGCGACAGGGCATAGCTCACCCGCTGGCGCACGGCATCCGGCGCCCAGATGCACTTCCAGTCGATGGCCTGGAGCCGGGTGTCGAAGTGGGGCGACTGGCGCGCATCCTCGCGGCCCGGGGGGCCCTTGCGGTCGATCCACTCGGTCACGCTGCGGCTGGGCGGGGCGGCAAGCTGCTGGTCGAGCCAGGCCGCCGGACCGATGCGCTGGACCGTCTCGATCTCCTGCTCGGTCGGCCCGAAGGTGCAGAAACCCAGCCAGCGGGCGGCGGCGGGGCGATCGAGACGCGGCCGGGCCGGCGCCGGGGGACTCTCTGACTGGGCGGCACCGCCCGGCACCCCCAGCGCGGCCAAGGCACCCAAGCCCTGCTGCATGAGCGCGCGGCGGGCTGGTCGGGCAGGGCGTTCGGCCAGGCGCGATGGGTCGGAAGGCTTCATGCTCGGCAGACCTCTTGGGGAACATCCCGGTAGCCTTGAGTATGCCCAGGGCACCGTGGCCCGGCAGGGCGCCGTTTCAATCGGGCACGATGCCGGCAGCGCGCCAAGCCTCAGCACGGATCATGTCGTGCGTGAGCCGCTCCACCTCGACCACCGCCACGCCGCGGTGCACGCCCAGCTTGACGGCGGCGGCGTAGCTCAGGTCGATGATGCGCTCGGGGTGGAAGGGCCCGCGGTCGTTCACGCGGACGATGATCTCGCGGCCGTTGCGCGGGTTGCGCACCCGGGCGTAGCTCGGCAGCGGCATGGTGCGATGGGCCGCGCTCATACCGTGCATGTCGAAGATCTCGCCATTGGCCGTGGGCCGGCCGTGGAACTTGCGGCCGTACCAGGAGGCCAGGCCGCGCTCGACCAGCGGCACGTCCTCGGTCTCGGGCGTGTAGCTCTGGCCGAGCACGGTGTAGGGCTTGTTCGGCCCGCCGACCCGCAGTCGCTCGACGCGCGGCACCGCGTCGGGCAGCTCGGCCAGCTCGGCGACGCTGCGCTCGCCCGGGCCGTCGCGGCCGGGCCGGGCCGGCTCCGGCCCGCTGGCGCAGGCGGCCAGCAGCAGCGCCAGCAGGCTGGGGGCCCAGGCCGGCGGGGCGGGCAGGGCGGATGGGCGGACGCGGCTCGGCATGCCGCCACCTTAGCGCAGCGGGGCGGCCGCGAAAATGACGCCCTTCGCCTTCAACCGCACCGCCTGCCGCACGCCATGAGCCACGACCCCTACGACCACGACATCGAACGCGGCATGCGCAACCGCCGGCAGATCCTGGGCGACGCCTGGGTCGACGCCTCGGTACCGAACGCCAACGCCTTCAACGCCGACTTCCAGAACTTCATCACCCGCTACGCCTGGCACGAGATCTGGGGCCGCCCGGGCCTGGACCCCAAGACCCGCCGCGTCATCGTGCTGGCCGTCACCAGCGCGCTCGGCCGCTGGGACGAGTTCACCCTGCACACCCGCGCCTCGCTGGGCATGGGCGACCCGGCCACCCGCCTGAGCCCCGAGGAGGTCAAGGAGGTGCTGATGCAGGTCGCCATCTACGCCGGCGTGCCGGCGGCCAACACGGCGATGTCGACCACGGTCAAGCTGCTGCGCGAGCTGGGCCACGAGCTGCCGCCGCGCTCGGCCGCCGACACGGTGCACCCCGGCGTCGGGGCACAACGCCGCACGGCCGGCCGACCCGCGCTGCACTACACGGTGCGCGAGGCCCGCGATGTCGACACCCCCCGCCACACCGTGGTGATGGCCCACGCCCTCGGCGCCGACAGCAGCCTGTGGGACGGCCTGGCCAACCGCCTGGCCAGCGACTGCCGCGTCGTCTGCTACGACCACCGCGGCCACGGCGGCAGCGAGCTGCCGGCCGGCGCGGCGCTGAGCATGGCGGCGCTGGCCGACGACGCGAGCCGCCTGATCGAGGAGCTGCAGGCCGAATTCGCCTGCGGGCCGGTGGTCTTCGTCGGCCTCTCGCTGGGCGGCATGGTGGGGCAGGAGCTGGCCCTGCGCCGGCCCGAGCTGCTCAAGGGCCTGGTGCTGGCCCACACCAGCGCGGGCGACCCCACGCAGGCCGCGGCCTGGGCCGAGCGGGCCGCCGCGATCGAGGCCGCCGGCCAGCTGGACGCGACCGCCGAAGCCGCGATGCAGCGCTGGTTCACCCCCGGCTTCCGCGAGCGCAACCCGGCCACCGTGGCCCGCTGGCAGCGCCGCCTGGCTCGCACCGACTGCAGCGGCTACCTCGCCGCCCTGCGCGCGGTGGCCGGCCACGACAGCCTGGCCCGCCTGCCGCAGATCAGCGCGCCGACCCTGGTGATCGCCGGCGCCGAGGATCCCAGCATGACGGTGGCCGCCCACCAGGCCCTGGCCGCGGCCATCCCGGGCGCGCAGCTGCAGGTGCTGGCCGACGCGGCGCATCTGGGGGTGATCGAACAGCCCCAGGCCTTCGCCCGCGCCGTGCAGGACTGGCTGGACGCGCTGGCCTGAGCCAGCCGACCGCGCCCGGCCGCAAGGCGTGTGGGGGCCGGGGCCGGACGGGGTCGCGCGGCTCAGGCCGGTCAGGCTGCGGGGGCTGCGGGGGCTGCGGGGGCTGCGGGGGCTGCGGCCGAGAGGATGGCGTAGCTCTTGGTCAGCGTCTCCAGCACCTCGAAGCTGCCGCGGAAGCCGGCCGGAAGGATCAGCGCCTCGCCCGGGCCGACCTCCTCGAAGCCCCCGGCCTCGTCATGCACGCGGCAGCGCCCGGCCAGCACGGTGAAGAGCTCGCTGCAGTCGGCGTCCAGGGCGATGCGCCAGTGGCCGGGCTCGCAGCGCCACAGGCCGGCGTCCATCTGCGCGCCGGCCACGGCGGGGCTGGCGAGGTTCCAGGTCTCGCGCCGCGGCATGCCGCGCAGCCGGCGCTCGGGGCGCGGATGGTCAATCTCCGGGGCGGTGGCGGGCGGCGTGGCGCCGAATTTGATCAGGGGCATGGCGGGCAGCGAGGGAGGCGGGGCGGCGCCGCAGTGTGCCGCGCATACCCGCAGCCGGGCGCGGCCTGCAGGCCGCGCGGCATGATCGGGCCATGGACAACATGGACCTTGAGGTGCTGCGCAGCGCGCAAGCCTGGCTGGCGCGGGGCCACCGCGTGGTGCTTGGCACCGTGGTGCGGACCTGGGGCTCGGCGCCGCGGCCGGTGGGCGCGCTGCTGGCGCTGCGCGACGACGGCCGCCTGGCCGGCTCGGTCTCCGGCGGCTGCATCGAGGACGACCTGGTGGTCCGCATGCGCGAAGGCCGCCTGGCCGCCCGCGGCCCCGAGCGCCTGCGCTACGGCGTGAGCGGCGAGGAGGCCGCCCGCTTCGGCCTGCCCTGCGGCGGCACGGTGGCGCTGGTGATGGAGCCGCTGGGGCCGCAATCGGCGCTCGATGCCCTGCTGGCGCGCCTGGCCGCGGGCGAGCGCGTGCAGCGTCGCCTGGCCCTGGCCGACGGCCGGGTGCAGCTGCAGGCCCTGGACGGCGAGGCGCCCGACGGCACCTGGCTCGACGAAGCGGCCGAGGGCGGGACCGGCGCGCTGGTCAGCACCCACGGCCCGTCCTGGCGGCTGCTGATCATCGGGGCCGGCCAGCTCGGCCGCTACCTGGCGGAGATGGCCGGCGCCCTCGGCTATGCGGTCAGCGTCTGCGATCCGCGCGAGGAGCATGCCGGCGGCTGGACAGCCCCCGGCGCAGCGCTCGTGCCGGGCATGCCCGACGACGCGGTGATCGCGATGCGGCCCGACGCGCACACCGCCATCGTTGCGCTGACGCACGACCCCAAGCTCGACGACCTCGCGCTGATGGAGGCCCTGGCCTCGCCGGCCTTCTACGTGGGGGCGCTCGGCTCGGCCCTGAACCAGCGCAGGCGGCAGGCGCGCCTGGCCGAGCACTTCGGCCTGAGCGCGGCGCAGCTGGCGCGGCTGCACGGACCGATCGGCCTACGCCTGGGCGCGCGCACGCCGCCCGAGATCGCCGTGGCCATCCTGGCCGAGATGACGGCCGTGCGCTACGGCGCCGAGCTGCCGCCCGGCCTGCAGGGCCGGGATGCGCTGCAGCTCGATCCGCTGCCTTCCGCCTGCCCCAGCCTGTGCCGCTGAACCCGACACGCCCCGAGCGCCCGGGCCGCGGGCGCGCTGCGGCCCTGCTGCTGGCCCTGCTGCCCGCCGCGCTGACGGCGGCCGAGCCCCGGCCCGATCCGGTGCTGCCCGCCGTGCGCGAGGTGGTGGCCGCGCTCTTCCAGGTACAGGGCGCCTGGCTGGACGAGCGGCCCATCAACGCGCTGCGCAGCACCGGCTTCCTCTGGCCGCAGGCCGACTGCCCGGGCCGCTACGGCCTGACCGTGCGCCACGGCGTGAACGCGGCGCAGGCCGGGTCCGGCGGCGATCCGGTGTTCAGCTTCGACAGCCCGCTGGGCGCCCGCGTGCGCTGGCAGATGGCGCGTCGCGAGGGCCAGCCACCGGCCGGGGGCGAGGCCCGGGTGATCGCGGTCGGCCAGATCATGGGCAGCCACCAGGACTGGGCCCTGCTGCGCCTGGGCACGGCCCAGCCCGGCCGCGCGCTGCCGCCCGAACGCCTGGCCGGCCAGGCGCCGCGCCGGGGCCAGCCGCTGCGGCTGCTGGGCCTGCCGGCCGATGTCGCCAAGCCGGGGCCCGAGCCGCGCGCGGTGCTGGAGGCGCCCTGCGCCACCGGCGAGCACGACGCCCCCTTCGGCGGCTGGCGCTCCAGCTGCCGCGGCGCGGCCGGCCAGTCGGGCGGGCCGCTGCTGTATGGCCCGCTGCCGCAGGCCCGGGCCGCGGCGGAGGACGGGCTCGCCCCCGACCCGGACGACCCGGCGCAGTGGCGGGTGGGCGGCATGGTGGTCTCGCGGCGTGAGGCGCCGGGCGGCCCGCGGGCGGTCTTCCTGAGCCTGCACAGCCTGCAGGACCAGCTCGACGCGGCCATCGCGGCCGACCGGGCGCAGCAGGACTGCAGCGTCGACGAGGTCTTCCCGGCACCGGGCGGGGACCTGCTCGACCCCGCCCGGCCCTGAGGCGCCCGCGGCCGGGCGGGGATGCCGGCCGCGCTCAGCCGCGCGCGGGGCGCCAGCCCAGGCCGGCGCGGGTGCCGGCGCGGGGCCGGTACTCGGCCCCGACCCAGCCGCTCCAGCCCAGGGCGTCGATCAGGCGGAAAAGGTGCGGGAAGTGCAGCTCGCCCGCGTCGGGCTCGCCACGGTCGGGCACGGCGGCGATCTGCAGGTGGCCGACGCGGCCGCTGCCGAGCCAGCGCTCCAGCTTGCGGCTGAGGTCGCCCTCGACGACCTGGGCGTGGTAGAGGTCCATCTGCACCTGCACCAGGCGGCGGCCGTCGGCCTCGGGCTGCAGGCCACCAGCTTCGAGCAGGTCGAGGATCTCGTGGCCGTGGTCCTGGCGGTTCAGGAAGTAGCCGGGCATGTCGCGCAGGTTGATGGGCTCGATCAGCAGGGTCAGGCCGCTGCCGCGCACGCGCTCGGCGGCCCAGCGCAGATTGGCCAGGTAGGTCGGCTGCAGCTCGCTGCGCTGCACGCCGGGCGGCAGGCAGCCGGCCAGCACATGCAGGCGCGGCACGCCCAGGGCCAGGGCGTAGCGGCAGGCGAGGTCGAAGCCGGCGCGGAACTCGTCCTCGCGGCCCGGCAGCGCGGCCACGCCGCGTTCGCCGGCGGCCCAGGCCGCCGCGGCCTCGGCCGGGCTGCGGCCGGCAACCGGCGCGTTCATCAGCACCAGGGGCCGGCCGGCGGCGGCCAGCGCGTCCTGCCAGGCGGCCACCGGCTCGGCATAGGGGAACTGGATCTCCAGGCCCTCGAAGCCGTCCTCGGCCGCCGCCTGCGGCCGCTGCAGCAGCGGCCACTCGGTGTAGAGCATCGACAGGTTGGCGGCAAAGCGGGGCATGGCGGCGCGGGCGGAAGGAGCGGGCAGGCCGGGATCATGCCCAAAGGCGCGGCCGGCCCCAGCCAAGGGCTCCGACAATGGGCCCTTTCCCAGCCACCGAGCCCGTCCGTGAAGACCTATGACATCGAGGTGCAGCGCCTCGTCTCCGCCCGCCACGACAAGGGCGCGATCGACATCGGCCTGCAGGCCCTGGTGCTGCCGCGCAAGGCCGGCGAGGACAGCGCCGACAGCACCCTGCGCCTGCCCGTGGAGCACGCGCGCACGCTGATGCTGCTGCTGAAGGAACGCCTGGCCGAGCTCGACAAGCTGCAGCCGCGCAGCCGCCGCTCCGGCCGCTGCTGAGACCCGCTGCGCCCGGCCGCTCCGGTGGCTGGCGCGAAGCCTGCATCGGCCCCCTCACCGGGCGCCGCGCGCCCTGTTCACCGGACACCCCATGGCCTGGTTCCTCCTCCTCGTCGCCGGTCTGCTCGAAACGGGCTGGGCCATCGGCCTGAAATACACCGAAGGCTTCAGCCGCTGGCTGCCCAGCGTGCTGACGCTGGGGGCCATGGTCGGCAGCGTGCTGCTGCTGGGCCTGGCGATGAAGTCGCTGCCGGTCGGCACGGCCTACGCGATCTGGGTGGGCATCGGTGCCGTGGGCACCGCCCTGCTCGGCATGCTGCTGTTCGGCGAGCCGGCGGGCACCGGGCGCCTGATCAGCCTGGGCCTGATCGTGGCCGGCATCGTCGGCCTGAAGCTCAGCTCGCCCGCCTGAGCCGTCCGGCCCGGGGCCGGACGTGAACACGCCGCCCGGAGGCGGCGTGGATCGCAGGGCTCACTTCCCGCGCCTTGCACGCGGGAAGGGTGTGCGGGGGGCCGTCAGGCGCCCCCCGGCGCCGGCTCAGCGCGTGTAGTAGACGTAGTCGGCCTTGTAGCCGACGACTTCCTTGGCGCCCTTGCTGGCGGCGTCGCAGGTCTTGGCCGGCGCGATGCCGCCCACGGTGTTCAGGCGCTGGATGTGGCTGACCGGCTTGAGCAGGCCTTCGCCGCCGACCGAGGTCGCTTCCACCAGCTGCAGCGGGATGTTGGCCGCGCCGTTGGACGCAACGGCGAGCTGCTTGCCGGTGACCTTGGAGCCATCGTCCGACAGCCAGGTGGCCGGCGGGCCGTAGTATTTGCCGACGGCCTTGCCGCCAGCCTTCAGCGCGGCGTCGGGGCCGACGAAGACCCAGGCGTAGCTGCCCTTGGCATCGGCCTTCTCGCGGCATTCGTAGGTGATCTTGCCGTCGTCGACGATGTGGACCGCCAGCTGCTTGGTGCCGGCCGGGGCACGCACGGCCTCGGGCAGGGCGGCGTTGTCCACGGGGGCGGGGCCGGTCAGGGCGGCACAGGCGGACAGCAGGGCGGCAGCGGCCACGGGGAGGACGAGGAACTTGCTCATGGCTTGGAAGGACTCCGGGAGGTCGGGCGGATATCGGTCGGGTGTCAGCGGACATCGGGCACAGGCTCATGCCCTGACACTGGCACTACGACCTCCTGGCACGCCCGGATGCAGGCCAGGCGCAAGGCAATGCAAGCCGGCCCGCCGGCTGCGGCATCCTTCACGCGGGCGGGGTGCGGGTAAGAGCCAGGCCGCAGCGCATTGGCGCGAGTGGGGATGCGCCGCCAGGGCATGCGTGCAAACGGACGGGTACGCAGGCGCACGGGCGGGGCCCGGCGGCCCGCGCGGGGGGCTCAGCGCGGCGGCAGGGCGCCGACGGCCAGCACCGGGCCGGTGGGCGCACCGGTCGGCGAGCCGCCGGCCGGCTCCAGGCTGAGCGCGAAGGCGGTGGTGCCCTCGACCTGCAGGTCGCGCAGCACGGTGCGCTCCGCCTGCGCGGAGACCAGGCCCAGCGAGCGCGGGGCACCGGCCGCCGGCACGGCCCAAAGTTCCAGCGCGCGGCCGGCGCCCAGGGCGCCCGCGGCAATCGGGCGCAGCACCAGGGCCCGGCCATCGGCGCTGAGGGCCGCGGCGAAGCGCACCTCGGGCAGACGCTGGCCGGCGGGCGGCTTTTGCGGGTCGAGCAGCAGCAGCACGGGCAAGGGGGCGGCGGCTGTCGGAACCGGGACGGGCGACGGCGGGGCCTCGGCCCGCTGGACCGGCGCCTCGGTCTCCCCAGGCCCGGCCGGCACGCGCACGAGCAGCAGGCCCAGGGCCGCAAGGGCGGCTGCGCTGACGCCCTGCCACAGGCCCAGCTGCTGCCACCAGCGGCGCGGCGCCGTCGGGCGGGAGGCCGGGGCGGATGGAGGGAAGACACGCTGCGCGATGGCCGGCCACAGGCCGGGCGGCGGCTCGACGGGGGCCACGCTCTGGCCCAGCGGCAGCAGACGGGCCTCCCAGCCGCGCACTGCGGCGCGCAGCGCGGGGTGGGCCGTCAACAGGGCCTGGAAGCGGCGCCGGGCCGGGCCGCGCAGCGTGCCGAGCACGTATTCGGCCGCCAGGCGGTCGGCAAGGAGGGGGCGTCCGTAGTCCATGGCCGGGCTCAGTGCGCGCGATCGGCGGCGCGGTCGAGGCAGGTGCGCAGGGCCAGCAGGCCGCGCCGCAGCCAGCTCTTGACGGTGCCCAGCGGCTGGCCGAGGTGCTCGGCCACTTCGCTGTGCGACAGGCCTTGGTAGAAAGCCAGGGCCAGGCCCTGCTGCTGCTCGGGACGCAGGCCGGCCATGCAGTCGTTGAGGGCGCGGGCCGAGGCGGCGCGTTCGAGCAGCTCCATCGGGCCGGGCTCGGCGCTGGCCAGCTCGGGCGAGGGGCGGCGGTCCTCGTCACCAGCCGGGTCGACCGGGCCTTCGAGCGGCACCGTGTCGGGCTGGGCCTGCTGGCGCCGAAGGCTGTCGATGGCCCGGTGACGCGCGATGCTGCCCAGCCAGGTCAGGGGCTGGCTGCGATGGGCATCGAAGGTCTGGGCGGCGCGCCAGACGTTGACATACACGTCCTGCAAGACTTCCTCGGCAAGGCTTCTGTTGCCCTGGATACGCAGCACCACGGCAAAGAGATGCGGGGCAGTCTGGCGGTAGAGCTCCTGGAAGGCCGAGCGGCTGCCCAGGCCGACCTGGGCCAGCAGCGCGGCCAGGGCGTGGCTGCGTTCGCTCCAGTCGCTGGGGGGGAGGGCCTGCATGGGCGGCGATTCTAGGGAGCGGGGCCGGCCGGGGCGGGCTTCCTACAATCCGGCCCTGTCATGCCTGTCCCGCCCCCGGTCCTGCCCCTGCTGCCCGACGAGGTCGAGGCCAGCTTCTACGAAGCCATGCAGACGGGCGACCTCGACAAGCTGATGGCCGTGTGGGCCGAGGACGAGGCGATCTGCTGCATCCACCCCGGCGGCGCGGCACTGCAGGGTGCGGCGGCGATCCGCAGCTCCTTTGCGGAGATCTTCGCGAACGGCCCGGTCGACCTGCAGCCCCTGGCCGTGCATCGCCTGCGCGGCGAGGACATGGCCGTGCACCAGGTGGTCGAGCAGGTCCGCCTGGGCCGCGGCGCCGAGGCCCAGGCGGTCCAGGCCCTGGCCAGCAACGTCTACCTGCTGACGCCGCAGGGCTGGCGCATGGTGCTGCATCACGCCAGCCCGGCGCCGGCGACCGGGCCGGGCCTGCCCGGCCCGCTGGAGCGGCCGGTGGTGCTGCATTGAAGGCCGCGATCGCCCCGCCGCATGCCCCGCGCTGGCTGGCCGGCCGCGGCCTGCTGGGCGGCAACCTGCAGACGATCTGGCCGGCGCTGGCCTCGCGGACCCACCTGGGCCCGCCCCCGAGCTACCGGCGCGAGCGCTGGACCACGCCCGACGGCGACTTCATCGACCTGGACTTCGGTGCGGCCCCCGGCATCGCGCCGGACGCGCCCTGGCTGGTGCTCTTCCACGGGCTGGAGGGCTCCTCGCGCAGCCACTACGCGCTGGCCTTCGCGCACTGGGCGCGGACGCGCGGCTGGCACTACGTGGTGCCGCACTTCCGCGGCTGCTCGGGCGAGCTGAACCTGGCGCCGCGCGCCTACCACTCGGGCGACCATGCCGAGGTCGGCTGGGTGCTGGCGCGGCTGCGCGCACGCAGCACGGCGCCGCTGGCGGTGGTCGGCGTCTCGCTGGGCGGCAACGCCCTGCTGCGCTGGGCGCAGGAGGCCGGCGACAGCGCCCGCGCCACGGCCGCCGCCGTGGCCGCGCTGTCCTCACCGATCGACTTGGCCGCGGGCGGCCACGCCATCGGCCGCGGCTTCAACCGGCTCGTCTACACGCGCATGTTCCTGCGCACGATGAAGCCCAAGGCCCTGGCCAAGCTGGCCCAGCATCCGGGGCTGTTCGACCGCGAACGCCTGCTGGCCGCGCGCGACCTCTACGACTTCGACAACGTGTTCACCGCCCCGCTGCACGGCTTCCGCGACACCGAGGACTACTGGGCGCGCGCGTCCTCGCAGCCGCGGCTGGCGCAGATCCGCCTGCCGGCCCTGGTGCTGAACGCGCGCAACGACCCCTTCGTGCCCGGTGACAGCCTGCCCGGCCGGCACGAGGTCGGCCCCTGGGTCACGCTGTGGCAGCCGCCGACCGGCGGCCACGTCGGCTTCCCGGCCGGCCGCTTCCCCGGCCACGTACTGGGCCTGCCCGAGGCCGTCATGGCCTGGATGCTGGCGGCCGGTGCCGGCCGCTGAGCAGGACGCGCCCCATGGATGCCAGCGTCGAAGCCGCCCTGCGCAAATGGCCCTCGGTGCCCGCCTGCCGCGGCTGGCTGGGCCTGGACGCGCGCGGCGACTGGTACCTGCGCGACAACGCCTGCCAGGCCGCCGGCCGCTTCCCGCGGCCCAAGGGCAGCCGGCTGGAGCATGCCGGCCTGATCGCCTTCATCGGCCGCAACTACGCGGCCGATGCCGCGGGCGCCTGGTACTTCCAGAACGGGCCGCAGCGCGTCTATGTCGAGCTTGAAGCCGCGCCCTGGATCCTCGGCGTGCAGGCCGCCGACGACGGGCGCTGGACGGTGCAGACCCACACCGGCCTGGACGCCGGTCCGGTGCAGCAGGCCTGGAGCGACGAGCAGGGCCGGCTCTTCCTGGACACCGGCCTCGGCCTGGGCCTGGTGCGCTCGGCCGACATGCACGCCGCCGCGGATGCGCTGGAGGCCGGCTGCTGGCCGCTGGCCGAAACGCGCCATGCGACCCTGCTGCAGACCCACCGGCTCTGCCTGAGCCCGCAGGCTGCCGCAGGCTGAGCGGCGGGCCCGAGGAAGGGCCGCGGCCGCAGCGCACCCGGACCCGGACCCGGGACGAAAAAAAGCCGGCCCCGAGGCCGGCTTCGACAGTCAGCGCCTCCGGCCCGCCAGGGCCGGGACGGGGCCGAACCCTCAGGGCGCCGAGGCGGCCGCCGCGGGGGCCGGCACCGGGAAGCTGCCGCCGGCGTTGTTGGCCATGTGGACCACGGCACGGCCGACCTCGACATCGCTGTAGTCGCCGCCACCCTGGGCCGCCATCGCGCCCTTGCCCTTGAGGGCCGAGTTCAGCAGGGCCTCGTAGCCGGTCTTGATGCGCGGCGCCCAGGCGGCGCTGTCACCGAACTTCGGCGAGTTGGCCACCCCGGCGGCGTGGCAGGCGGCGCAGACCGCGGTGTAGACCTGCTCGCCGGTCTTGAGCGCGCTGACGTCGCTGGCGTCCTTGACGAGGACCTTACCCACGGGCTCCAGGCGCTTGGCAACCGCATCCTCGGCCAGCACGTCGGTGCCCGCACCCGGCTTGGTCGCGGTCGACACGTAGTTCGCCAGCAGCACGATGACCGCGATGGGCACGACGAAGGCCAGCACCACCGCCACCACCAGTTGCTTCGGCGTGCGGATCGGGCCCTCGTGGGGGGTGGAATCGTCGTGGGGCGCTGCGCTCATGAGGGCTTGCTGCTCAGGTTGAAGGAAGGAATGGGGGTCTTGGGAGCGGTCTGGCGCCCGCCAAAAAAGCGCGCGAATTATAGGCAGCGGGGCGCGGCCTCCGGGACGCTGTCGGGCTGGGCCGACGACACCGGCCGGCGGGCGGCTACACTGCGCAGCTCACGGAAGCGACCGTGGTGAAGTGGATATCATCCAGCCCTCCGAAGGCTGTGGCGCAGGTTCGATTCCTGCCGGTCGCACCAAGGATTCAATCCACTTGCCGAAGGCGGCAGGCGATGACACTGATGGAACGGGATGTTCCGCAGGTCCCCAAGGTCCAGAAGAAACCCCATCGGCAGACCGCCTGACGCGGCCTGGGCGCAAGCTTGGCTCGATGCGGGCGGGCGCAGGGGTGGGGGACGGCAGAGGGCCCGAAGTGCCCTGAGGCGCGGGGCCTGTGCGCTCGGGACCGCCCAAAGGCGATCCTGGGGCGACCCGGGGACGGCCCGGAAATCTGGAGCGGGTGAAGGGAATCGAACCCTCGTATGAAGCTTGGGAAGCTGCCGTTCTGCCATTGAACTACACCCGCAGAGCTGTCAGTTTAGCCGGCCCGGCGCCCGCTGGGCGCGCGGCTTGCGTGCGCGTGCAGGCCCCTGTCAAGCCGGAAGGGGAGAATCCGCCCACCCGTCCTGCCCTCTCCTGCCCCTTGCCGCCATGAGCTCCCTGCTGATCCGCAACCTCGACGAGCACCGTGAACTCTTCGCCCGCCTCGATGCGCTCGCGCCCGAGGTGCAGGCCGCCGGTCAGCTGATGGCCGAGGCGCTGCGTCGCGGCCGCAAGATCATGTTCTGCGGCAACGGCGGATCGGCGGCCGACAGCCAGCACCTGGCCGCCGAGCTGACCGGCCGCTTCATCCACGACCGCAAGCCGCTGGCGGCGATGGCGCTGTCGACGGACAGCTCGGCGCTGACCTGCATCGGCAACGACTACAGCTTCGCGGATGTCTTCTCGCGCCAGGTCGAGGGCCTGGGCCAGGCCGGCGACGTGCTGGTCGGCATCTCGACCTCGGGTCGCTCGGCCAATGTGATCAAGGCGGTCGAGGCCGCCCGCGGCCGCGACATGCAGGTGATCGGCCTGCTGGGCCGCGACGGCGGCACGCTCAAGGCCCTGAGCGATGTCGCGATCGTCGTGCCCTCGCCGACGACCGCGCGCATCCAGGAGGCGCACATCCTGATCGGCCACACCCTGTGCGGCCTGATCGAGGAGCTGCTGGGCGTCGGCCTCAGCCCTGCTTGAGCTGGGCGCTGAGCCAGTCGACGTAGCGGCCGACGCCGGTCGTCACGTCGGCGAAGGCGTGGTCGCAGCCGATCGCGCGCAGCGCCGACAGGTCGCCTTCGGTGTGGCACTGGTAGCGGCCCACCAGGGCTTCGGGGAAGGGGATGTAGGCCACCTGGCCGGCCGCCACCAGGGCGGACAGGGGCTGGTCGCCCGCCGCCCCCGCCTGGCGGGCCAGGCCGTTGACGACGGCCGCAGCCACGTCGTTGAAGGGCTGCGCGCGGCCGCTGCCGAGGTTGAAGATGCCGCTGGCCTCGGGGTGGTCGAGGAACCAGCTGACGACGGCGCAGAGGTCGTCCACGTAGATGAAGTCGCGCTGTTGCTGGCCGGGGCCGTAGCCGCCGTACTCGCCGAAGAGCTTGACGACCCCGTGCTCGCGGTACTGGTTGAAGTGGTGGAAGGCCACCGAGGCCATGCGGCCCTTGTGCTGCTCGCGCGGGCCGTAGACGTTGAAGTAGCGCAGGCCGACGACCTGGTTGCGCGACTGCGGCAGATGGCGCCGCACGATCTCGTCGAACAGCCACTTGGAGTAGCCGTAGACGTTCAGCGGACGCTCGAAGGGGCGCTCCTCGCGGAAGACCGAGCCGCCGCCGTAGACCGCCGCCGACGAGGCGTAGATCAGGCGCACGCCCTGGGCCGTGCAGGCCTCGAGCAGCTGCTTGGAGCAGCGGTAGTTGACGTCCATCATGTAGCGGCCGTCATGCTGCATGGTGTCGGAGCACGCCCCCTGGTGCAGCACCGCGTCGACGCGGCCGTAGTGGCCGGCGGCGAAGCGGTCGTAGAACTCGCGGTAGTCGACGTAGTCGCTGAGCTGGGCCCCGACGAGGTTGACGAACTTGGGACCGTCGGTCAGGTCGTCGACGGCGATGACGTCGTCGACGCCCGCCGCGTTCAGGCGATGGACCAGGTTGCTGCCGATGAAGCCGGCTGCGCCGGTCACCACCACTCGCTTCATGTGCTTCACGTCGCAGCCCCCTCCAGAGCCATGAGTTCGTCCCAGCTCGCGCTGGCGGTGCCGAATTTGCCGACCACGATGCCGCCGGCGCGGTTGGCCAGCGGCACGGCCTCGCGCAGCGGGAGGCCGGCGCCGACCAGGGTGCCCAGGGTCGCGATGACGGTGTCGCCGGCCCCGGTCACGTCGAAGACTTCGCGGGCCTGGGCCGGCACGTTCAGCACGCCCCCGCCGTCGAAGACCGACATGCCTTCCTCGGAGCGCGTCAGCACCAGGGCGTGCAGCGCCAGCTCCTCGCGCAGCAGCTTGGCGCGGCGGTGCAGCTCGGCCTCGCTGGGCCAGAAGCCGACCACGGCCTGCAGCTCGGCGCGGTTGGGCGTGATGGCTGTTGCACCCTTGTAAGGACTGTAATCCCCGCCCTTGGGGTCGACGAAGCAGGGTTTGCCGGCCGCGCGGGCGCGCCGGATCATCTCGTCGACATGGCTGAGGCTGCCCTTGCCGTAGTCCGAGAAGATCACGGCGTCGTGCTGCGGCAGCGCGGCCTCGAAGTCGTCGAGCAGCTCGCGCAGGGCCTGGGGCTCGGGATGGTTCTCGAAGTCCAGGCGGATCAGCTGCTGAGCCCGGCCGATCACCCGCAGCTTGACGATGGTCTGGAAGGACGGGTGGGCGCGCATGCGCGAAGCCACGCCGACCTTCTCCATCAGCCCGGCCAGCTGGCGGGCCGGCTCGTCGTCGCCGACCAGGCCCAGCAGCGTGACCTGGGCCCCGAGGGCCCGGGCATTGAGGGCCACGTTGGCGGCACCGCCGGCCCGCAGCTCCTCGCGGCCGATGCGCACCACGGGCACCGGCGCTTCCGGCGAGATGCGGTCCACGGAACCGAACCAGTAGCGGTCCAGCATCGAATCACCGACGATCAAGACCCGGGTGGCCCGCAGTCTGTCCTGGCTGATCAACATCGACAGGGCAATCCTTGAAGTGGGGTTGTAACGAAAGCGGTGGGGCGACGCATCCTTCGTGCCGGCACTGCAACGGGCTGACGGTGGGCTGGCGGCTGTCTGCAAGACACAGCGTGTACAAACCGCACCGCAGCATCGACGAGGCTTGCAGTTTGGCCGGAACAGGGAGCCGGCTTGATGTCAGGAGCTGCCGCAGGAGCGGCCCTTGCTTGGTGCGCGCAACCAGAACAATCGACGGAGGTGTTTCTCGATGAGCGTCAATTCAGTATCCCCCAAGCCTATGGTGTGGCCGCCGGCGCAAGCCTACGGAAACCCGTGGGTGGACGCCGGCCTGCGCTGGCTCGGCCGCCAGCGCTGGATCCGCTACGGCCTGCGGGATCGACTGATTCGACGCTGGTGCGACCCCTCGCGCCTGCCGGACCACGACTTCGAGGCGCCCTTCGCCGGCTTCGTCTACACCGGCAAGATGTCGCGCTGGATCGACTGGCTGGTCTACTACTTCGGCGGCTACGAGCTGGACGAGCTGGAGCTGCTCGAACGCGTGATGCGCAGCCGCCCGGGGGGCGTGGCCCTGGACATCGGCGCCAACGTGGGGCACCACGCGCTCTACATGGCGTCCTTCTGTGCGCAGGTGCATGCCTTCGAGCCCTTCGATCCGGTCGGTGACCGCATCCAGGAAAAGATCGAGCGCAACGCGCTGTCGCGCATCACGCTGCACCGCGTCGGCCTGAGCGATGCCGATGACGAGCTGCCCTACTTCGCGCCGGTCGGCAGCAATGTTGGCAACGGCACCTTCGTCGAGGCGCTGTCGCCCTCGGGCCAGGCCGAGCCGACCTGCACGCTCAGCCTGCGCCAGGCCGACCGCTACCTCGAGACGCTGAACCTGCCGCGGGTCGACGTGATCAAGATCGACGTCGAGGGCTTCGAGATGCACGTGCTGGCCGGCCTCAAGCAGAGCCTGCGGCGCTACCGCCCGGTGCTGATGCTGGAGCTCAGCGACACCGCGCGCCAGGGCATCGGCAGCTTCGAGGACTTCCTCGCCATGCTGCCGCCGGACTACGAGGTCGAGCAGATCGTCCGCCCGCACGCCTTCGGCTACTTCTTCAGCACCCTGAACACCCGGCTGCAGCCGCTCGACTGGTCGGCGGTGCCGACCCGCGGCGGCTATGTGAACCTCCTGCTGCGTCCGCGGCACTGAGGGGTTCCCGCCGGCCCACACCGGCTTCACGAAAGGATGTCCATGTCCCATGCCCGGATCGGGGGCCGCCTGCGCGCGGTCTCGCTCGCCGGTGCCCTGCTCATCGCCGCGGCCGCCCAGGCCGCGCCCGAGGCGATCGGCAGCTTTGATTTCAAGCGCGAGGCCGGCCGCTGGACCGTGCTCGGCGACGGCGCCCGCCTCGAGCGCGAGGACGGCCGCCTCGACTTCCGCTACCGCATCGGGCCGGGCCAGGCGCAGATGCTGCACCTGCCGGTGCCGGCCGGCCGCCTGGCCGAGGCGCAGGGCCTGAGCTTCCAGGCGCGCACCAGCGTCAACCTGTCGGTGGTCGTGTCGCTGGAGGAGCAGGGCGGCGGGCGCTGGAGCAGCAGCTTCACGCTCTCGAAGGGCGACTGGACGACCGTCGTCCTGCGGCCCGAGGACTTCGTGCTCGCCACCGACGCCGACGTCCCGGCCGACAGCAACGGGCGCCTGGACTTCGACCGCGTGCGTTCACTGACCCTGCTGGACGCCGCCGGCTTCGTGGCGGCCGGCAACGCGGCGGCGCTGGACTTCTTCGGCCTCAAGCGTGGCGAGCGCCGCATCGAGCTGCGCGAGCTCGCCTTCCTGGCCAAGCCGCCGGGCGGCAAGCCGGCGGGCCTGGACGGCCTCGGCGGCCCGCAGGCGCAGTGGATGGTCTTCGGTGCCGACGACGTCGACTTCGGCCGCCGCGGGCCGCTGCGCGAGGACGGCCTGCAGCTGAAGTACGAGCGCAAGGTGGGCCGGGCCATGAGCCTGATCCGCCCGCTGCCGGCCGGGGCGCTGCGCGGCGCGCAGTCGCTGACGCTGGAGATCGCCTCGCGCGAGGAGGCCGAGCTGAACGTGGTGCTGGAGCAGGCCGACGGCGGCAAGTTCGAGACCCGGCTCAAGCTGTCCGACGGCGAGAAGCTGCGCAGCTACACCCTGCGTCTGGCCGACTTCAAGCGGGCGGGCGACAGCAAGACCTCGGCCGACAAGCCCGATGCCGGACGCGCCAGCCAGCTGCTGCTGACCGAGGCCGCCGGCCTGTTCAGCAAGCGCGGCGACAACGCGCTGTGGCTGGCCGGCTTCAAGGCGCAGGGCAGCACCGGCACGGCCGGCGGCAAGGACAGCCCGGCCCTGCCGGCCGCCGACGGCGCGGCCACCGTCACCGTCGAGACCGCCGGCTGGTCGCCCTGGACCAAGCGCGTCGATCCGGTGCACAGCGGCCCCTACTCGGCCGTCGGCGACCCGTCGGTCTGGAAGGAGGGCGACGGCCTGCGCATGGTCTACAACTGCTTCGACATCGAGCGCAAGCGGGGCGCGATCTGCCTGGCCAGTTCCAGCGACGGCCTGCGCTGGACCGACGTGCCCACCGGCGACGACAAGCTGCCCGGGCGCCTGATCAAGACCCGGCCGGGCCAGTGGGACGACGCGCAGGAAACGCCCTTCATGTTCAAGTGGCGCGGCGAGTACCTGCTGTACTTCATTGGCTACAAGGACAAGGGCGGCTTCTTCGCCTCCTTCCCCGCGCATGTGGGGATGGCCGTGTCGAAGGACGGCGTGCGCTTCGAGCGGCCCGACACCGAGCCGGTGCTCAAGACCACGCCGGGCGGCTTCGACGGCGACTCCATCAGCAGCCCCAGCATCGTCGAGCACGAGGGCAAGCTGGTCATGCTCTACAGCGCCTACTGCTTCAGCAAGTGCCCGCCGGGCGGGGCCGGGGTGACGCTGCTGGCGGCCACCTCCACCGACGGCCGCAACTGGACCAAGCACCCCACGCCGATCCTGACGAAGAAGGACTTCCCGCACGCCAAGGAAGGCATCGCCGAGGCCGAGGTGCGCAAGGGCCCGGACGGGCAGTACTACCTGTTCTACAGCCTGCTCTACGGCGACAAGGGGCACGAGGTGGGCGAGGCCCGCGCGCCCTCGCCCTTCGGCCCCTGGGAGATCAACCCCGAGCCCATCCTGCGCAAGTCGGCCAAGGGCTTCGACGCGATCGGCCCGATCGCGCCGACGGTGGTCTTCGACGGCAACCGCACGCGGATGTGGTTCCACGGCTTCGGCAAGAAGCGCACGATCGACATCGGCTACGCGGAAGCGCCGTGGCCGCTCAAGCCGTGAGCGGCGGCCGGCTGCGTCACGCCGCGGTCACCGGGGCCGGCGGCTTCGTGGGCCGCACGCTGTGCCGGCTGCTCGTCGCGCAGGGGGTGCGCGTGCGGGCCCTGGTGCGTTCGGCCGGCAGCCCGGTGCCGCCGGGCTGCGAGGCCCGGGTCCTCGGCGACCTGGCCGACCCGGCGGGCTGCGACTGGGACGGCGCCCTGGACGGCGGGCTGGACACGGTCTTCCACCTTGCGGCCATCGCCCATGCACCGCTGGCCGCGACGATCGACCAGGTCAACCGCGAGGCCAGCGGCGCGCTGGCCGAGGCCGCCTTCCGGCGTGGCCTGCGCCTGGTGCACACCAGCACCATCAAGGTCTACGGCGACCAGGCCGAAGGCCGGCTCGACGAGCACACGCCGATGCGGCCGGACGATGCCTACGGCCGCAGCAAGCTCGAGGGCGAGCAGCGCATCGCCGAGGTCGCCCAGCGCCTGGGCGGAGACTGGATCGGCCTGCGGCCGCCCATCGTCTTCGGCCCCGGGGACGCGGGCAACTTCGCGCGCCTGGTGAAGCTGGGCTGCTCGGGCCTGCCGCTGCCGCTGGGGGCGGTGGGCAACCGGCGCAGCATGATCCATGGGGAGGCCCTGGGCGACGCCCTCCTGGCCGCGGCCCGCCTGCCGCAGGGCACGGGCCGCTGCTACGGCGTGGCCGGCGGGCCGGCCTGGTCGACGGCGGACTGGCTGCGCAGCATCGCGCACGCCGCCGGGCGGCCCAGCCGGCTGTGGCCCTGCCCCCCCGGGCTGCTGCGCGCGGCGGCCGGACTGGCCGGGGCTTCGGGCCTCGCGCGGCGCCTGCTTGGCTCGCTGGAGGTGGACGACCGGGCCTGGCGTCAGGCTTCTGACTGGCAACCCCCCTTCTCGCAGGAGGAGGCGGTGCGGCGCACCGTGCAGGCACTGTTATTGCGATAAGTCCTCCCTATACTGCCGCCACCGTTCCGGCCCCGAGCATCCGCATGTCCATTCACGCCCCGAAGCCATCGCGCCCGACGCGCCTGCGCCCTGCCCTGACCGGCCTCGCGGTCGCCCTGCTGGCGGCGGCTTGCACGACCACGCCGGTGGAGCGCCAGAACGATCTCAGCTCGCGCGCGGTGTCGCACGAGGCCTATGTGGCCTCCTCGCCCAAGGCCGCCGCGCCGGCCCGCTACCGGCTGCAGGTGGGCGACGTGCTGGACCTGCGCTTCCGCCGCACCGACGAGGTCAACGACATCGCCAACGTGCGCCCCGACGGCCTGATCTCGCTGCGCTGGGTGGGCGAGGTGCAGGCGGCCGGCCTGACCCCGACCGAGCTCGCCGCGCAGATCGAGAAGAGCTACGCCGAGGTGCTGACGGACCCCAAGGTCGATGTCATCGTACGCAGCTTCCAGCCCTCGCGGGTCTATGTGGGCGGCGAGGTCACGCGGCCCGGCGAGCTGCAGCTCAGCGGCTCGATGTCGGCCCTGCAGGCCATCGTGCGGGCCGGCGACTTCGGGCCGGACGCGCGCCGCGACAGCATCATCGTCATCCGCCAGAACGGTGCGGCCGAGCCCGAGTACATCCTGCTGGACTTCGGCAACTCGGCCGAGAACCGCCTGGCCGAGGCGCGCAAGAAGCCCTGCAGCCCGGAGAACCCGCTGGCCTGCGACGGCATGAAGGTGCTGCGCCCCGAGGGCTTCGTGCTGGAGCCGCTCGACGTGGTCTTCGTGCCCAAGACCCGCATCGCCGGCGTGGCCCAGTTCTTCGACCGCTACATCAACCAGATCGTGCCGATGTGGCGCAACTTCGGCCTGTCGCTCACCTACCTGATCTCGCGCGACCGCACGAGCATCACCACCACCACGCCCTGACCGGGCGAGCGCCCAGCCCGGCGCCGGGACGGCGCCCGGGCACCGGGCCGGCCGGCGCGAGGCTCAGCGGCCGAGCCTGCGCCTGAGGACCGCGTGCAGCTCCGGCCAGGCAGGCAGGGCGCGCAGCAGAAGCAGGATCAGCAGCGAGGCGCCGGCCCAGGCCGGCAGCTGCACCCAAGGCGAGGCATCCAAAGCATTGACGCCCGCGCCCAGCGCGAAGCAGGCCAGGCCCACCCCCAGGCTGCGCCCCGGCGACAGCAGCGCCAGCGGCAGGCCCTGGCGCCGGTGGTGCGCCACCAGCATGGCCACGCAGGGCAGGGCCACCGAGAGCAACACCGCCAGCAGGGTGGCCGGACCGGCGTAGGGCAGCAGCGCCGGCCAGTGCGCCAGTAGCAGGGCCCCGGCACCCACCAGCAGCAGCAGCAGGCCGAGCATGGCGCTGTGCGCGACGACGACCAGGCGCATCGCGCCCGAGCCCATGCTGGCGTTGATCACCGGATCGACGGCGCCGAAGACCATCCAGACCGGCAGGGTCAGCAGAAAGGCGAGGATGAAGTCGGGCTCGACGCTGCCGCGGGTGGCCAGCGCGATCAGGCTGCTCGCGCCGAGCGCGATGGAGAAGACCGGCAGCACCAGGAAGAACAGCAGGTGGCAGGAGCGCAGGTACATCGCGTGGAAGGACTGCGCATCGCCCTCGGCCGCGTCGGCATGGGCGGCGGCCAGCCGCGGCACCAGCACCCGGTTACCGGCGACCAGCAGGTTGCGCAGGCCGCGGCCGATGCGGAAGGCCAGGTCGAAGTAGGACAGCAGGGCCAGGGCATCGGCCCGGGCCAGCAGCACCTTGGCCAGGGATTCGATGAGCAGGAAGCTGCCGATCGCCGTCTGCACGGACAGGCCATAGCCCAGGCCCTCGCGGGCCAGGGCATAGCGCGCATGGCGCGGCAGCCAGCCACGCTCGGGCAGCAGCTCGCGCAGCGTGCGCTGGTGGGCCAGGCCGCTGACGAGGTACTGCACGATCAGGCCGAGGCTGGCGACATCGACGCCCCAGACCGGCACGGTAAGCAGCAGCGTGGCCAGGCCGGCCAGGGCGCCGACCACGTTGTTGCGCGCGACGCGGTCGTAGCGCTGCAGGCCCTCCAGCGCGGCGGCGTGCACATCGGCCACGCGCTGCAGCCAGACCATCACGGCGACCCCGGCGATGATCCAGCCAGGGGTCTGCTCGGCCGCCGCGCCCAGGTGCACGAGCTGCGGGCCCAGGCCCATCAGCAGCAGCAGCGCCAGGCCCATGCTGAGGGCCACGCTGACCACGGTGGAGTCGATCAGCGCGATCAGCCGCGGCGTGTCGCCCTCCGCCCGCGCGACCGCGGCGCGGCGCACCAGCGATTCGCGCAGGCCCAGGTCGGCCAGGCAGGCCACCATGCCGAGCGCCAGCCAGGCCAGCCAGCCGCCGAGCACCTCGGGCCCGAGGCTGCGCATCAGGAAGCCGAAATAGAAGAGCCCGGCGGCCGTGGTGACGGCGGTCTGCGCCGCCGCGCTGAGCGCGTTGCGCGCGGTGCTGCCGCTCATGAGCGGGACGCTGCGCGCCGCATCAGGCCAGGGCGCCCGGACGGCGGCGCGCCAGGATCACCAGGTTGTCGCCGCGGCAGGCCGCCGCGCGCGGGTGGCGGCCGTCGACGCTGTCGCGCCAGTCGCCCGCCTCGGCCAGCCGGCGGCCGGTGGCCGCGCGCAGCGTGGCCAGGGCTTCGGCCGAGGGCGGCGGGGCCTCGCCGCCGCGCAGGCGGCGCAGGCCGTTGAGCAGGCCGCTGCGGGCCGCGGTGTCGCGCAGCCAGCGCTTGGCCGGCGACATCGCGGGATAGCGCCCCAGCTCGGCGTTGCCGAAGGTCCAGGCCTCCAGCACCTCGAAGCCGTTCTGCTCCAGCAGGCGCGACAGGGTCTCGCGCGAGAACAGCCAGATGTGGAAGGGGTTGAAGCCCAGCCAGTCGGCCCCGTGGGCCTCGACGCCGTCGGAGGCGATGTTGGGCGTGCCGATCAGCAGCAGGCCGTCTTCGGCGATGGCGCGGTGCATGGCGCGCAGGAAGTCGCGCGGCGAGGGCACGTGCTCGATCACGTCGGTGCTGTAGGCCAGCGGCCGCGGCACGAAGCCGGGCTGCTCGACCCAGGACTCCAGCGTGCCGTTGTAGACCGGCACGCCGAAGGCCGACTGCGCATAGGCGGCGGCGTGGCTGGAGAGCTCGACCCCCTGCACGTCCCAGCCGCGGTCCTTGAGCAGGCCGAGCATGTAGCCCTTGGCACTGCCGACCTCCAGCACCGGACCGCGCGCCGGCGCCACGGCCTCCAGCCGCGCCACGGTGGCATGGTGCAGGCCGGCGACGCGCTGGAAGGCGTCCTCGGCCGGCTCGGCGAAGATGTAGTAGTTGTGGTCGTAGAGCTGGCTCAGGGCCTCGGGCACCAGGCGCGGGCTGTTGAAGACCAGACCGCAGCCGCCGCAGCGGCAGAGCTCGAACGCCCCGGGGTAGCCGTACTGCGGGTAGCGCAGGGTGCGCCAGGACGCGGGCTTCGCGTCGCTGCAGACTTCGCAGGGAAGGTTGACGACCTGCTTCTGAGCGGAATTCATGCCGTGAAGGCCGCGCGGCCGCGCGGCAGGGAAGAGGAAGAGGGGCTGCGGCGGGCCAGCACCGCGCGGGCGGCGTCCAGCACTTCATCGACGCCGATGTCGAGCATGCAATGCATGCGCCGGGCCTCGCAGCGCTCCAGCATGCAACCCTCGCAGTCGGGGCGACGACGGATCACCGCGTGGTCGGGGCCCATGGGATGCCACTTGCCAGGGAAGTCGCGCGCCGAGAAGGGGACGACGCAGGGCACGTTCTCCGAGGCGGCCAGATGCATGGTGCCGGTGTCGTTGCCGAGGTAGAGCACGCAGCCGCGCATGCCGGCCGCGGCCTCGCGCAGCGAGAGCTGGCCGGCGGCGATGTAGCCCGCGCCCAGGCGCTCGATCAGGGCCTGGCCGGCCACCTTGTCCTCGGGGCCGCCGAAGACGACGGGCCAGACATCGAACTCGCGCATCAGCGTGGCGATCGCCTCGGCGTAGCGCTCGAGCGGCCAGATCTTGGCCGGCATGTTGGAGCCCGGGCCGATGGCCAGCCAGGGCCGGCCGGCATCGGCCCCGGACTGGGTGGCCAGCCAGTCCCGCACGCGGCCGAGCTCCTGGGCGTTCACGCCGCAGTCGCGGCGGGCCGCCTCCAGCGGCGGCAGCGGCAGGCCCCCGGCGCGCAGGCGCCGCATCAGGGCCTCGGCCTCGATCGGCAGCGTCGGCAGCGGCACGGTGCTGCGCGAGGGCAGGGCGCCGAAGCCCTCGAAGCCCAGCCGGCGCGGGATGCCCGACAGCTTGAAGAAGGCCGCATCGCGTGCCACCTGGATGGGCTGCCGTTCGGACGGGGCGAGATAGACGATCGCGTCGAAGCGGCGCAGCCTCAGCTTGAGTAGCAGGCCGATCTGGCGCAGGCGCTGGCGCAGGCTGTCGCCGCCGTGGCGCGCGCCGGGGTACTCGATGACGTCCTCGAAGATGCCGGCGTCCTGGATGAGCGCATCGGCCACGACCACATGTTTCAGCGGTGTTCGCTTCGTGAGCAAGGTGAAACGGGCCTGGGGCCAGTGGGCCTTCAGCGCCCAGAGCGCCGGCAGCACCATCAGCGTGTCGCCGAGCGAACCGATGTGATAGACCAGTACGCGTGCGGGACGGTCCTCGGTGGCATTCATGCGGGGTCGGGGCCGGAGGCAAGGCGGCTCAGCAGGCAGCCCGACCGGCCTGGTGTGGCGGTCGGGTGCACGGGGAAGACAAGAGGGGGGCTGGCGGAGAAGCGTCCGCCGCGCCCGGTGCGGGGCCGCTCAGGCAGCGTGCGGCTGCTCGTCGCCGTGCACATCCCGGGCCACGTCAGCCGCCGGAACGCTGACCGGCAGCACGGTGCGGGCGGCCGCGGGCGGCGTGCCCTTGCCCCGGGCGGCAAGCGAGATGCCGCGCAGCAGCTCCAGCAGGGCCACGACCGTGTCGGGCCCCGGCTGCAGCGACAGGCCGATGGCCACCCGGCCATCGTCGGACGGGCGGCTCCAGCAGACCGTGGCCGTCAGGTGGCCGGAAGGCACCACGGTGCTCGGGATCCGCAGCTCGGTGCCGGGGGCGATGAGCTCGGACGAGACGATGCGCAGGCCGCGGTAGCCGACCTCGCGCAGTTCCACCTGGCGACCGTCGGCCAGCAGCAGGCTGCGCGGCGTCACGGGGAAGCGCACGCCGGAGGTGCGGCGCTCCAGCACGTCCTGCGGCGGCAGGGCCACCGGAGCCGCGGCGCGCATCATGAGCGCCCGCACCTCGGGCACGGAGAAGGACTTGCGCGCGTGCAGGGCAACGAGCACCGTGTTCCAGAGGATGAACAGGTCGATGCGGTAGGAGTAGCTCAGCGTGGTCAGCAGGCTGTAGTCGATCTCCAGGCCCAGGCGGTCCTCGTCGGAGATGTCCTCGCGGCCGATCAGCTGCACCGGGCCGGTCAGGCCCCCGGGGGCGATGAAGCGGTCCTCGGCATAGGGGAAGCGCTTGAGTAGGGCCGCGACCACGTTCACGGGCAGCGGCCGGTTGCCGATCAGCGACATGCTGCCCGACAGGACCTGCAGCAGCTGGGGGATCTCGGTCAGCGCGTAGCGCTCGATGCGTCGGCCGACCGGGGTGTAGACCGGGTGGTCGGCCGGAATGTTCAGGAAGGCGGTGTCGGAGACCGGAATGGTGTCCCGGTTCAGCACCTTGTCGGCGTTGCGCACCATCGTGCGGAACTTGATGACCGTGCGGACCTGACGCCCGTGCACGCGACGCTTCGAGGCGTAGATCGGCGGCCAGCCCGCGGTCAGCACCAGGGCAAGCGCCGCCAGCAGACAGACCGGAACCCAGAAGGGCGCCATGACCAGCGTCACGACCAGGTCGAACAGGCGCTTCATGCGAGGAACACGTACCACCGACGAACTCATGTCTGAATGCTCTCGCGGTTGGGAGCCCTTGTCTCTCATGCTGTCCTCGCGACCCTTCTTTCACACCAGGCGGAAACGCCAGTGAGAGACGGTAGCAAAGGGTAGGCCTGAGTGTAATCACCGATTCCTGACAGGATCGAAGTGCAAGCGAGGCGTCAATTCCGTCTCAATCTTTGCCCTCCGAAGACCCGCAGCCGGCCCCCTCCCGACCCGTCTGCGCCCGTCACGACCCCCACAGCCGAGCTGCTGGACACAACATTTTCCAGCGAACCCCCAAAAGAGCCATAGGGGATGATGCACTGTTGTGAAGTGTCCGTGGTGACTTCCGCGAGGCGACCTAACAAGTTCTTACGAATCGCACGCTTCGGGGCCCTGCATTTGCATCATGGTCCCGGCTGCCGCCCCGGCCCGGGGCGGCCCCGCCCTGGTCCGCGTCGCCCCATGCCCTTCCGCCTTCGCCTGCCCCGCCCGCTCGCAGCCCGTCGCCCCCTTCGTCTTGCCGCCAGCCTGGGGCTCGGCCTGGCCCTGGCGGCCTGCGGAGGCGGCAGCAAGACCACGGTCACGATCATTCCCACGGGCACTGCCGCCGACTGCCGGGCGCTGGCCAGCGCCAGCCTCAGCGGCCTGGTGATCAGCGAGGCCGTGGCGCAGGACGAGAACAGCCCCCCGGGCTATCCCGCGCACTGCCTGGTCCGCGGCACCACGCTGGAGGGTCGCGTGCGCTTCGAGCTGCGCAACCCCTTGAGCACCGCCTGGAACGGCCGCCTCGTGGTGCAGGGCACGGGGGCCTTCGCCGGCCAGCTCGACCCGGCCTTCGGTCTCTACCGTTCGTCCGAGGCGCCCGGACTGCTGGCCCAGGGCTATGCCGTCTTGAGCAACGACACGGGCCACACCGGCGCGCAGAACTTCGAGACCTATTTCCTGCCGCTGCTTGACGCGAGCTGGGCGCTGAACAACCCGCAGGCCGAACAGGACTTCGCCGACCGCGGCACCCAGGCCGCCACCGTGGCCGGGCAGACCGTGCTGCGCGAGCTGTTCCGCCGCAGCCGCCTGCGTACCTACTACGTGGGCTGCTCGGGCGCCGGGGGCCAGGGCATGCGCATGGCCGAGCGCGCCGAGGCGCTGTTCGACGGCTTCGTGATCGGCGACCCGACGATCGCCATGGCGCGCGACATGCAGCGCGTGCAATGGAACCTGCGCGCCGTCACCGCCTACCCGCTGAGCCTGCCGAAGCTGCGCCTGCTCAGCAACGGCGTGATGCAGCACTGCGACCCGAAGGACGGGGCGACCGACGGCATCGTCAGCGACCCCTCGCGCTGCGACTTCGACCTCACCACCCTGGCCTGCCCGGCCGGCACCGACCGCGCCGACTGCCTGACGAGCAGCGAGCAGCTGGCTGCCGCACTGATCTACAGCGGGCCGCGCAACAGCGCCAACGAGCCGGTCGCGCCCGGCCTGCCGCTGACCGGCAGCGAGGACTGCGGGGGCTTCTGCGACGGCCGCATCGACAGCTTCAAGCGCTTCGCCGAAGGCTGGCCCTGGTGGTTCCTCGGCGGCCCGACCAGCTACCTGGACGACCCCACCGCGCCCGCGCCGCTGCCCACGGGCCGCAGCTTCGGCGCGGTGGTCTTCGACCAATACGTGCGCTTCCTCGGCAGCGAGACCGACGACGCCGGCCGACGCTGGTTCACCCACGACGCCATCGGCGACCCCAGCCTGGTCGCCCGCGGCCAGGCGATGTACGACATCCAGCGCAGCGACTTCAGCAGCTTCCGCAGCAACGGCAAGCGCATCCTGATGTACAGCGGCTGGGCCGATGCCCTGATCAGCCCGCTGGAGCTGATCAACTTCCAGCTGAAGGTGGCGGCGGCCAGCGGCGGCTTCGTCGAGACCCGCGACTTCTTCCGGCTCTTCCTGGTGCCCGGCATGCAGCACTGCGAGGGCGGCCGCGCGCTCGACGACTTCGACGCCGTGAACGCCCTGGTGCGCTGGGTGGAGAACAACGAGGTGCCCAACACCCTGCGCGCGCGCAGCCGCTGGAACAGCGCCTTCCCGGGCCGCGAGCGCGACCTCTGCCCCTACCCCGAGGTGTCGACCTACACGGGCAGCGGCAGCGTGGACGACCCGGCCAGCTTCCGCTGCACGCTGCCCGGCAGCTGAGCCGGGCCCCGCGCGGCATGGGGCCGGTCCCGTGCCGCTCAGGGGCTCAGAGGCGTGCGTCCGCGTAGTTCGCGAGGAACCAGCGGTAGGCGTCGCACAGCCCGTCCTCCAGGCCGATGCGGGCTTCCCAGCCCAGGGCCTTCAGGCGCGAGACATCCATCAGCTTGCGCGGCGTGCCGTCGGGCTTGCTGGCGTCGAAGCGCAGCGCGCCGCGGAAGCCGGTGACCCGGGCCACCGTCTCGGCCAGCTCGCGGATGGTGCAGTCCACCCCGGTGCCGACATTGATGTGCGAGAGCATGGGCTGGGTGTGTGCCTGGTAGCTCGCCACCGGCAGGTTCATCACGTGCACGCTGGCCGCGGCCATGTCGTCGACGTGCAGGAACTCGCGCATCGGCGTGCCGCTGCCCCAGACCACCACCTCCGGCGCCTCGGCGCGCGCCGCCTCGTGGAAGCGGCGGATGAGCGCCGGGATCACGTGCGAGTTGTCGGGGTGGAAGTTGTCGCCCGGGCCGTAGAGGTTGGTCGGCATCACGCTGCGGTAGTCGCGGCCGTGCTGCCGGTTGTAGCTTTCGCAGAGCTTGATGCCGGCGATCTTGGCGATGGCGTAGGGCTCGTTCGTGCACTCCAGCGTGCCGGTGAGCAGCGCGTCCTCGCGCATGGGCTGCGGCGCCATGCGCGGGTAGATGCACGAGGAGCCGAGGAAGAGCAGGCGCTGCACCCCGGCCGTGTGCGCGGCGTGGATGACGTTGGCCTGGATCATCAGGTTCTCGTAGATGAACTCGGCCGGGTAGGTGTTGTTGGCATGGATGCCACCCACCTTGGCCGCGGCCAGCACCACGTGATCGATGCGGTGGGCCGCGAAGTAGGCCTGCACCGCGGCCTGCGAGCCGAGGTCGAGCTCGGCCCGGCCGGCCGTCAGGATGCGCACGCCGCCCAGGGCCTGCAGGCGCCGCACGATGGCCGAGCCCACCATGCCGCGGTGGCCCGCGACGAAGACGGTGGGCTCGCTCACTGGCCGGCCTCGCGCGAGACCGAGACCTCGTGGCCGTGCTTGCGCAGCAGCGCCAGGCGCTGCGCGGCCTGCAGGTCGGCGGCGACCATCTCGGCGCACATTTCCTGCACGGTGATCTCGGGCACCCAGCCGAGCCGGCTCTTGGCCTTGGCCGGATCGCCCAGCAGGGTCTCGACCTCGGCCGGGCGGAAGTAGCGCGGGTCGATGCGCACGATGCAGTCGCCCGGCTTGAGCGCAGGCGCCTTGTCGCCCACGATGGCCTCGACATAGCCCTTCTCATCCACGCCCGTGCCCTCGAAGCGCAGGGTGACGCCCAGCTCCTGCGCCGACCACTGGATGAACTGGCGCACCGAGTACTGCACGCCGGTGGCGATGACGAAGTCCTCCGGCTGGTCCTGCTGCAGCATCATCCACTGCATGCGCACGTAGTCCTTGGCGTGGCCCCAGTCGCGCAGCGCGTCGAGGTTGCCCATGAACAGGCCCTGCTCCAGGCCCTGGGCGATGTTGGCCAGGCCGCGGGTGATCTTGCGGGTGACGAAGGTCTCGCCGCGGCGCGGGCTCTCGTGGTTGAAGAGGATGCCGTTGCAGGCATACATGCCGTAGGCCTCGCGGTAGTTCACCGTGATCCAGTAGGCGTAGAGCTTGGCCACCGCATAGGGGCTGCGCGGATAGAAGGGCGTGGTCTCCTTCTGCGGGATCTCCTGCACCAGGCCGTAGAGCTCGGAGGTGCTGGCCTGGTAGAAGCGGCAGGTCTTCTCCAGGCCCAGGAAGCGGATGGCCTCCAGCAGGCGCAGGGTGCCCAGGGCGTCGACGTCGGCGGTGTACTCGGGTGCCTCGAAGCTCACCGCCACATGGCTCTGCGCGCCGAGGTTGTAGACCTCGTCAGGCCGCACCTCGGCCAGGATGCGCGTGAGGTTGGAGCTGTCGGCCAGGTCGCCGTAGTGCAGCTTGAAGCGCTGGTTGTCGACGTGCGGGTCCTCGTAGATGTGGTCCACGCGCTGCGTGTTGAACAGCGAGGCCCGGCGCTTGATGCCGTGCACCTCGTAGCCCTTGGCCAGCAGGAACTCGGCGAGGTAGCTGCCGTCCTGGCCGGTGATGCCGGTGATGAGGGCGCGTTTGGCTTGCGTCATGTGCGGTCCCGTCCTCAGCCGGCCTTGCGGGCGGTGACGATGCCCTTGTTGGCATTGAAGAAGTTCGAGCCGAGCAGCGGATAGAAGATCGGCAGGAACAGCGCGGCGAAGGGCTTGGGCAGGCGCAGGCGCTTGAGGAGGTAGACCTCGATGTAGCGGCTGACCGGCCAGGAGAGTTCGTTCTTGACGATGACCTTCACGTCCGGGAAGCCGGCGCGGCGCGCCACCATCTCCAGCGAGCCGGCGGTGTAGTTCTGCAGGTGGAAGATCGAGGTGCGGCCCGACTGCCACATGCGGCCGATCCGGCCCAGGCCCGGGGTGCGCTGCAGCACGTGCATGAAGCGGTCGGTGCGGGTGACCACCGGGGTGTGCAGGTAGAGCACGCCGCCCGGCTTGAGCACGCGCAGCGCGGTGTCGATCAGCACCTGCGGCTTGATCACGTGCTCGGCCACGTCGAGCAGGGTGACGACGTCGAAGGTGGCATCGGGCAGGGTCGAGTAGTCGTGGTCCTGGTAGACGGCCTTGACCAGCGACTTGACCTTGGAGAGGTCGCAGCCCTCGATCTCGTGGACGCTGATGTCGTCGAAGCCGGCGTCGCGCAGCAGCGGCACGAACATGCCGTCGCCGGTGCCGATGTCGATTAGCTTGGCCTTCTGCAGGCCCAGGGCCTTCAGGTCGGCGATCGAGTCGAGCATCTTGCGGGTGTTCTCCTCGCCGATCTCCGCGTAGTAGGTGTCGGAGTCCAGCGTGCCGTAGGCCACCGCCAGCTCGTCGTGATCCACCCGGTTGCCGACGAAGACCGAACCGCAGCTGCGGCAGCGGTAGTGGTCGAGCGTGACCGTCTGGCTGTGCGTGTTGTGGGTGTCGCAGAGCCAGTGGGTCTCGGTGCTGTCGCAGACCCGGCAGCTCACGGCCCCGGAAGTGGAGGCGGTCATGGTCGTGGCGGTGGTGTTCATGGGGTGGCGGACGGAAAGTTGGGCGGGAGAGGTTCAGCGGCCGGGCCGGACCAGGGTTTGCAGTTCCTGTTCCAGGCGCAGCAGCACGGCGTCCATGTCCAGGGTTTCGACAGCGTAGCGCCGGCCGGCCGCGCCGAGCTCGGCGGCCAGCACGGGGTCGTCGATCAGGCGCTCGATGGCGGCGGCCATGGCGGCCGGATCCTCGGGGGTCACGCGCAGGCCGCGGCCCTCGACGACGCGGCCCAGCTCGGTGGCGGGCTCGGCCCCGGCCACGGTGGGCCGGCCGCTGGCCAGCATGCCGGTCAGCTTGGAGGGCATCACCAGGTCGGCCGCAGCGCGCCGCTGCGGCAGCAGGTGCACATCGGCCAGGGCCAGCAGGTCGGGCAGGCGCTCGGCCGGCTGGATGGGCAGGAAGTGGAAGCGCGGCAGGCCCTGGGCCATCTCGACCAGGCGCGGGCGACCCACGCCGTCGCCGACCATCACGAAGTGCAGGTCCTCGCGCTGGCTCAGCAGCCGGGCCGCCTCGACCACGGTCTCCAGGCCCTGCTTGGCCGCCATGTTGCCGGCGTAGAGCGCCACCTTGCTGCCGGGCGGCAGGCCCAGCTCGGCACGGAAGGCCGCCCCCGAGGCGCTGGCCGGCATGGCCGCGAGGTTGACCCAGTTGGGCATCATGAACAGCCGCTCCGGCGCGACGCCCTTGGCGAGCAGGCGCTCGGCCATGCGGCCGGAGATGGTGGACACGCGCGCGCAGCCGGCCATCAGCAGGCGCTCCACGCCCAGGGCCAGGCGGCGGGCGAAGCTGCCGCGCAGGATGCCGAGGTCGAAGGCGGCGTCGACCTCCAGGTCCTGCACATGCAGCCAGACCTTGGCGCCGCACAGCAGCGCGCCCAGGCGGGCAGCCGCGAAGCACAGCAGGGGCGGCTCGACGCCGATCACCACATCGGGCCGCCAGAAGGCCTGGCGGATCATGGCCGGCACGCTGCTGAGCGTGAGGGTGGCGATCTGCACCAGGCGCTGCAGGCCCGAGGGCCGGCGCGGGATGAAGGCCGGGCAGCGCCAGACGGGCACGCCGGCCTCGACGCTGCGGCTGTACCAGGCGGCGGTGTAGCCGTCGTGGACCTTCCAGGCCGGGAAGTGCGGGGCGGTGCTGACCACGCGGACCTCGTGGCCGCGCGCCTGCAGCCAACGCATCATCTCGGCGTTGTACTTGGCGATCGCCGTCAGCTCCGGCGCGTAGTAGGTGGAGTGCAGCAGGATGCGCATGGTCAGGCGCCGCCCTGCTGGATCCAGGCGACGGTGGCGCGCACACCATCTTCCAGGCTGTGCGGGGTGGGGCCGCAGACGGCGCGCAGCGGCTCCAGGTCGTGGACCATGGGCGTGATCAGGTTGTCGAGCCGGAAGCTGGTCAGCGGCACGCCGCGCCAGCCCAGGGCGGCCAGCAGGTCGCCGGTGCGGGCCATGAGCTTCAGCACCGCCATGGGGATCTCGCGCGGCGCCTGCACGCCCATGGTGCGGGCCACCCGGGTCGACCAGTCGTGCAGCTCCAGCGGCTCGTAGTCGGCCAGGTAGTACATCTGGCCGTGGATGCGGCCGGGGCCGGCCTCCAGCAGGCGCTGCAGCTGGACCACGGTGTTGCCGACGAAGCCGAAGGACTTGTGCACCCGCACCCCGCGCGGCTGCACGTAGTGGCCGCGCCGCACCGCGTCGAAGAAGTTGCGGTAGGGCACGCGGAAGAAGGGCCCCCAGATCGAGGTCGGCCGCACGATGGCCCACTCGGCGTGCAGGCTGCGGTCGGCATAGACCAGGTTCTCGCCCTCGACCTTGCTCTGGCCGTAGGGCGTGGTGGCCTGGTAGTCGCGCGGGCCGCTGGGCTGGTAGCCGATGCGGCAGACCAGGCGCGAGGACGCGAAGATCACCTTGCGCAGCCGCGGCGCGGCGGCCGCGGCGTCGATCAGGTTCTGCACGCCCGTGGTGTTGGCGGGGTAGTCGGCCAGGCTGCGGCCGTCGAGGTCGGTGCGCGCGGCCAGGTGGACGATGAAGTCCGGGTCGAAGGCCTCGACCTGCGCGCGCAGGCCGGCCGCGTCCAGGATGTCCTGGCGGCGCCAGAGCGCACGCGCCTGGGCATCCATCGGCTCGGCGATGTCGAGGTTCAGCAGCGTGTGGCCCTGGGCACCGAGATGGCGGATCAGGTTGCTGCCGATGAAGCCGCTGCCGCCTGTGACGAGGGTTCGGGTCATCGTGGGGAATCCGGGGAGGGGGGCATCAGGAAACGGGGGCCGCGGCCCGCTCGTCGAGCAGCTCGCGGTAGACCTGCAGCAGCTCGCGGGCGTGCTGCGCATGGGTGGGCGGATCGGCCCAGAAGCGGCGGTAGGCCTCGGCGCCGAGGCGGCGGGCCAGGGCGGCGTCGTCGGCCAGGCGGCGCAGCTGGGTCGCGAGTGTCGCGACATCGCCGTTCGGGAAGATGAAACCGTTGACCCCGGGCTCGATGGCCTCGCCGCCGCCGCAGACGTCGGAGGCCAGGCCCGGCACGCCGTGGGCCGCGGCCTCGGCGATCACCATGCCCTGGGTCTCGACCCAGCGCGAAGGCAGGACCAGCGCCCGCGCCGAGCGCACGGCGGCGACCACGCCGGCGCGGTCGAGCTGGCCGGTGAACTGCGCAGCCGGGAAGCGGGCCTGCAGCGCGGCGCGGTCCGGCCCCTCGCCGATGCACAGGGCCGGCACGCCGGCGCGCTCGCAGGCTTCGAGGAAGACCTCCCAGCCCTTGGGCGCGAACATGCGCGCCACCATCGCGAAGGCGCGGCCGGCGCCCGGGTCGGCCGGCGGCAGCTGCGGGCCGACCTCGATCGGGTTGCGCACCGCGCTGAAGCGCGCGCCGGGCGGCAGGTGCTCGGCCACCCGCTGCTGCGACAGGCGGGAGATGGTGAGGAAGCGGTCGACCTGCCGCGGCAGGCGACCGACATGGTCCTGCACGGCATGGCGGGCAACCCGGTAGAGCTTGTGCGCGTAGCGCCGCGCATCGCAGTGGGTGGCCAGGCAGGCCGCCGACATCGGCTTGAGCGTGCAGATCGCGCGGGTCTGCGAGTTGAAGAGCATGCCGCTCGGGCAGACCGAGAAGTACTCGTGCACGGTCAGCAGCTGCTTGAAGCCGGCCCGGCGGGCGACCGGGAAGATGCTGCTCGAAAGGGCCTTGGTCCAGCTGTGCACATGCACCACGGTGTCGGTCGGGTCGTGGGCGGCCAGCAGCGCGCGCAGGGCCTGCGCGGCCTTCGGGTTCCACAGGCCCTGCAGCGCCGCGCCCAGCGGGTGGCCGCGGGCCAGGTCGTCCTGGCCGGTGCTGACGATGCGGTAGGGCCGCGGCCGGGTGTCGGCCTCGGGCAGGCGGTCGGCGGCGAAGACGGTGACCTCGGCCCCGGCCGCGGCCAGGGCCTCGGCGCTGTTGAGGGCGGCCACGTCCGCCCCGCCGTCGGGCAGCAGGTGGTCGTTGACGACGATGACCTTCATGCGCCGGCCCCCGCCGATCGCCGGCCGCAGCGGCCCGGCATCAGGCCTGCGCCGCCGCCCGCAGCTTGGCGCGGCGGGCGGGATCGTGCTGGCGGAAGAACTGGGTCATGCGCTTCTCGAACAGGTGGTAGGCCAGCGTCCCCAGGCCCAGGCCGATGGCCGTGGTGGCGAGCAGGAAGGCCAGGTGCGCCGGCCAGCCCGGCACGCCGACGCTGCCCCAGATGCGACCGGCCAGCACGATGACCATCACATGGGTCAGGTAGATGGAGTACGAGGCATCGCCGATCCAGGCGATGGCGCGGCCGAAGACCCAGCCCTTCTCCATCTCGAGCGCGACGATGCCGTAGACCACCAGCGCCGCCGGCAGGCCGAAGACATACAGCGCGTGGTAGCCCGCGGGCAGGCCGAGGAGCTGGTGCGAGTGGTAGTTGCCGATCCAGTCGGCACCCGTCAGCGCATAGAAGCCGAAGTAGCCGCCCACGGCCGCCGCCACGCCCAGCAGCAGGCAGGGCAGGGCCGCGCGGCGCTCGCCCTTGTGGATCAGCCAGGCCAGCACCATGCCCATCAGGAAGTCGAAGTTGATCGGGTTCAGCACGATGCGGGCGAAGGCGCCCTGCTCCGCGCGCGGGATCAGGGCGCCGAAGGTGGCCAGCACCGCCATGCCCGCGAAGCCCAGGGCGATGAAGCGCGGCAGCAGCCGCTCGCTGAACAGCAGCACGCCCGCGAACAGCACGTAGAAGACCAGCTCGTGGTGCAGCGTCCAGGCCACAGGAATGAGCGGAAGCGTTACGTCAGGAAGCAACAGCAACGTTCGGAACAGGTCGACCTGGTGGCCGTCGGTCGCATTGAAGAGCGTGGGCTTGAACAGGTAGACCGGCACCAGCGGCAGGGTGTAGAGCAGGTAGGTCGGATAGACCCGCGTGACCCGGTTGTACGCATAGGACTTCAGGTAGCTGCGCTCGGCGAAGTGGCCGAAGGCGAGGAAGGTCAGCACGAAGCCGCTGATGACGAAGAACAGGTCGAGACCGAAGTTCGAGAGGTGGATCCAGTCGCCGAAGACGCGCGGGCCGTGGCTGTACTTCCTTTCGACTTCGTACAGATGAACGGAGAACACCATCAGAACCGCGAGGCCACGCAGGCCCTGGATGCCATACAGTCGCGGCGCTGACGTTTTGGGTTTGCTCATCGTCGATCCGGTGAAGTGCGTGAAGAAGCGCAACGTTTCATGCAGGCCTTGTGCCTGCGAGAACACCGGTAGGCCCTGACCGACCGATGCGCGGCGCAGTGTCTCAAACAGCACCTTTCAAGCTCCTGCAAGCGTCCCCCTGTTTCAAGGGGGCGCGCCTGTAACTGAGCACGGAAGGTGCTGTAGAAGAAGTCTTCGCAGAACTGACGGAGTCCGTCCCTTGGCTTTCGCCTACCGCCAAACCACCCCCCGGAGCCCCGAGGCCGAGCCTCGCGAGACCCCCCGGGTGACCGTCCCGACGGTGAGCCTCGACGGCCTGATGGTCGTCGTGATCCGCCACTGGAAATGGGTCCTCGCCACCGTGCTGGCCTTCGGCATCGGGGTGCTGATCGCCCTGCCCTTCCTGACCAGCAGCTACGAGGTTTCGGCCAGTCTGCTGGTCAAGCTGGGCCGCGAGCAGACGCCGCCGCCGGTGGCGGGCACCGCCCAGATGTCGGCCACGCCCTACAAGCGCACCGAGGACGTGATGTCGGAGCTGGAGATCCTCAGCAGCCCCGCGCTCATCGAGCGCGTAGTCAAGGAGCTCGGCGTCGACTACTTCCTTACCGAGCCGGCGCCGCAGACCCTGCTGCAGAAGATCAAGGCCCAGTTCAAGACGGTGACCCGGGCGATCCGGGAGGCCTGGACCGAGGTGCTGATCTGGATCGGCCTGGAGAAGCGGCTGACGCCCTTCGAGCGGGTCGTGCTGACGCTGCAGGGCAGCATCAGCACCGAGTCGGTCAAGCGCTCGGATGTGATCGCCGTGAAGATGTTCGCCGCCAACCCGCAGGCGGGCGTGCACGTGCTCAAGCGTCTGCTGGAGCTCTACCAGGCCGAGCACATCAAGGTCTTCAAGACGCCGGGCTCGACGGAGTTCCTCGAGGCCCGCGTCGCCGAGCTGCGCGAGGAGCTCGCGGCCATCGAGGCCAAGCGCCGCAGCTTCGGCGAACGCGATGCCGTTTGGGACTACCAGGAGCAGCACAAGCAGCTGCTGGTGCGCCGCCATGACGCACTGCAGGCGCTGACGCGTACCAAGGAGTCGCGCAGCCAGCTGGTCTCGGAGATCACCAGCAGCGAGCAGGCCCTGTCCGAGCAGCCCACCGAAAAGCTCACGCAGCGCGTCGAGCAGGTCAGCCCGGCAGTGCAGACCCTGCAGGGCCGCATCCTCGAACGCAAGGCCGTGCTGTCGACCCTGCGCCTGAACTTCGCGACCAACAGCCAGCGCGTGCGCGACGAGGAAGCGCAGATCAAGGAGCTGGAGGCCCTGCTGGCCCGCACCCAGTCCTCCTTCGTCGCGCAGCAGACCTTCGAGGTCAGCCCGGCCCGCAACGACCTGGAGCGCTCGCTCACCGACCGCCGCACCCGCATGGCCGGCGTCAACGCCCTGGCCTCGCGCCAGTCCGAGGCCCTGGCCGAGGTCGAGGCCGAGATCGAGCGGGTCGCCAAGCTGGGCGAGGAAGCCCGCCGCCTCGACCGCGAGGCCGCCGCCGCCGAGCAGAGCTACCGCCTCTTCGTGCAGCGCCTCGACGAGGCCCGCATCCAGGAGGCGCTGGACGCCGCCGAGATCTCCAACGTGGCGATGATCGGCGAGCCGGTGGCCAGCGTGACCCCGGTGCGGCCGCGCGCGATGCTGCTGTTCCTGGCCTCGCTCGGCGCCGGCCTGCTGGCCAGCCTGGGTTTCTTCATCCTGCGTGACGCGCTGCGTCCCGCGGTCCACTCGCGGGATCGGGTGGCCCAAGTCCTTGGCGTGCCGGTGCTGGTGCGTCTGCCGGAGGTCCGGTCGTGAGCGTGAACCTGAAGTCGCTGCTGAGCGCCAACACCCTGTCCGACGAGTTCACCCGCCTGCGCCGGGAACTGGAAGCCCGCGAGCCGCGGCCGCGCCACATCGTCGTCTTCGGCGCCAGCGGCAAGGAAGGCGCCAGCACCGTGGCCGCGCACCTGGCCATGGCCTTCGCCAGCGGCCAGGCCACCAGCGGCGGCCGGGTGCTGCTGGTGCAGGCCAATCTGCACAAGCGTGCGCAGCGCAACGACAGCGGCCTGCCCTTCGAAGGGCCCGGGCTCTGGGGCTGGGACATGAGCAGCGCGCTGCCCTCGCAGCCCTTCTCGCGCCAGCCGGCGCTGCACCTGCTGGGCCCCGGCAATCCGCCGAGCGACCGCATGGGCCTGGCCTCGGCCTCGGACCGCCTGCTGGCCGCCCTGACGCAGGCCGACCGCGAGGACTACGCCTACACGATCTGGGACGTGCCGGCGCTGCTGCAACACGCTGAAGGCATCGACCTGATCGCGGCCAGCGACGGCGGCCTGGCCGTGATCGAGATGGACGAGACCCGCGTCGGCGCGCTGGAGTACCTGCGCGGCGTGCTGGACCGGCGCAACGCTCGCCTGCTGGGCGCCGTCCTGAACCGCTGCGGCCGCTACTGGCCGCGCTCGACCCGCCGCCTCGCGGCCTGAGGTCGCGCCGCCCGCGCGTCCGTCCTGGGCGCCCGGTCCGGTCTGCACCGGTCCGGGCGTCGGATCCGTCCTGAACCGTCCCCGATGTCGCGCACGCCCAGCGATTCCCTGCCCGATCCGGATTCGACCCGCCGCCTGCTGGCCTGGGTCGTCGCGGCCGTCGCGCTGTCGGCCCTGCTGACGGTGGCCGGCGGCGGCATGCCGGTGCTGCTGGTCGGCGTGGTCCTGGTGTTCCTGCTGTGGACCCTGCACGACCCCCTGGTCACCGTGCCGCTGATCGTGCTGTCCCAGGTGATCTGGCTGATCGGCAACTACGCGCCCGGCGGGGTGGCGATGCTCTCGCCCTCCAAGCTGGCCCTGCTGCTGGCCCTGGGCGTCTGGCTGGTCCATGCGGTGCGCGAGCACATCCCGCCGACCTATGCGCCGCACATGCTGCCGCTGGGGCTGTTCGGCCTGGTGGTGCTGCTCGGCCCGGTGCTGACCCCGGTCTTCGACGACGCCGTCACCGGTATCGGCAAGTACGCGGTCATGTTCCTGCCCTATCTGCTGATCGCCAACCTGGCGATCACCCGCCGCGGCCTGACGATCGCCGCCGCCTCGCTCACGCTCACCGCCACCGTCTCGGCCGGGCTGGCCATGGTCGAGCGCTTCCTGCCGGGCGTGCAGCTGGCCTTCGACGGCATCGGGCTCGGTGCGCACGTCGATGACAACTCGCTCAGCACCGTGATCCTGCGGGTGACGGGCGGCATCGGCGACGCCAACTGGTTCTCCTACACCATGGCCACGGCGCTGCCCCTGTGCCTGTACTGGTGGCGGGCCTACCCGGGCTTCTGGATCCGGGCGGCCGTGGCGGGCGCGGCGCTGCTGCAGTTCGCCGGCCTGATCTTCTCGTACACCCGTACGCCCATGGTCGGCCTGGCCGGGGCCATCGTGCTGCTCGTCTGGCTGCGCCGCATCGCGCTGGGGCCGGTGGTCGCCGCCACGGTGCTGGCCGCGGTGACCGCGCCGCTGTGGCTGCCCGAGGGCTTCATCGAGCGCTTCACCTCCAAGCAGTACATCGAGGAGGGCAGCACGCCGATGCGGCGCGAGATCTTCAACATGGCCCTGGACCTGGTGGTCGACAAGCCGCTGCTCGGCCACGGCTACCAGCAGTACGGGCCGCAGTTCATCGCCCGCTCGACGAGCGAGATCGGCGCCGAGTGGGAGCGCCGCGACATCAGCGGTGAAGAGCCCGCCCACCTGCTGCGCGCCCACAACCTCTACCTGGACGTCTGGGTGCAGCACGGCCTGATCGGCCTCATCCCGCTGATGCTGGCCTACGCGCTGCTGCTGCGCGAGCTGCTGCAAATCGCCCGCGCCGACGCCGACAGCCGCGAGGGCGAACTCGCGGCCTGCCTGCTGGCCTGCCTGGTCTCCTTCTACCTGTGCGGCATCGGCGGCCACTCGCAGGAGCTGAAGATCTTCTGGATCATGGCCGGTCTGGCCGCCGCACTGCGGCGGGTGTTCTGGACCAACGGCCCGTACTCCCTCTCCCGCGCATGAACGAAAAAACGCCGCACCCGCTGCCGCTGCGGGTGGCGGCCGTCGTCATCGGCCGCAACGAGGGGGCACGCCTGCTGGCCTGCCTGCGCTCGCTGCGCGCCGGCTGCGATCGACTGGTCTATGTCGACTCCGGCTCGACCGACGGCTCCGCCGAAGCCGCCCGCGCCCTCGGCGCCGAGGTGCTGGCCCTGGACCTCAGCCGCCCCTTCACCGCGGCCCGCGCGCGCAACACCGGCTGGCGCCATGCCCTGGCCTGCTGGCCCGACACCGAGGCCCTGCAGTTCGTCGACGGCGACTGCGAGATCGACGCCGGCTGGCTGCCGCAGGCCTGTCGCCTGCTGGCCGATCGACCCGAGGTCGTGGCCGTCTGCGGGCGCCGCCGCGAGCGCTTCCCCGAGGCCTCGGTCTACAACCGGCTCTGCGACGAGGAATGGGCCACGCCCATCGGCGAGGCGCGGTCCTGCGGGGGCGATGTGCTCATGCGCGCCGCGGCCCTGCAGGCGGCCGGCGGCTACCGCGACAGCCTGATCGCCGGCGAGGAGCCCGAGCTCTGCGTGCGGCTGCGCGCGGCCGGCGGCCGCATCTGGCGCCTGGACGCCGAGATGTGCCGCCACGACGCCGCGATGCACCGCTTCGGCCAGTGGTGGCAGCGCAGCCGCCGCGCCGGCCACGCCTACGCCGAGGGGGCGGCCCTGCACGGTGCGCCGCCCGAGCGGCACTACGTGGCGCAGACCCGCCGCGCCCTGCTGTGGGGCCTGCTGCTGCCCGCGCTGGCGGCCCTGGGGCTGCTGACGGCGGCCGCCGGGGGCGGGCTGGCCGGGCTGCTGCCGGCGCTACTGCTGCTCGCGCAGTGGCTGCGCCTGTCGCGGCGGCCGGTGCCGGCCGGCGTCAACGGCCTGCCGGACACGCCCGCCTGGCGGCGCCAGCGGGCGGCCCTCAGCGTGCTCGGCAAGCTGGCCGAGACGGCCGGGGTGCTGACTTACGCCTGGCGGCGCTGGCGCGGCCAGGCCGCGCGGCTGATCGAATACAAGTAAGGCCCTGCGGGGCCTCAGGCGGCGACCATCGCCACGGCGAACACGGTCCAGATCGCCGCGGTGGCCAGCACCAGGCGGTCCAGATGCAGCATCGGCTCGGCCTGGCTCATGCGCGCCAGCCGGGCTTCGAAGAGATGCTGCTCCTTGCGGACGGCGGCCAGGGCACTGCGGGTCATGGTGTTTCCTCTTGACTGATAAGGTTCGCTATGGTGAACCTTCAGCCAAGCTGATGCTTGTCCGATCAGTTTTGCGCTGCGGGTTGGAATCGACCGGGCCTGGCGTAAGACAGCACCTCAAGGCGGCGGACGGGGCGCCCGCGCCTCGGGGGGCAGCTGGCGGCGGTCCTTGACCACGGCCAGGGTCGCGCCCAGGCGCTGCACCCGCTCGACCACCGTGCCCTGCAGGGCCGCATCGCAACCGGTCTGGGTGGGCGACAGGAAGAAGTCGGCCGACAGCCAGTCCCGCGTGACGACGAAGTGGCGCCGGCTCAGCACCGATTCGCCCTGGATGAGCTCGGCGCACACGGCCACCTTGTAGGGCGGGGCGGGGGGCGGCCCCTCGGCGGCCACCCGCGCATTCAGCGCGGCGGCCGCCTCGCGCAGGCTGTCGCCCCAGTAGTCCATCTCCCAGCGGCGCTCGGCGCCGGCCAGGGGGCCGGCCAGGTGGTTGTAGGCCACCGACTGGTAGGGATGCAGGCGCAGCAGCTGCACCGCCGGATCCAGCAGCAGCAGGGCCAGCAGCAGGCCCAGCAGGCCGCGAACCCAGCCCGGGCGGGACATGGCGCGGCGCCAGACCGCGTCCAGGCCCAGGGCCGCGCAGGCCGCCAGCGGCGGCAGCACGAAGGTGAAGTGGCGCAGGCCGTTGTAGAGCGGCGGCGCCGTCAGCAGCGTGAAGACCAGCGGGAAGACCGCCGCCAGCCCCAGGGGCAGGACCAGCACCAGCCGGCGCCGGCCGAGCGGCCCCGCGCGCCAGGCCCGCGCCGCCGCGGCGGCGCCGAACAGCAGCGCCGCCAGCAGACCGAGCAGCAGCGCCTCCGGCAGACGCACCCCCAGGTAGTGCAGCAGGTAGCTGCGCGGCACCTCGGCGATGCGCAAGGCCTGGCCGTCCAGCACCGTCCAGAGGTCGAAGGCGAAATGCGAGAAGGCCCGCGCCGCCTGCAGCACGTGATCGGGGCCCATCACCGACCAGGGCCAGGCCAGGGCCATCAGCGCCAGCGCCAGCGCCAGGCTGGGCAGGCCGGCGAGCAGGCCGCGGCCCAGACCGGCCCACCGGGCCCGGGGGCCGCCCTCGGCCGCCGCGGCCCAGGCGAGCAGGCCGGCGGCCAGGTAGACGCCGAGGAAGACCCCGCCGACCCGCAGCCCGAGGGCCGCCCCCAGCGCCAGGCCCAGGCCGATGCGATGCCGCCAGGGCGGCGCGGGCAGGGCGGCCAGCCAGGCGCTGCCGTGGTACAGGCCCGCGACCATCGCGGCCGCGAAGGGCACGTCCTTGGTGTGGGTGAACATGGCGCCGCTCCAGGCGCCGGTCAGGCTCAGCAGCAGGGCGGCCAGGAAGCCGGCGCGCGGCCCGCCGAAGCGGCGGGCGAGCAGGCCGGTGTAGACGATGCCGACGAAGCCGAAGCCGGCCGACAGCAGGTGGCGCAGGTCCCAGACCGAGCCGCCCGCCGCGCCCAGGCGCTCCAGGCCGGCGGCGATCAGGTCGAAGAAGCCGCCGTAGAGGTAGAGGTTGCGGTAGGCGAAGGCCGCGCGGTCCGTGAAGCCCGAGGCGTAGAAGTCCAGCAGCAGGCGGCCGTAGACATGCTGCACCTCCTCGTCGTTGGACAGGCCGTGCAGGTCATGGCTGCAGGCGATGTAGAGCAGCAGCCCGGCGGCCAGGGCCAGGCTCAGCGCGCTCCAGCGGCGCGCGGGGGTGAGGCGATTCACGGGAGGTCGACGGGGGGCTCGGAGGGGGGCGCGCGGCGGCAGGCTCAGCGCGGGCGGGCCGCCAGGGCCTCGCGGCCGCGCGCCAGCGTGCAGCCATGGCGGCGCAGGGCGGCGGGGAAGAAGGCTCCGGCCAGGTGCGCGTGCTCGACCACGCGGGCCGGGCCAATCGGGTCCCCGGGCTGGGCGCGGGTGGCGGGGTGGACCATCAACAGGTCGCCGGGGCGGGCCGCGGCGAGCCAGCGGTCCATGGCACGGGCGTAGTCCACCGGGCCGAGGTCAAAGCCGTGGCTGCCCAGCACCCGGCGGCTCAGCAGCCCGCGCTGCGCGCGCGCGAAGGGCCCCGCCCCGAGGGCGCTGATCACCCGCGGCTTGAGCCCCGGACTGGCGGCGATGCGGCTGACCCGCAGCCAGGGCTGGGCCGCGGCGGCGTAGCGGCGGGCCAGCAGCTCGGCCAGCAGCTCGCGCAGCTGCGGCAGCTGCTGGATGTGCTGGTGGCCGTCGACATGGTCGGGCGGCGTGCCCAGCGCGTCTTCGAAGGCGTCGAACTGGCGCTGCAGATGGCGCATGAGCCGCTCGCGCGGCCAGGCGCGCAGCAGGCTGCGCACGATCACCCGGCCCAGCGGCCGGGCCGCCAGCTCGGGGCCGTCGAAGGCCGTCAGGTCCAGGTGCAGGCCGATGTCGGCCACCGCCCGGCGCGCCGGGTCCAGGGCACGGGCCGCCTCGGGCCAGCGGGGCGACAGGGTCATGCAGCTGGTGGCGCTGAGGCGGCGGGCGTCGATCAGGGCGAGGATGGCCTCGTCCACCGCCGGGTTCAGCGCGTAGTCGTCCGCGCAGGCGATCAGCGCGACCCTCATGCGGCGAAGGCCCACAGCCGCCCGGCCAGGAAGGTGCCGAGCGCCACCCCAACCAGCACCAGGCCCAGCGCCAGCCACAGCGGCAGCGGCGTCAGGCGCAGCAGCGCGGCCAGCAGGAGCTGGTTGCTGGCGAAGGCCGTCAGGCTGACCAGCAGCAGCCGCGGCAGGGCCTGGCGGTGGGGCGCGGGCCGGTCCGCGAAGCTGAGGTGGCGGTGCCCGAAGTAGCTCAGCGGGAAGGCCGCCAGGAAGCCGGCCGTGTTGGCCGCCGCCGGCGCCAGGCCGAAGGGGCCGGCCAGCAGCAGGGTCAGCAGGTAGTGCAGGGCGGCGGCGGCGGCGCCGACGGCGAGGAAGCACAGGCCGGCCCGGCGCCAGTCGGCCGGGGGCAGGCTCGCGTCCGGAGCGGAGACCCTCATGGCGTGCCGCCGTCGCCGGGCGGCGGCGGGGGCGGGGGCGGCAGCGCGGGGCGCAGGCGTTCGGCGATCAGGTAGGTCGGCCGCGCCTTGACCTCTTCGTAGACCCGGGCCAGGTACTCGCCGAGCACCCCGATGAACAGCAGCTGCACGCCCGAGAAGAACATGATGCTCACCACCACCGTCGGCCAGCCGGGCACATCGCTGCCGTACAGCGCCTTCTGCACCAGCTCGAAGAGGCCGTAGGCGAAGGCCGGCAGCGCCAGCATCACGCCCAGCAGG
>CAYSQO010000010.1:0-46335 GCA_964433315.1 uncultured Rubrivivax sp.
GGCGGGTGGGTAGCACCGAGCCAGGCGAGCGATCCCTGGCCCAGAGGAATGGCGGTCACGGGGGAGCGGGCGCAAGCCTTCGACCCCGCACAGAATCCGGCCTATCGGCCCGCTTCACACTAATGCATGGATCCGGCACGGGGCCTGCGCAGCGCGCACGGGCCTGGCGCCGGGATCGGTCCGCCCCCGCGCGGACGCCGTCGGGCTCCGGGTCCGCCGGCGATCTCACCAAGCCACCGGATGAACCCCGACGCCGCCGCCCTCTGGCGGGCCCCCCGCTGGATGCTGGCCGCGCTGCTGGCCGGCCTGGGCGCCCTGGGCCCCTTCGCGATCGACACCTACCTGCCGGCCTTCGCCGGCATCGCCGCCTCGGTCGGGGCCAGCCCGGCGCAGATGCAGCAGACGCTGTCGGCCTACCTGTTCGGCTTCGCCTTCATGAGCCTCTTCCACGGCGCCCTGTCGGACGCCCTGGGGCGGCGGCCGGTGGTGCTGACGGGGCTGGTGGTGTTCACGATCGCCTCGGCCGGCTGCGCGCTGTCGCAGACCATCGGCCAGCTGATCGCCTTCCGCACCCTGCAGGGCCTGTCGGCCGGGGCGGGGGTGGTGGTGTCGCGGGCCATCATCCGCGACATGTTCCCGCCCGCCGAGGCGCAGAAGGTGATGTCGCAGGTCACGCTGTTCTTCGGCATCGCGCCGGCGATCGCGCCGATGGTCGGCGGCCTGCTCTTCGACCGGCTGGACTGGCACGCGGTGTTCTGGTTCCTGGCCGCGGTCGGCGGCCTGCTGCTGGCCTTCCACGGGCGCCTGCTGCCCGAGTCGCTGCATGCCAGCCAGCGCCAGCCGCTGCACCTGAAGCCGCTGCTGGCGGGCTATGCCGAGCTGCTGGCCGACCCGCGCTTCCTCGCCCTGGCCCTGGCCAGCGGCGTGCCCTTCAACGGCATGTTCCTGTACGTGATGGCGGCGCCGGCCTGGCTGGGCGATCACCTGGGCCTGGCGCCGACGCAGTTCTTCTGGTTCTTCGTGCTGAACATCGCGGGCATCATGGCCGGCGCCTGGTGGAGCGGCCGGCTGGCCGGCAAGCTGCCGCCGGCGCGGCAGATCCGGCGCGGCTTCCGCATTATGGTCGGCATCTCGCTGCTGAACGTGGCGGCCAACCTGGCCTTCCCGGCGCACGCGGCGTGGGCGATGCTGCCGGTGGCCATCTTCTCCTTCGGCTGGGCGCTGATGGTGCCGGTGGTCACGCTGATGGTGCTGGACCTGGCGCCGACGCGGCGCGGCATGGCGTCCTCGCTGCAGATGGGCGTGGGCAGCCTGTCCAACGGCCTCGTGGCCGGCCTGATCACCCCGCTGGTCATGCACTCCACCGTGGCGCTGGCGCTGGGCTCGCTGGGCCTGATGGCCATCGGCCTGCTGGCCTGGCTGTGGGTGCGGCGGCAGCTGCCGGCTGCGGCCGCAGGCTGAGCCGCGGCCCGGGCCGGGCGCCTCAGCGCGCGCGCGCCACCGGCCGCGGCCGCTGCGCCACGACGACGTCCATCGCCAGCGCCTGGTCGCCGCGCTGCACCTGCAGGCGGGCCCGGCTGCCCGGCCGGAGCGCGGCCACGGCATTGAGCAGCTGGGCGGTGTTGGCCACCGCCTGCTCGGCCACCCGGGTCACCACATCGCCGGGCCGCAGGCCGGCCAGGGCCGCCGGTCCGCCCTGCAGCACGCCGGTGATCAGCACGCCGTCGCGGATGGGCAGGCGGAAGGTTTCGGCGATCTCCGGGCTGAGGTCGCGCGGCTCGACGCCGATCCAGCCGCGCACGACGGCGCCGTCACGGATCAGGCCGTCCATCACCTGCCGGGCCGTCGCCGAGGGGATCGCGAAGCCGATGCCCATGCTGCCGCCCGAGCGCGAGTAGATGGCGGTGTTGATGCCCATCAGGTGGCCGTTGGCATCGACCAGCGCCCCGCCGGAGTTGCCGGGGTTGATGGCCGCATCGGTCTGGATGAAGTTCTCGAAGGTGTTGATGCCGAGCTGGTTGCGGCCGAGGGCGCTGACGATGCCCGAGGTCACCGTCTGGCCGACGCCGAAGGGGTTGCCGATGGCCAGCACGGCATCGCCGACCTGCAGCGCGTCGGAGGCGCCGAAGGTGATGACGGGCAGCTTGTCGAGGTCGATCTTCAGGACGGCCAGATCGGTCTCGGGGTCGCTGCCGATCACCCGCGCCGCGGTGCGGCGACCGTCGGAAACCACCACCTCGATCTCGTCGACGCCATCGATCACGTGGTTGTTGGTCAGCACATAGCCGTCGGCGCTGACGATCACGCCCGAGCCGATGCCGCCCTGCGGCTGCGGCTCGCCCCGCTCCCCGAAGAAGAAGCGGAACCACGGATCGACCGATTGCGGACCGCGCTGCACCGCCTTGCTGGTGACCACGCTGACCACCGCGGGCGCGGCCTTCTTCGCCGCCGGGGCGAAACCGAGGCCGGCCGTGCCGGGCACCTGGCTGACCATCACCGGCGCCGGGCTGCCGGAGGGCGCGGGCATCACCGGTACCACGCTGGCCAGCGGCCGGCGATCCAGCCATTCCGGCTTGAGGGTCGCCACCACGAAGAGCAGGGCCAGGGCGACCGTGACCGCCTGCGAGAAAATCAGCCAGGTTTTGCGCATGAAGGAAGCAGGCAACCGATGACGACGACGCGGGAAGCGCTGGAGGCTTATGCAGGCCGCCTGCTGGAGGTGGATCGGTTCAAGGATTATGGGCCGAACGGTCTGCAGGTCGAGGGCAAACCCGGGATCCGCCGGCTGGTCAGCGGCGTGACTGCGAGCCGGGCCTTCATCGAGGCGGCGATCGCCGACGGCGCCGATGCGCTGCTGGTCCACCACGGCCTGTTCTGGCGCGGCCAGGACGGGCGGCTGACCGGCTGGCTCAAGGCGCGGGTGGCGGCGCTGATGGCCGCCGAGGTGAACCTCTTCGCCTACCACCTGCCGCTGGACGCCCACCCCGAACTGGGCAACAACGCGCAGCTCGGCCAGCGCCTCGGCCTGGCGGTGGCGCGGCGCTTCGGCGAGCAGCAGCTCGGCGCCCTGGCCGAGCCGGCGCAGCCGCTGGCCCTGGCCGAGCTGGTGCAGCGGGTCGAGGCCACCATGGGCCGCCGCGCCACCGTCGTGCCCGGCGACGGCCGGCCGCTGGCCCGCATCGCCTGGTGCACGGGCGGGGCGCAGGGCTGGTTCGAGGCTGCCGTCGCCGCCGGCGCCGACGCCTTCCTGACCGGCGAGATCTCCGAACCCCAGGCCCACCTGGCGCGCGAGACCGGTGTGGCCTTCCTGGCCGCCGGCCACCACGCGACCGAGCGCTACGGCGCGCCGGCCCTGGGCGAGCATCTGGCCGCGCACTTCGGCCTGAGCCACCGCTTCATCGACATCGACAACCCCGCCTGAGCCCGCCTATGTCCGCCGCCCTTCCCCTGGCCCTGACGATGGGCGACCCCAACGGCATCGGGCCCGAGATCCTGGTGCGCGCCTTCGCGCAGGGCGCCCTGCCGGGCGGCTATGTGCTGGGCGACGTGGCGGTGATGCGCCGCGCCGCCGCCTGGGTGGCGGCGGCCGACAACGCCCGCGACCCGGCCGCCCACGCGGCCGTGCTGCCCCTGCCGGTGGCGGTGATCGACCAGCCGGCCGAGGCCCGGGACCTGCCGCCCGGGCTGGTCCCGGTCTGGCCAGTGCCGGGCCTGCCCGCCGGGCTGGCGGCGCAGCCGCCGGGGCGCGTGGACGCCGACGCCGGCCGCGCCGCGGCGGCCTGCATCCGCGCCGGCATCGCTCAGGTGCGCGCCGGCCAGGCCGCGGCCCTGGTGACCGCACCCATCCACAAGGAGGCCCTGGCCGCCGCGGGCGAGCCCTACCCCGGCCACACCGAGCTGCTGCAGGCCGAGGGCGGCCGGCCCGGCGAGCCCCTGCCGCCGGTGCGCATGATGCTGGCCAACGAGGAGCTGAAGACCGTGCTGGTGAGCATCCACGTCTCGCTGCGCCAGGCCCTGGAGCAGGTGACGGCGGCCCATGTGCTGGCCACGATCCGCATCGCCCATGCCGCCGCCGCGCGCTGGGGCCAGCCGCGGCCGCGCATCGCCGTGGCCGGCCTGAACCCGCATGCCGGCGAGGGCGGGCTGTTCGGCGACGAGGAGATCCACCACATCGCGCCGGCCGTGGCCGCCGCGCGGGCCGAGGGCATCGACGCGCGCGGGCCCTACGCGCCGGACACCGTCTTCATGCGCGCGCGGACGGGGGAATTCGACCTGGTCATCGCCCAGTACCACGACCAGGGCCTGATCCCGGTGAAGTACCTGGGCGTCGAACAGGGCGTGAACGTGACCCTCGGTCTGCCCTTCGTGCGGACCAGCCCGGACCACGGCACCGCCTTCGACAAGGCCGGGCTCGGCACCGCCGACCCGGCCAGCCTGATCGCCGCGGCCCGCATGGCGCGCCGCCTGGCCGGCGGCTGAGCGGCGATCCGCGGGCCGGAGCCGCTCAGCGACGGGTCAGCGCGTCGCGGATCTCGCGCAGCAGCGCGATGTCCTCGGGCAGCGGGGCCGGCTCGGCCGGCGCGGGCGGGGGCTCGCTGGCCTTGAGGCGGTTGATCTGCTTGACCATCATGAAGATCACGAAGGCCAGGATCAGGAAGTTCAGCGAGACGGTGATGAAGTTGCCGTAGGCGAAGACCGCCCCGGCCTTGCGCGCCTCCGCCAGCGGCAGCCCGGGCGCCTGGCCGGCCAGGGCGAGGTAGTAGCTGCTGAAGTCGAGGCCGCCGAAGAGCTGGCTGACGAGCGGCATGATGATGTCGCCCACCATCGAGTCGACGATCTTGCCGAAGGCGCCGCCGATGATCACGCCGACCGCAAGGTCGATGACATTCCCCTTGATCGCGAACTGCTTGAATTCGTCGATGACGCTCATCGCCTGACTCCGGGCTGACGCCGGAACGGCCCGGCGGCGCGAGTATTCACGCCGCGCCTGCGGCGTCAAGCAGCTTGCGGGGCTTGGCGACGGAACGAGACAGTGGCGGGCTCGGAGATCTTGGGAAGCGGGGGTGGCCTGGTCTAGAATTTCGGGTTGACCCCAATGTCCCCGCCTTGCCAACGTTTTTGCCGAGGATCCCCATGAGTGATCAGACTGTCGATCAGGGCAAGCGCACCTGGTTGATCGCATCCACCTGTGCCGGCGTGGCCGGCGGGGCTGCGGTCGCGGTGCCCTTCGTCAGCACCCTGCAACCGTCGGAGCGCGCACGCGCCGCCGGCGCCCCCATCGAGGTCGACATCTCGGCCCTCAAACCCGGCGAGAAGCTGACGGTCGAATGGCGCGGCAAGCCGGTGTGGATCATCCGCCGCACGCCCGAGCAGATCGAATCGCTCAAGGCCACCGAGGCCCAGGTCGCGGATCCGAAGTCCGAGCGCAAGGCCGCCGAGGTCACGCCGATGGAAGAGACCCGCAACGCCTGGCGTTCGATCAAGCCCGAGATCTTCGTGGCCGTGGGCATCTGCTCGCACCTCGGCTGCTCGCCGGTGGACCGCTTCACCCCCGGCGCCCAGCCCTCGCTGCCGGCGGACTGGGCGGGCGGCTTCCTGTGCCCCTGCCACGGCTCGACCTTCGACCTGGCCGGCCGGGTCTACAAGAACAAGCCTGCGCCCGACAACCTCGAGGTGCCTCCCTACACTTTCCTCAGCGACACCCGTCTTCTGATCGGTGAAGCGAAGAAGGCCTGAACCTGAGCATCACGAGGCAACCATGGCTGAATTCAAGACCGTGCCGGCCGATGCGCCGGCTGCCCAGAAGCTGCTGAACTGGGTGGACAACCGCTTCCCGGCGTCCAAGCTGTACAAGGAGCACCTCTCCGAGTACTACGCGCCGAAGAACTTCAACTTCTGGTATTTCTTCGGCTCGCTGGCCCTGCTGGTGCTGGTGATCCAGATCGTCACCGGCATCTTCCTGGTGATGCACTACAAGCCCGACGCGAGCCTGGCCTTCGCCTCGGTCGAGTACATCATGCGCGACGTGCCCTGGGGCTGGCTGGTGCGCTACATGCACTCGACCGGCGCCTCGGCCTTCTTCGTCGTGGTCTACCTGCACATGTTCCGCGGCCTGATCTACGGCAGCTACCGCCAGCCGCGCGAACTCGTCTGGATCTTCGGCTGCGCGATCTTCCTGTGCCTGATGGCCGAGGCCTTCATGGGCTACCTGCTGCCCTGGGGCCAGATGTCCTACTGGGGTGCCCAGGTCATCATCAACCTGTTCTCGGCCATCCCCTTCATCGGTCCGGACCTGTCGATCCTGATCCGCGGCGACTACGTGGTCGGTGACGCCACGCTGAACCGCTTCTTCAGCTTCCACGTGATCGCCGTGCCGCTGGTCCTGCTGGGCCTGGTGGTCGCGCACATCATCGCGCTGCACGAAGTGGGTTCGAACAACCCGGACGGTGTCGAGATCAAGGCGAACAAGGACGCGAACGGCAAGCCGCTCGACGGCATTCCCTTCCACCCCTACTACTCGGTGCACGACATCATGGGGGTCTCGGGCTTCCTGATGATCTTTACCGCGATCGTCTTCTTCGCACCCGAGTTCGGCGGCTACTTCCTGGAGTTCAACAACTTCATCCCGGCCGACCCGCTGAAGACGCCCGCCCACATCGCCCCGGTCTGGTACTTCACGCCCTTCTACTCGATGCTGCGTGCGACCACCGACCCGATGATCAACGTGCTGTGCGCGATCCTCGGCGTGAGCGTGGTGCTGAGCCTGCTCAAGGGCGGCTTCTCGGCCAAGGGCAAGCTGATGCTGGTCATCGGCGCGCTGGTCGGCGTGGCGCTGCTCAAGGTCTTCGAGGCCAAGTTCTGGGGCGTGGTCGTGATGGGTGGCGCGGTCGTCATCCTGTTCTTCCTGCCCTGGCTGGACCGCAGCCCGGTCAAGTCGATCCGCTACCGTCCGGACTGGCACAAGTACCTCTACGGCATCTTCGTGATCTTCTTCTTCATCCTCGGCTACCTCGGCATCCAGCCGCCGTCGCCCACGGGTGAACTGGTCTCGCAGATCGGCACGCTGGTGTACTTCGGCTTCTTCCTGCTGATGCCCTGGTGGACCCGCCTCGGCAGCTTCAAGCCGGTGCCCGACCGCGTGGTCTTCCACGCGCACTGATGCCGCCCTCCACGCCAGAACCCACCACATCATGAAGAAGCTCATCGCCCTCTTCCTGGCGCTGATGGCCACCGCCGGCGGCGTTCGCGCCTCCTCGGAAGGCATCGCCTGGGACAAGTTTCCCGAGAAGAAGCTGACCGACCTGGCTGCCCTGCAGCACGGCGCCAAGCTGTTCACCAACTACTGCCTGAACTGCCACGCTGCAGCCTTCATGCGCTACACCCGGCTGCGCGACCTCGGCCTGAGCGATGCGCAGATCAAGTCGAACCTGATGTTCTCGACCGAGAAGATGGGCGACACGATGAAGGTGGCGCTGGACGCGAAGGACGCCAAGGACTGGTTCGGCGGCCTGCCCCCGGACCTCACCGTGATCGCGCGCTCGCGCGCCGGCCACGGCGGTACCGGTGCGGACTACCTCTACACCTACCTGCGCACCTACTACCGCGACGACACCAAGGCCACCGGCTGGAACAACCTGGCCTTCCCGGGCGTCGGCATGCCGCACGTGCTGTGGGAACTGCAGGGCCAGCGGGCCGCGGTCTACAAGGAAGTGGCGGATGCCCACGACCCCGAGAAGAAGCAGATGGTCTTCGCGGGCTACGAACAACTGAGCCCCGGCAAGCTGAGTCCCCAGGCCTACGACGACGCGGTCGCCGACCTGGTCGCCTACCTGACCTGGATGGGCGAACCGGTGGCCCAGCAGCGCGTGCGCCTGGGGGTGTGGGTGCTGCTGTTCCTCGCGGTCTTCATGGTCATCGCCTGGCGCCTGAATGCCGCCTACTGGAAAGACGTGAAGTGATCGCGTGATCTGACCGGGGGCCGCCAAGGCGGCCCCGGTGAGGGCGGAGCAGGCGTTCGGACGCCTGCTCCGCTTCGTGTTTTCCGAGAGACAGAACGAACAACGACAGGAGCCCGACGTCATGATGGTCCTTTATTCCGGCACCACCTGCCCCTACTCGCACCGCTGCCGCTTCGTGCTGTTCGAGAAGGGCATGGACTTCGAGGTGCGCGACGTCGACCTGTTCGCCAAGCCGGAAGACATCGCGCTGATGAACCCGTACAACGAGGTGCCGATCCTGGTGGAGCGCGACCTCATCCTGTACGAGAGCCACATCATCAACGAGTACATCGACGAGCGCTTCCCGCACCCGCAGCTCATGCCCGGGGACCCGGTGGCGCGCGCCCGCGTGCGGCTCTTCCTGTTCAACTTCGAGAAGGAGCTGTTCACCCACGTGAACGCGCTCGAGGGCCGTGGCGTCAAGGCCACCGACAAGATGCTGGAGAAGGCTCGCAGCCAGATCCGCGACCGGCTGACCCAGCTCGCGCCCATCTTCCTCAAGAACAAGTTCATGCTGGGCGACGACTTCAGCATGCTCGACGTCGCCATCGCGCCCCTGCTGTGGCGACTGGACTACTACGGCATCGACCTGTCGAAGAACGCCCTGCCGCTGCTGAAGTACGCCGAGCGCATCTTCTCGCGCCCGGCCTACATCGAGGCGCTGACGCCGTCCGAGAAGGTCATGCGCAAGTGAGGCCCGAGGCCGCGCCGCACCTTCGGGACCGCGGCGCGGCCCCTGCCGCTTCCGCCCGGAAAGCCCGCCGATGAGCATCCCGCTGCGCCCCGAGGGAACGGGTCAGTCCACCCGCCCCTACCTGATCCGTGCCCTGCACGACTGGTGCACGGACAACGGCTACACGCCCTACCTGGCCGTCCACGTGGACGCGTCGGTGCAGGTGCCGGCCGAGTTCGTGAAGAACCAGGAAATCGTGCTGAACGCGAGCTTCGAAGCGACCAGCGGCCTGGACCTCGGCAACGAGGAGATCCGCTTCAAGGCCCGCTTCGGCGGCGTGCCGCGCGAGATCGTCGTGCCGGTCGACCACGTGATCGCGATCTACGCCCGCGAGAACGGCCAGGGCATGGCCTTCCCGGCACCGACCGAGCCCTCGGCCGGCCTGGCCAGCGCCGCCCCGGGTCTGCGCGATGCGGCCAGTCCGGCCCCAGCCGAACACGGCCTGCGCCTGGCCCCGCCCCCGGCCGACCCGGCCCCGGAGGCGGCCTCGACCGAAGAGGACGATCCGTCCCCGCCGCCCGCCGGCCCCCGGGGCGTCCCGGGCCGGCCTGCGCTCAAGCGCATCAAGTGAGGTCCGGTCCCTGCGGGGGCCGCCTCTGCCCCCGGCCCTGGGCCGGGGGGCTCTCCTAGAATGCGGGCGCCGCCGGCTTAGCTCAGTTGGTAGAGCAGCTGCCTTGTAAACAGCAGGTCGTCCGTTCGATTCGGACAGTCGGCACCACCCTCCCCCCGCCTCAGGCCAGCAGGCTGCGCAGGGCGCCCAGGCCCCCGGCCAGCGCGATCAACGGCACCACGCCGACCCGTCCGCCGGCCAGCAGCGCGAAGTACAAGGCCGCGGCGGCGGCCGCCAGCGCATCGAAGCCGCCACCGGCCGGCCAGAAGACCTGCTGCGCGAAGAACAGCGCCAGGCTCGCGATCACCCCGACCACCGCGGCACTGATGCCCGCCAGCGGCGCCACGACGCCGAGCTGCCCGCGGCTGTGCTCGATGAAGGGCGCGCCGAGGAAGATGAACACGAAGGAGGGCAGGAAGGTGAAGCTGGTGGCAACCATCGCCCCCAGCAGGCCGGACAGCAGCAGGGCGTCGGGCCCCAGCAGCTCGCGCCCGGCGCCGGCAAGGAAGCCGACGAAGGCGACCACCATGATCAGCGGGCCCGGCGTGGTCTCGCCCAGGGCCAGGCCGTCCATCATCTGCAGGGCGCTGAGCCAGCCATGCTGCTCCACCGCCCCCTGCACGATGAAGGGCAGCACGGCGTAGGCGCCGCCGAAGGTCAGCAGCGCCGCCTGGGTGAAGAACAGGCCCAGCTCGACCAGCAGCCCGTCGCGCCCGCCCCACAGGGCCAGCGCCGCCAGGGCGCCGAGCCCCAGCGCGAGGCCCCAGGCCAGCACCTTCAGCGCGCCGGCCAGGCTGGCCCGGGCCTGGGGCGGCGGCGGGCTGTCGTCGTCGATCCAGGCCCGCGGGCGGTCGGCGGCGCGGCCCTCGCCGGCCGCCGCGCCGTCCTGCAGGGCCTGTGGCCGCCAGCGCACGCCGAGCGCGCCGGCCGCGGCGGCCCCGGCGACGATCAGCGCAAAGGGCAGGCCGGCGAGCTCCAGTGCGAGAAAGGCGGCGCCGGCGATGCCGACCCAGAGCGGGTCGCGCAGACTGCGCCGGCCAATCCGCAGACCCGCCGCCGCGACGATGGCCACGACCGCGGGCTTGATGCCGGCCAGCACCCCGGCCACCAGCGGCAGGCTGCCGTGCCGCAGGTAGACCCAGCTCAGCCCGGTCAGCAGCAGCAGCGAGGGCAGCACGAACAGGCCGCCCGCCAGCAGGCCGCCGAGGCGGCCGTGCATCAGCCAGCCGAGGTAGGTGGCGAGCTGCTGGGCCTCGGGGCCGGGCAGCAGCATGCAGAAGTTGAGCGCATGGAAGAAGCGCCGCTCGGAGATCCAGCGACGCCGCTCGACCAGCTCGGCATGCATCAGCGCAATCTGGCCGGCCGGTCCGCCGAAGCTGATGCAGCCCAGGCGCAGCCAGTAGGCCAGGGCCTGGCCCAGGCGCACGGGCGGCGGTGCGGCCGTCGCGGCCAGAGGATGGGGGGCATCGGTCTCGGACATGGTGCGCAGTGTCCCGCCACGGCGCGGGCCGACCCGCCGCGGTGCACCCCCGGCCCAGGGGCCGGGCGGCTGAGACAATGCGCGCCTCCCGGCCTCGGCAGCGACTGCGCTGCACCCCATGGAAATTGCGTTACTGCTCGGCCTCATCATCCTGAATGGCCTGTTCGCGATGAGCGAGATCGCCCTGGTGACCGCGCGCAGGGCGCGGCTGCAGAAGATGGTGGACGAGGGCGACCGGGCGGCGGCCGCGGCCCTGGAGCTGGGCGAGCACCCGACGCGCTTCCTGTCGACCATCCAGATCGGCATCACCTCGATCGGCGTGCTCAACGGCATCGTCGGCGAGGCCGCGCTGGCCGGGCCGCTGGCCGACAGCCTGGAGGCCCGCCTGGGCCTGGCCGAGGAGACCGCCGACTTCGCCGCGACGGCCACCGTGGTGTTCGCGATCACCTACTTCTCCATCGTCCTGGGCGAGCTGCTGCCCAAGCGCCTGGGCCAGATCAATCCCGAGCCCATCGCCCGCATCGTCGCCCGGCCCATGCTGATGCTGGCCACCCTGGCCAAGCCCTTCGTGCGCCTGCTGACCGGTTCGACCGAGCTGCTGATGCGGCTGTTCGGCGTGCGCAACGAGAACAACTCGGCCGTGACCGAGGAAGACATCGAGGCCCTGCTGGCCGAGGGCTCGGACGCCGGCGTGATCGAGCAGCAGGAGCACCAGATGGTGCGCAACGTGTTTCGGCTGGACGAACGCGAGATCCTCTCCCTGATGGTGCCGCGAGCCGACATCGTCTACCTGGACCTCGGCGCCCCGCGGGAGGAGAACCTCGCCAAGCTCGGCACGGCCGGGCACAGCCGCTACCCGGTCTGCCGCGGCGGGCTCGACGACGTCATCGGCATCGCCAGCGCCAGCCGGCTGCTGGCGCGCAGCCTGCGCGGCGAAGCGCTGGACCTGGCAGGCGACCTGCAGCCGGCCGTCTTCGTGCCGGAGACGCAGAGCGGCATGGAGCTGCTGGAGCACTTCCGCTCGGCGGATGTGCACCTGGCCCTGGTGATCGACGAATACGGCGAGGTCCAGGGCCTGGTCACGCTGCAGGACGTGCTGGAGGCCATCACCGGCGAGTTCGCGCCGACCCCGGGCGAGGCCGCATGGGCCGTGCAGCGCGAGGACGGCTCCTGGCTGGTCGACGGCCTGATCCCGGTGCCCGAGCTCAAGGACCGCCTGCACCTGCGCGAGCTGCCCGAGGAGGACCGCGGCCGCTACAACACCCTGGCCGGGCTGCTGATGTTCCTGCTGGGCCGCGTGCCGGCCACCGCCGACACGGTGGAGTGGGAGCACTGGCGCTTCGAGGTCGTCGACATGGACGGCAAGCGCATCGACAAGGTGCTGGCCAGCCCGCTGGCCGACGATCCGCCTAGGGACCGCGACGGCTGAGGCCGCCGCCCGGCAGCGCACGGCCCCCGACCCGCACCGCCACCGCGCCGTCGCCGAGTCCGCGGGCCTTGAGCGCGGCGGCCAGCGTCGGCAGCCACTGCCGCAGCTTGGCCGCGGCCGCCGGGTTCGGCGCGATCAGGGACCAGCTGCCGTCGTCCTCCAGCGGACCGGGCTGCACCCGCTCGGCCAAGGCGGGCGGCAGCAGCGCGCGCACCACGGCCACGCGTGCCTCGGCCGCCCGCAGCCGGCCCAGCAGGCTCTGCAGCGGGCCGGAACGGGCCAGGGCCTCGGCCATCGGCAGGGCCGCCGGCACGGCCGGCCCGCCGGCCGCCGCGCGGTGCCGGGCGGCTGCCTGGGCCGCGGCACGGGGCGGCGGCACGGCGGATCGAGGCGGGCGGGCGGGCGTCTGCGGCATGGTGCGCGGGATCATACGGGGCCGTCCTGGCGCCCCCCTGCCGGCGAGGGGGCGGGTGCTAGACTGCCCCGCTTTGTCCGCGCCCTGCGGGCCCCTGTCGGGCCGATGCTCTGCATCGCATGGGACGCGGCGCCCCGTCGCACCCCGCGGCGGCGGCTTCCCGACGCCTGTTCCGCATGTTGCCCAAGCTCCTCACCTCGATCTTCGGCAGTCGCAACGACCGCCTGCTCAAGCAGTACCGCAAGGTCGTCGCGCAGATCAACGCCCTCGAACCGCGCTACGAGGCGATGTCCGACGAGGCCCTGCGCGAGGAGATGGCGCGCTTCAAGGCCCGCCATGCCGGCGGCGAAAGCCTGGACGCCCTGCTGCCCGAAGTGTTCGCCGTCGTGCGCGAAGGCGGCAAGCGGGCGCTGAAGATGCGCCACTTCGACGTGCAGATGATCGGCGGCATGGTGCTGCACGCCGGCAAGGTCGCCGAGATGCGCACGGGCGAGGGCAAGACCCTGATGGCCACGCTGCCCGTCGTGCTGAACGCGGTCTCGGGCAAGGGCGTGCACGTGGTCACCGTCAACGACTACCTGGCCCGCCGCGACGCCGAGTGGATGGGCGTGCTCTACAACTTCCTGGGCCTGACGGTCGGGGTGAACCTGGCGCAGATGACGCGCGAGGAGAAGCAGGCGGCCTACGGCTCGGACATCACCTACGGCACCAACAACGAGTACGGCTTCGACTACCTGCGCGACAACATGGTCCACGAGGTGCAGGACCGCGTGCAGCGCGGCCTGAACTTCGCCATCGTCGACGAGGTGGACTCCATCCTCATCGACGAGGCCCGTACCCCGCTGATCATCAGCGGCCAGGCCGAGGACCAGACCGCGCTCTACCTGAAGGTCGACGCCGTCATCCCGCAGCTGAAGAAGCAGGTCGGCGAGGCCGATCCGCGCACCGGCGAGGGCGTGATCGAGCCGGGCGACTTCACCGCCGACGAAAAGACCCACCAGGTCTTCCTGACCGAAGACGGCCACGAAAAGGCCGAACAGCTGCTGCAGCAGGCCGGCCTGCTGCCCGAGGGCGCCAGCCTCTACGACGCGGCCCACATCAGCCTGATGCATCACCTGTATGCCGCGCTGAAGGCCCATCACCTCTTCCACCGCGACCAGCACTACGTGGTGCAGCCCGGCCAGCACGGGCCGGAGGTGGTGATCGTCGACGAGTTCACCGGCCGCCTGATGGCCGGCCGGCGCTGGAGCGACGGCCTGCACCAGGCCGTGGAGGCCAAGGAAGGCGTGGCCATCCAGCCCGAGAACCAGACCCTGGCCTCGATCACCTTCCAGAACTACTTCCGCATGTACGCCAAGCTCGGCGGCATGACCGGCACGGCCGACACCGAGGCCTACGAGTTCCAGGAGATCTACGGCCTGGAGACCGTGGTCATCCCGCCGAACCGGCCGACCGTCCGCAAGGACGAGCTGGACCTGGTCTACAAGACCGACCGCGAGAAGTACGCCGCCATCGTCGAGGACATCCGCGACTGCCACGAGCGCGGCCAGCCGGTGCTGGTGGGCACGACCTCGGTCGAGAAGTCCGAGCTGATCGGCCGCCTGCTGGACGACGCCAAGCTGCCGCACCAGGTGCTCAACGCCAAGCAGCATGCGCGCGAGGCGGAGATCGTCGCCCAGGCCGGCCGGCCCGGCGTGATCACCATCGCCACCAACATGGCCGGCCGCGGCACCGACATCGTGCTGGGCGGCAATGTCGAGAAGCAGTGCCAGTTCATCGAGGCCGATGCCGCGCTGTCCGAGGCCGACAAGGCCGCGCGCATCCAGCAGCTCAAGGACGAGTGGGCCTCGCTGAACGCCCAGGTCAAGGCCGCGGGCGGCCTGCGCATCGTCGCCACCGAACGCCACGAGAGCCGCCGCATCGACAACCAGCTGCGCGGCCGCTCGGGCCGCCAGGGCGACCCGGGCGCCTCGCGCTTCTACCTGTCGCTCGAGGACCCGCTGATGCGGATCTTCGCCGGCGACCGCGTGAAGGCCATCATGGAGCGGCTGAAGATGCCCGATGGCGAAGCCATCGAGGCCCGCATCGTCAGCCGCAGCATCGAGGGCGCGCAGCGCAAGGTCGAGGCGCGGAACTTCGACATGCGCAAGCAGCTGCTGGAGTACGACGACGTCGCCAACGACCAGCGCAAGGTCATCTACGCCCAGCGCAACGAGATCCTCGAATCGCAGGACATCGGCGAGCAGATCACCCACCTGCGCCGCGGTGCGCTGACCGACGTGGTGCGCGGCTTCGTGCCGGCCGAGAGCGTCGAGGAGCAGTGGGACCTGCCGGGCCTGGAGGCCGCGCTGCGCGACGAGTGGCAGCTGAGCGTGGACCTGGCGGCCTGGGTTGGCCAGGCCGAGGCGGTGAGCGACGAGGACCTCGTCGAGCGCGTCGTGCAGGCCGGCGACGCGGCCTACGAGGTCAAGGTGGCCCTGGCCGGCCGCGCCCAGTTCGCCCCCTTCGAGCGCAGCGTGCTGCTGCAGACCCTGGACCAGCACTGGCGCGACCACCTCTCGGCGCTGGACTACCTGCGCCAGGGCATCCACCTGCGCGGCTACGCCCAGAAGAACCCCAAGCAGGAGTACAAGCGCGAGGCCTTCGAGCTGTTCTCCAAGCTGCTCGACACCGTGCGCGACCAGACCAGCCGGCTGCTGCTGACCGTCGTCATCGGCAGCCGCGAGGAGGCCGAGCGGGCGACCGAGGCCGTCGAGGCCCAGGCCGAGCAATTCGCCAATGTGACCTACACCCATCCCAACGAGGATGGCTCGGTCAGCAGCGAAACCGACCCCGCCACCGCCGCGCCGGCCGCGCCCCGGGTCGGCCGCAACGACCCCTGCCCCTGCGGCAGCGGCAAGAAGTACAAGGCCTGTCACGGCAAGCTCGCATGATGCGGGCACGGCCCCTGCCGGGGCCGGCCGAAGCTTGCGACCTCCGGGGCCAGACGGCCCCGGTTTTCATGGATCCCCTGCGCTTTCGACGGAGCCCGCCATGCCGGTGAACCTGACCGCCCCCAACCCCTCGACCCTGCTGCCGGTGCCCGGCATCGAGATCGGCACGGCCATGGCCGGCATCCGCAAGGCGGGCCGCCGCGACCTCAGCGTCTGGCGGCTGGCCGAGGGCAGCGCCGTCGCCGGCGTCTTCACGCAGAACCGCTTCTGCGCCGCGCCGGTGCAGCTCTGCCGCGAGCACCTGGCCACCGGCCATGGCGTGCGGGCGCTGCTGATCAACACCGGCAATGCCAACGCGGGCACCGGCGAGGACGGCCTGATCCGCGCCCGCCGCGGCTGCATCGCCCTGGCCCGCCACCTGGAGCTGGCCCCCGAGCAGGTGCTGCCCTTCTCGACCGGCGTGATCATGGAGACCCTGCCGGTCGACCGCATCGAGGCTGCGCTGCCGGCCGCGCTGGCCGACCTGAAGGTCGACCAGTGGGCCCTGGCCGCCGAGGCCATCATGACCACCGACACCCTGCCCAAGGCCGCCAGCCGCCAGATCGGCCTGGGCGGCGTGCCGGTCACCGTCACCGGCATCGCCAAGGGCGCCGGCATGATCCGCCCCAACATGGCGACCATGCTGGGCTACATCGCGACGGACGCGAAGATCGCGCCGCAGCTGATGCAGGAGCTGGTGCGCGAGGCGGCCGACCGCAGCTTCAACCGCATCACCATCGACGGCGACACCTCGACGAACGACAGCTTCCTGCTGATCGCCACGGGCCAGGCCGCGCACGAGCGCATCGACAGCCTGGAAAGCCCGGCCGGCCTGGCGCTGCGCGCCGCGGTGATCGCCGTGGCCGAGCAGCTGGCCCAGGCCATCGTGCGTGACGGCGAGGGGGCGACCAAGTTCATCACCCTGCGCGTCGAGGGCGGCCGGACCAAGGAGGAGTGCCGCCAGGTGGCGTATGCCATCGCGCACTCGCCCCTGGTCAAGACCGCCTTCTTCGCCAGCGACCCCAACCTCGGCCGCATCCTGGCCGCCGTCGGCTACGCCGGCATCGCCGACCTGGACCAGAGCCTGATCGAACTGTGGCTCGACGAGGTGCACGTGGCCACCCGCGGCGGCCGCCATCCGGCCTACCAGGAGGCCGAAGGCCAGCGGGTGATGAAGCAGGCCGAGATCACGGTCAAGGTCGACCTCGGCCGCGCCCCGGCCGGCGAGAACCGGCCGCGCGCCACGGTGTGGACCTGCGACCTCTCCCACGACTACGTCACCATCAACGCCGATTACCGGAGCTGAGCGGGGACAGAGGTCGGCCCCTGCGGGCCGGCATTTGCCTCGCGAAGGCCTGGACGCGTCTCGCGCGGCCAGGCAGTCCAAGCCCGCAGGGCGAAGGCCCTTGCGTGTCCTGCACGCAAGGGCAGCCCAAGCCCGCCAGGCGAAGGCCGGGCCGCGTCCTGCGCGCCCCGGCCGTCCGGTCCATCCCCTGACCCCAGGGTTTCCCCCGGGACTGCGCTAGCATCCCATCCCCGCGCTTCGCCCTACCCGGAGCGCCGGAGCCCATGAACGCACCGCACCCGCTCCACCGCGTGCAGGCCCCGAGCCGCACCGGGACCACCGAGCCGGCGCTGATCGACGGAACCCACCCCTCGATTCGCCTGCGCGAGATCCCCTACAACTACACCTCGCTGTCCGACCGGGAGATCGTCCTGCGCCTGCTCGGCGCGGCCGCCTGGGAGCAGCTGCTGCTGCTGCGCGGCGAGCGCCAGACCGGCCGCTCGGCCCGGATGCTCTACGAGGTGCTGGGCGACATCTGGGTCGTGCAGCGCAACCCCTACCTGCAGGACGACCTGCTGGGCAGCCCGAAGCGGCGCGGCCAGCTGATCGAGGCCCTGCACCACCGGCTGGCCGAGGTCGAGAAGCGCCGTCAGCCGAAGAACCCCGAGCGGGACGCGATGGTCAGCGCGCTGCTGGCCGCGGCCCGCGCGGCGGTGGACCGCTTCGCGACGCACTTCGAGGACAGCGCCGCGCTGCGCCGCCGCGCCCTGCGCGTGCTGGGCCGCCACACGCGGCGCGACAACCTGAAGTTCGACGCCCTCTCGCGCGTGGCCCACGTGACCGACGCGACCGACTGGCGGGTCGAGTACCCCTTCATCGTGCTGACGCCCGACAGCGAGGCCGAGATGGCGGCGCTGGTGGCCGGCTGCATCGAGCTGGGCCTGACCATCGTGCCGCGCGGCGGCGGCACCGGCTACACCGGCGGCGCCGTGCCGCTGAGCTGGAAGAGCGCGGTGATCAACACCGAGAAGCTCGAAGCGATGAGCGAGGTCGAGTGGGTGCGCCTGCCCGGCGTCGAGGCCCCGGTGCCCACGGTGGCCACCGAAGCCGGCGTGGTCACCCAGCGCGTGGCCGACGCGGCCGAGCGGGCCGGCCATGTCTTCGCAGTCGACCCGACCAGCGCCGAGGCCAGCTGCATCGGCGGCAACATCGCCATGAACGCCGGCGGCAAGAAGGCCGTGCTCTGGGGCACCGCGCTGGACAACCTGGCGAGCTGGAAGATGGTGACGCCCGAAGCCGGCTGGCTGGAGGTGGTCCGCCTGAACCACAACCTGGGCAAGATCCATGACGTGGCGGTGGCGAGCTTCGAGCTGCGCCACCTCGACCGCGACGGCCGGACCGTGCTGCGCACCGAGCGCCTGGACATTCCGGGCCGCGTCTTCCGCAAGGAGGGCCTGGGCAAGGACGTGACGGACAAGTTCCTGGCCGGCCTGCCGGGCATCCAGAAGGAAGGCTGCGACGGCCTGATCACCAGCGCGCGCTGGATCGTGCACCGCCTGCCGGCGCACACCCGCACGGTCTGCCTGGAGTTCTTCGGCAACGCCCGCGACGCGGTGCCCGCCATCGTCGAGATCAAGGACCTGATGGCCACCCTGGCCCAGCCCGCCGACGGCCAGCCGCCGGTGCTGCTGGCCGGCCTGGAGCATCTGGACGACCGCTACCTCAAGGCGGTGGGCTACGCCACCAAGAGCCAGCGCGGCGGCGGCAAGCTGCCGAAGATGGTGCTGATCGGCGATCTCGTCGGCGACGACGAGGCGTCCGTGGCCCGCGCCGCGAGCGAGGTGGTGCGCATCGCCAACGCGCGCGGCGGCGAGGGCTTCACCGCCGTCAGCGCCGAGGCGCGCAAGAAGTTCTGGCTGGACCGCAAGCGCACCGCCGCCATCGCGCGCCACACCAATGCCTTCAAGGTGAACGAGGACGTCGTCATCCCGCTGCCGCGGATGGGCGACTACACCAACGGCATCGAGCGCATCAACATCGAGCTGAGCCTGCGCAACAAGCTGGCGCTGGCCGCCCGGCTCGGCGACTTCTTCGCCGCCGGCCAGCTGCCGCTGGGCAAGACCGATGACGCGGCCGAGATCGCCAGCGCCGAACTGCTGGAGGACCGCGCCGCGCGCGCCCTGGCGCTGGTCGCCGGCGTGCAGGCGCAGTGGCAGGCCTGGCTGGACGGACTGGACCGGCCGGTGACGGCGCTGCCCGCGGCCTTCGCCCCCTCCGGCGAAAGCAGGGGCGAGGGCAGCGTCTTCGAGCAGCTGCAGGACGGGCGCCTGCGCGCCTCGTGGAAGGCGCAGCTGCTCGCGCCGCTGCAGCAGCTCTTCGCCGGCGCGGCCTTCGCGCCGGTGATCGCGGCCTGCCGCGCGATCCACCAGGAAGAGCTGCGCGGCCGCGTCTGGGTGGCCCTGCACATGCACGCCGGCGACGGCAATGTGCACACCAACATCCCGGTCAACAGCGACAACTACGCGATGCTGCAGACCGCCCACGAGGCGGTGGCGCGCATCATGGCGCTGGCCCGCAGCCTGGGCGGCGTGATCTCGGGCGAGCACGGCATCGGCATCACCAAGCTGGAGTTCCTCAGCGACGAGGAGCTCGCGCCCTTTGCCGACTACAAGCGCCGGGTCGATCCGGAGGGCCGCTTCAACCGCGGCAAGCTGCTGCGCGGCGGTGCGCAGCAGGCGCTGCGTGCCGCGGGCGCGGACGGCACAGCGCCGGCCGAGCTGCACCCGGCCGACCTCAGCCATGCCTACACCCCCAGCTTCGGCCTGATGGGGCATGAGTCCCTGATCCTGCAGCAGAGCGACATCGGCGCCATCTCGGACGCGGTCAAGGACTGCCTGCGCTGCGGCAAGTGCAAGCCGGTCTGCGCCACCCATGTGCCGCGCGCCAACCTGCTCTACAGCCCGCGCAACAAGATCCTGGCGACCTCGCTGCTGGTGGAGGCCTTCCTCTACGAGGAGCAGACGCGCCGCGGGGTGAGCCTCAAGCACTGGCAGGAGTTCGAGGACGTGGCCGACCACTGCACGGTCTGCCACAAGTGCGCCAGCCCCTGCCCGGTGAAGATCGACTTCGGCGACGTGTCGATGGCCATGCGCCATCTGCTGCGCAAGATGGGCAAGAAGAGCTTCCGCCCCGGCAATGCGGCGGCGATGTTCTTCCTGAACGCCCGCAATCCGGAGACGATCAAGCTGGCCCGCAGCGCGATGGTGGGCGTGGGCTTCAAGGCCCAGCGCTTCATGCACGATCTGCTCAAGCCGCTGGCCCGGGCCCAGACCGCCGCGCCGCCGGCCACGCTGGGCGCAGCGCCGATACGCGAGCAGGTCATCCACTTCATCAACAAGAAGATGCCGGGCGGCCTGCCCAAGAAGACGGCCCGGGCGCTGCTGGACGTGGAGGACCGCGACTACGTGCCGATCATCCGCGACCCGCAGCGGACCACGGCCGACAGCGAGGCGGTCTTCTACTTCCCGGGCTGCGGCTCGGAGCGCCTGTTCAGCCAGGTCGGCCTGGCCACCCAGGCCATGCTGTGGGAAGCCGGCGTGCAGACCGTGCTGCCGCCGGGCTACCTGTGCTGCGGCTACCCGCAGCGCGGCAGCGGCCAGTTCGACAAGGCCGACAAGATCATCACCGACAACCGGGTGCTGTTCCACCGCGTGGCCAACACGCTGAACTACCTGGACATCAAGACGGTGGTGGTCAGCTGCGGCACCTGCTACGACCAGCTGCAGGGCTACCGCTTCGAGGACATCTTCCCCGGCTGCCGGATCATCGACATCCACGAGTTCCTGCTGGAGAAGGGCATCACCCTGCCGAAGGCCTCGGACGGCGCCAACTACCTGTACCACGACCCCTGCCACAGCCCGATGAAGCTGCAGGCGCCGATGAAGACGGTGCAGGCCCTGCTCGGCCCGGCCGTGCAGGCCAGCGAACGCTGCTGCGGCGAAAGCGGCACCCTGGGCGTGACCCGGCCCGACATCTCCACCCAGGTGCGCTTCCGCAAGACGGAGGAGCTGCGCAAGTCCGCCGCCGCGCTGCAGTCGGCCGGCAAGCTGGCGGACGGCGGCACGGTCAAGGTGCTGACCTCCTGCCCGAGCTGCCTGCAGGGCCTGTCGCGCTACGAGGGCGACCTCAAGGGCGTCGGCGAGGGCAAGGTCAACGGCCTGCTGGAAGCCGACTACATCGTCGTCGAGATGGCCCGCCAGATTCTGGGCGAGCAGTGGCTGCCGGACTATGTGCGGCGCGCCAACGCCGGCGGCATCGAGCGGGTGCTGCTGTGAACGCGGCCGCCGCCCCGTCCTGCGAGCTGTGCGCCGGGGACGGCGGCGAGCTGGTCTGGCGCGGCGCCGAGCTGCGCGTGATCCGGGCGGCGGAGGCGGACGTCCCGGCCTTCTACCGCGTGGTCTGGAACGCCCACGTCGCCGAGATGAGCGATCTGGACCCCGGTGCCCGGGCCCGGCTGCTGGACGCGGTGATGGCGGTGGAGCAGGCCCTGCGCGAGGTGCTGGCCCCGGCCAAGATCAATCTGGCCAGCCTGGGCAACATGGTGCCGCACCTGCACTGGCACGTGATCGCCCGGGATCCGGCCGACAGCCGCTGGCCGGCCCCGGTCTGGGCCCCGGCCGCGCGTGCGGTCGAGCCCGCGCGGCAGGCCGACTGGCTGGCCTGCCAGGCCGCGGTCCAGCGCCGGATTCGTGAGCGACTGGCACCGTGACGGTGCCTGGAGCCGCCATCCCGTCATGGCGGCTCGCTACACTCGGACGCTCCCGGGGCCGCATCTGGCCCGATCCCTGCAACGTTGAGCAGTCTGGCGACCCCGCCGGACTTCCCCCATGGCCGGACTTCGAGACGACACCCCCATTCCGACCGCGCTGACCGTCCACCAACAGTCCCGCGTCCTTGAAATCGGCTACGCCGATGGGTCGGTTTACCGTCTGCCGTTCGAGTTTCTGCGCGTGCTGTCCCCCTCGGCGGAGGTACAGGGCCACGGCCCGGGTCAGGAAACCCTGCAGACCGGCAAGCGGGAGGTGGGCATCGTCGAGATCGAGGCCGTCGGCCATTACGCCATCCAGCCGACCTTCTCCGACGGTCACAGCTCCGGCCTGTACGCCTGGGACTACCTGCACCACCTGGCCGTCCACCAGGACACGCTGTGGCAGGCCCACCTGGACCGGCTGGCCGCCGCCGGCCTGGACCGCGACGCGCCGATGGCCGAGGCGGCGTCGGCCCACGCCGCGGGCGGCTGCGGCAGCGGCCACTGCAGCCATTGAGGGGCCGGAGCCGCACGCCATGAGCCAAGAGACCCACTTCGGCTTCGAGACCGTCGACTCCCGCGACAAGGCCCGGCGGGTGCGCGGCGTCTTCGATTCGGTCGCCGTCAAGTACGACCTGATGAACGACCTGATGTCCATGGGGCTGCATCGGGTCTGGAAGGCCTACACCCTGGCCGTGGCCCGGGTGCGCCCCGGCGACAAGGTGCTGGACCTGGCCGGCGGCACCGGTGACCTGGCCGAAGGCTTCTCCCGACGGGTCGGGCCCGAGGGCACCGTGGTCCACACCGACATCAACGCCGCCATGCTCGGCTGCGGGCGCGACCGCCTGCACGACGCCGGTCTGGTGCTGCCCACGACGCTCTGCGATGCCGAGCAGTTGCCCTTCCGCGACGGCAGCTTCGACGTGGTCAGCGTTGCCTTCGGCCTGCGCAACATGACCGACAAGGCACGCGCGCTGGCCGAGATGCAGCGCGTGCTGAAACCGGGCGGTCGCCTGCTGGTGCTGGAATTCTCCAAGGTGGCCAAGCCCTTGGAAAAACTCTACGACTGGTATTCCTTCAAGGTGCTGCCACGCCTGGGTCAAGTCGTGGCGGGCGATGCCGATAGTTATCGTTACCTCGCCGAGTCGATCCGCATGCACCCGGGGCAGGCGGAACTCAAGGCGATGATGAAAGTCGCGGGCTTCGGCCATGTCGACGTCCACAACCTGACAGGCGGGGTGGTTGCCCTGCATGTCGGCCTGCGCTGCGACGCCGGCGGCGCCCCGGGTTGAACCCACCCCTGCCCTGTCCCGCGCGCGATCGCGGGCCGTGTCAAGGACGGTCGGTCCTGCCCCCCGGCAGGTGACCGCCCCCTCTCCTTCAGGAGTCTTCGATGAACCTCCCCTTCCGCGGCGTCCCCCATGCCGTCCGCCTGCGCACCGTGCTCTGTGTGGGTCTTGCCTCGGCCCTGCTCGTGGCCTGCGGCGGGGGGGACAGCAAGGACAAGCCGGCCACCCAGGTGGCCGCCAAGGTCAACAAGGAGGAGATCTCGGTCCACCAGATCAACTTCATGCTGCAGCGGCAGCCCAACCTGAAGCCTGAGCAGGTCGAACCGGCGAGCCGCGTGGCCCTGGATCGACTGGTCGACCAGGAGCTCACCGTCCAGAAGGCGATCGAGCAGAAGATCGACCGTGACCCGCGGGTCGTGCAGGCCCTGGATGCCGCCCGGCGCGAGATCATCGCTCGCGCCTACATCGATCGGATCGGGAACGGCGTGAGCCCGCCGAGTGATGCTGAGATCGCCGATTACTACGCGAAGAATCCAGCCCTCTTCAGCCAACGCCGCATCTATCAGCTGCAGGAATTCGTGGTCGAGGGGCCGAACGAGGCGCTGACGGCCCTGCAGACCCAACTGAGTGCGACCAAGGACGCAGCGCAGATCGTCAAGGTCCTCAATGCCAGCGGCCTGAAGGTCAACGCCTCGCAGGCTGTGCGCTCGGCCGAGCAGATCCCGCTGGCGGCCCTTGAGCGTTTCGCCAAGTTGCGTGACGGTGAGATCATGGTCAACCTCGGCGGGAACACCCTGCAGGCGATCTACCTGGCCTCGTCACGCAGTGCGCCCGTCAACGAGGCGCAGGCGCGCACCGCCATCGAGCGCTTCCTGCTGAACGAGCGCAAGCGGGAGCTGATCGCCAAGGATCTGAAGGCCCTGCGCGATGCCGGACAGGTCGAGTACCTTGGCAAGTTCGCCGACATGAAGGACGCACGGCCGGGCGCCGGCCCGGAAGCTGCTTCTGCAAGTGGACTCGATCTTCCGCCGCCTCCCGCGCCGACTGAAGCCCAGCCTGCCCCAGCCGAGCCAAGCCTTGCCGCCTCATCGGCAGCCTCGGCAGCAAGCGCCACGGGCCATGATGTACTGAACCGCGGCATCCGCGGTTTGAAGTGATCTTTCGAAGCCGGAGTCTTTGATGTACGCCTTTCCCATGTTCCGCACCCTGGTCGCTGGTGGCTTGATCACAGCTGGCTTGGCCCTGCACAGCCTGTCCGCCCAAGCCCAGACCCCCGTGGCCGCGGCCGCATCTGCCACCGACCGCAGCGAGTACGTCATCGGGCCGGGAGACGTGATCAAGGTCTCGGTCTTCCAGAACCCAGACCTCGGGCTTGAAGCCCGCGTCAACGAGAACGGCACCATCCGCTTCCCGCTGATCGGCAGCGTCCGCATCGGCGGCCTGTCGGTGTCGAATGCCGAGAAAGCGATTGCCGACGGCCTGCGGGCCGGCGACTTCGTCAAGGAGCCGCAGGTCACGGTGCTGCTGGCGCAGATCCGCGCGAACTTGGTGGCCGTGCTCGGCCAAGTCGGCAAACCCGGCCGCTACCCGCTGGAGGTCGGCGGCACCAAGCTGATGGAGGTACTTGCCCAGGCAGGCGGCGTCGCACCGACCGGCTCGGACACCCTGGTGCTGTCGGGCCAGCGTGAGGGCAAGCCCTTCCGCAAGGAGATCGACATGCCCGCCGTGCTGGGCCCGACCCAGGACACGACAGCGGACATCGAGTTGCAAAATGGCGATGTCATTTTCGTTGACCGTGCCCCGCAAATCTATATCTACGGTCAAATCCAGAAACCTGGGGTGATGCGCCTTGAGCGCAACATGACCCTGATGCAGGCCCTCGCCGCCGGCGGAGGCCTGACCCCGCGAGGCACCGAGAAGGGTTTGCGCGTCAACCGCCGCAAAGCCGACGGAAAGATTGAAGTACTCGAGCCCGGCATGAACGACCCGCTTCGCCCGGATGACATCATTTACGTGCGCGAATCAATCTTCTGATTGAGCAGGACTCCACCATGAACCCACAGCAATTCATCAACATACTACGCCTGCGCTGGCGGATGATGCTCAGCATCATCGTTCTGATTGTCGGCGGAACCTACGGCGTCAGCATCATGCTGCCGAAGGTGTACGTCGCCGAGACCTCGCTGATCATCGAAATGCGCTCCGATCCGCTGATGGCCGCTTTCATGCCGGCGATCGCAGCGACCTCCTACCTCGGCACGCAGTCCGACATCATCCGCAGCGACCGCGTGGCGGCGAAGGCCGTGCAGATTCTCGGCATGGACCGCCATGCGGAATCGCTGGAGAGCTGGCGTGCTGAAACCGGAGGCAAGGTCCCGATGGACCGTTATTTCGGCGAGCTGCTTCTGAATAATTTGGCCGTGCAGGGCGGACGCTACAGCAATGTGGTCACCGTGAGCTACGGCTCGCAGGACCCGAAGTTTGCCGCGGCAGTTGCCAATGCCTTTGCCCAAGCTTATATCTCGACCAGCTCCTCGCTGCGCACCGAGCCAGCCAAGGATTTTGCCGAGTACTACGACTCGCAATCCGAATCGCTGCGCAAACAGCTCGAGGCAGCCCAGTCCAGGTTGACCGCATTTCAGAGCAAGCATGGCATCGTGGCTTCGCCGCAGCGTGTTGATGCCGAAGCAGCCCGGCTTGAATCCTTGAACATCCAGCTCGCCCAAGCCATGGCCGAGCGGACCGAGCTGTCGGCCCGCCAGCGCAATTCGGGCGTGGAAACCTCGCCGGACATCCAGAGCAGCCAGGCGGTTCAGAGCCTGAAGTCGCAACTCGCGACGGCTGAATCGAAGTTGACCGAGATCAGCAGCGTGGTCGGTTCGCGTCACCCGCAGCGACTGCTGCTGGAGGCCCAGATCAGCGGGCTGCGGGAGCAGCTCGATGCCGAAATGCGCCGGGTGACCGGCGCGACAGCCAACGTTAGCCGCCAGTCCGGCCAGAAGGTCGAGGAGCTGCGCAGCTTGGTCGAGCAGCAGAAGCGCACCGTGCTGGCCATGCGTGGCCAGCTCGACGAGATTTCCAATCTGCAGCGCGATGTGGAGACTGCCCAGAAGGCCTACTTTTCGGTGGCTGACCGCCGCAACCAGCTGAACCTTGAAGGCAAGTCGGAGCAGGCCAATGCCCGCGTGGTGAGTCCGGCGGTCGAACCGCTCACCCCGGCCAAGCCCCGGATCATGGTGAACGTACTGCTTTCGGCTGCCCTGGGCACCGTCCTGGCTGTCGGCTTGGCGCTGGGCCTGGAGCTGCTGGACCGTCGTGTGCGCCAGGCCAGCGACCTGACGGACATCGAAGGCATTCCGCTGCTGGGCGTGATTTCGCCGACGGCCAAGCGGGGCAAGCGCCCGGCCATGCCGATCGCGCTGATGCGGCCGCGGGCTCGACCGGCCCCGCAGCTGACGATGAACGGAGAGTCGTCTTGAACGCAGCCACCATGAACTATTCCAAGGCCCGGACGGCCGATCGCTCGATCGGTGCCATCCTGGTCGACGCGGGCATCCTCAGCCCCCAGGACGCCGAGCGCATCCTGCAGATGCAGAAGTCCGAGGGACTGCGCTTTGGCGAAGCCGGGATCCGGCTGGGCGTGCTGACCGAGGCCGACGTGCTGTACGCGCTCTCGCTGCAGTTCAACTATCCCTTCCTGCCGACGGGCCCGAACAAGCCCGTAAGTGACGAAGTGGTTGCCGCCTACCGCCCCTTCGGCGTCGAAGGCGATCAGATCCGCGCGCTGCGCAGCCAACTGCAGATGCGCTGGTTCAATGCCCCGGGCAAGCGGACGGCCTTGAGCGTGGTCAGCACTTCGCGCGGCGACGGCCGCAGCCATCTGGCGGCCAACTTGGCCGTGTCCTTCGCCCAGGTCGGCGAGCGGACGCTGCTGATCGATGCCGACCTACGCAATCCCCGCCAGCACGAGCTGTTCCGCCTGGAGGGTGGCGCGGGTCTGTCGAGCCTGCTGGCAGGTCGCATGCATGACCGTGCGGTCAGTTTCATTCCGGGTTTGCCTGGTCTGGCTGTACTGCCGGCCGGCCCGACGCCGCCTAACCCGGCCGAGCTGCTGGGCACCTCGTCGATCGATCGACTCCTCGAGCAGAGCATGTCGACCTTCGATGTGGTGATCATCGACACGCCGGCTTTCGAGCTGGGCGACGACGCGTTGCTGATGGCCCGCTTCACCGGTGCCGCGCTGGCCGTGGCGCGCAGTCACCAGACGAAATCGAAGCTGTTCGGCAACATGATCGGCGCGCTGTCGGACGTTGGGGCGCCAACGGTTGGCTCCGTGCTGGTTGACGTCCCGCTGAGCAAGAAGGCTGCGAAGGCCTACGGGGCATGACCTCTCCGAGCCAGACGATGAAGCTCCTACGCGAGCTGGGGCCGGGTCAGACCGCGCTCGGGCTCGTGCTGATCGCGTTCCTGGCGCTCTACCTGCCGATCTACAGCTGGGCGCTGGAGACGATCTGGCAGAGCGAGGAGCACGGGCACGGCACCATCGTCTTGGCCGTGGTGGCTTGGCTTTTCTACCGGCAGCGTGAAGCCATCCAGCAGACCGTTGGCCAGGGCAGTGCCCTCGGCTGGCCTCTGCTGCTTTTCGGCCTGCTGCTCTACCTGGTCGGACGAACGCTCGACCTGTCGATCTTCATATTCGCTGCGCAACTACCCATCTTGTCGGGTCTGCTGCTTCTGCTGGGCGGGCTACGCCTGGTGCGCTTGGCCTGGTTCCCTCTGCTGTACCTAGTCTTCATGATCCCGCTGCCGGGTTTCGTGATTGACGCGGCAACGTCCAGCCTCAAGCAGTATGTTTCGGTGATCGCGGAAGAGCTGCTTTACGCCGCCGGATACCCGATCGCGCGAACCGGTGTCACCCTGACCGTCGGCCAGTACCAGTTGCTGGTCGCGGACGCCTGCTCCGGCCTGAACTCCATGTTCAGCCTCACCGCGCTGGGCGTGCTCTACATGTACATCATGCAGCGACGTGGTCTCGCGCATAACACGCTGATGCTGCTGCTGATTCCGCCGATCGCCTTCGCCGCAAACATCATCCGCGTGATCATTCTGGTCCTGATCACCTACCACCTGGGTGACGAGGCGGGCCAGGGCTTCCTGCATGGCCTTGCGGGCATGGCGCTGATGCTGATCGCCCTGCTGAGCTTTATTGCGATGGATGCAGTGCTGATGCTGCTCGTGCGCACGCCAAAGTCACCGGCGGGCACTTGACCCCGCGCACGCTGCCCCCTCGCACGACCGACCATGACTCTCGTTCACATCAAGGCGATCTTCGTCATTTACGTGCTTGCGGGCGGGATGTTCCTGTTGTGCAGCAGGTTCTACATCCAGCGAGGCATGTCGCCGGAGATCTACTGGAGGCGAGCAGCAGGCTGGATGGCCATCAGCACCGCGGCCTTCGTGTCGACCAGCTTCTGGATCTTTGCCTTTCTGCTCTTCTTGATCGTCCTGCTGCTGAAGCTGCGCGACAAGCAGGCCATCGCCCTCTACGCCTTCCTGGCTTTTTGCATCCCGCCGTATTCGTCCCCGCTTCCGGGCCTGGGCGCGATCAACTACCTGCTGGATCTGAACTACCTGCGGGTTCTCAATCTCGGTCTGCTTCTGCCGCTGTGCGTGGGTCTGCTCAGCAGCAAGCGCTCCCCGCCCTCGGGCTGGATGCGCATCGTCGACCTCTGGGTGATCGGCTACATCCTGCTGCGCCTGACCCTGATCGGCACGTCCGGCCTGCCCATGACGGTGACGATCCGCGAAGGCCTGGGCATGTTCATCGACGTGGTGATCCCCTACTTTGCCGTGACCCGCAGCTTGTCGACTCGCGAGGATGTGCGCGACGTGATGGGTGCCCTGGTCCTGGGATGGCTGGCGGTCGCACCCATCGCCGTCTTCGAGAACCTCAAGGGCTGGTTGCTGTATCCCGAACTGATCCCGACGCTGGACCTCAAGAGTTTCCGCCACGTCCACCTGTCGCGCGGCGACAGCCTGCGCGCAGCCGGCCCGGGCGGTCACCCGCTCGTGATGGGCCTCTTCATGATGGTGGCGCTTTGCTTCATCGTGTCGATGGGATTGCGGGTGCGTCGATCCCTGCATTTCCTGCTGGTAGCCATCATCTGCGCCGGCCTTTGGGCGCCGCTGTCGCGCGGCCCCTGGCTGGGCGCGGCCATCGCATTGGTCATCTACCTGCTGATCAGCCGCGATGGCATCGCCAAGCTGACCAAACTCGGGGGTGTCGGGCTGCTGGTGCTGCCTGTCGTACTGATTTCCCCCCTCGGGCCCAAGATCATTGACCACCTGCCCTTCATCGGCACGCTGGACTCGGAGACCGTGGTATTCAGGCAGGAGCTGCTCAAGGCGTCGATCGAGGTGATCATGCAGAACCCCTGGCTCGGCAGCTTCACCTATGAGACCAACCATGCATTCACCCACCTGATGCAGGGCGACGGTTTCATTGACTTCGTGAACACCTACGTGATCATTGCCCTGTCGACGGGCATGTTCGGACTGCTGCTGTATGTCGGGGTGTTCGTGCTGGTGCTCTTCGCCACCTTCCAGGCCTGGTTGCGCTCGCGCAATCGCGATGCCGAGCTGGACGGCATGGGGCGGAGCATTTTTGCCGCGAGCATCGGGATGATGGTCTTCGTCGCGACCTGCAGCCCCATCGTCGGCGTCATCACCCTGAAGATCCTCCTGGCCGGTCTCGCCCTTGCCTACGCGCGACTGCGCCCCGTCACGGTCACCGCCAAGGCTGCGGCGCCCAAGCCGCGCATGCCGCCACCGCATCATGGTTTCCGTACCGCCTGAGGACGAGGCGTGACGCTGCGCCCCGCTGCTGCACCTTGTATGCAGTCCTGCCCGGGGCTGCGGTCTACGGCGGCACGGCCTGCCGCGCCTGCAACCGATCGGCTGAAAGTCTGATGTGACGACAAATGCGCCTGGAGCCCACCCTGCGTACGCCCTGCTGGGCCTGCCTTTTGATGCCGTAAGCCGAAAAGAAGCCGCAGAGACGCTTCGGACCCGAGCCCGGGCCGGCGAGCGCTGCTTCTTCTCGACCGTCAACGTCAATTTCCTGATCGCAGCGCAGTCGGCCCCGGCCTTCCGGCAATCGGTGCTGGACAGCGATCTGGTGCTGGTGGACGGCCAGCCGCTGGTCTGGCTCGCGCGACTGCTCGGCCTGCCCCTGCCGGAGCGGGTGGCTGGCTCCGACCTGTTCGAGGATCTGCAGCGCCTGCCCGGCCCCCCGCTGAAGGTCGCCTTCTTCGGGGGCCCGCCGGGCGCTGCCGCCGAGGCCTCGGCCCAGCTGGCACAGCGTCATGCCGAGGGCCTTTCGCCGGGCCTGACCGGGGTCGGGGGTCTGGCTGCGGGCTTCGGCGATGTGGAGAGCCTGAGCGACGATGCCACCCTGGCGGCCCTGAATGCCACCGGGGCGGACTTCCTGGTCGTGGCCCTCGGTGCGGTCAAGGGCCAGGCCTGGGCGCTTCGCAACCGCGAACGGGTCCATGCCCCCCTGATCAGCCATCTCGGGGCGGTCGTCAATTTCACGGCCGGTCGCCTGGACCGCGCGCCGGTGTGGGCGCGCAAGTTCGGTCTCGAATGGCTGTGGCGGATCGCGACCGAATCCGGCATCTGGCGGCGCTATCTGAGCGACGGTCGGCGACTCGTCGGCCTGTTGCTGGGCCGCGTGCTGCCGCTGTGGCTGCTCGGGGCACGGCCGGTCGGTGGCACCCCGGAGGGGAACGGCGAGCTGTCCGTGCAGCCGGGTGAGCTGCGTCTGCGGGGCCGGGCCGGACCGGCGCTGCGCGAAGCCCTCGCCGCCCTGCCGGAGGCGCCCCGGACCTGGGACTTCAGCGAGCTGGAAAGCCTGGATGCCGCCACCGCGGCCGCGCTGCTACGCCGCCCGGACCGCCCGCGCGACCGGGCCGCGTTGCGTCTGCCGCGACGCTGGCGGGCCCGGCAGCAGCTGCGTCTGGCCGGGCTGCTGCCGGACTGAGGCCCGGCCCTCGTAGGGGGCCGGGGCAGCTCAGTGCTGCAGGATCTTCGACAGGAATTCCTTGGCGCGCGGCGAGCGGGCCTCGGGCTGACCGAAGAACTCGTCCTTGCGGCAGTCCTCGATGATCTTTCCCGCGTCCATGAAGATGACGCGGTGGCTGACTTTGCGGGCGAAGCCCATCTCGTGGGTCACGCACATCATGGTCATGCCCTCCTGGGCGAGCTGGACCATCACGTCGAGCACCTCGCCGACCATCTCCGGGTCCAGGGCCGAGGTCGGCTCGTCGAAGAGCATGACCATCGGATCCATCGAGAGGGCCCGGGCGATGGCCACGCGCTGCTGCTGGCCGCCGGAGAGCTGACCGGGAAACTTGTCCTTGTGCTTGATGAGCCCGACGCGGTCGAGCATCTTCAGGCCGCGGGCGGCTGCATCGTCCTTGCTGCGGCCCAGCACCTTGATCTGCGCCAGGGTCAGGTTCTCCGTCACGCTCAGGTGCGGAAAGAGCTCGAAGTGCTGGAAGACCATGCCGACGCGGCTGCGCAGCTTGGGCAGGTTGGTCTTGGGGTCGGCGATGCTGATGCCGTCGACGACGATGTCGCCCTTCTGGAAGGGCTCCAGGGCGTTGACGGTCTTGATCAGCGTGCTCTTGCCCGAGCCCGAGGGGCCGCAGACGACGACCACCTCGCCCTTCTGGATGCGGGTCGTGCAATCGGTCAGCACCTGGAAGCTGCCGTACCACTTGCTGACGTTCTGGATCTCGATCATGGAAGGGCCTCAGCGGATGATCTGGATCTTCTGCTGCAGGCGACGCACGAGCATCGACAGGCTGAAGCAGATGACGAAGTAGACGAGCGCGGCGAGCAGGTAGGTCTCGACCGGGCGGTTGAAGTTCTTGCCGGCCACCTCGAAGCCCTTGAGCAGGTCGTAGGCCCCGATGGCATAGACCAGCGAGGTGTCCTGGAAGAGGATGATGGTCTGCGTCAGCAGCACCGGCAGCATGTTGCGGAAGGCCTGCGGCAGCACGACGAGCTGCATGGTCTGCCCGTAGCTCATGCCCACCGCGTAGCCGGCGTGCACCTGGCCGCGCGGCACGCTCTGGATGCCGGCCCGCATGATCTCGGAGTAGTAGGCCGCCTCGAAGATCGTGAAGGTGATGATGGCCGAGAGCTCGGCCCCCATGGGCCGGCCGATCAGCAGCGGAATCAGCAGGAAGAACCACAGGATCACCATCACCAGCGGGATGGACCGCAGGGTGTTGACGTAGATCGAGGCCGGGATCACCAGCCAGGGCTTGCCGGACAGTCGCATCAGCGCAAGCACCGTGCCCAGGGCGATGCCGCAGACCATGGCGATCAGGGTGAGCTGCACCGAGAAGACCAGGCCCTTCAGGATGAAGCCGCTGACGACGCCCCAGTCGAGGAAGCTGTAGTCGAGGTTCAGCATGTCACTTGCCTCCGACCATGCCGGGCACGCGGACCCGGTCCTCGACGATCAACATGACGCGGTTGATCGTGAAGGCCGAGATGAAGTAGAGCGCACTGACCGCCAGGTAGACCTCGATGCCGCGCGAGGTCTCTTCCTGGGCCTGCATCGCGAACATGGTCAGCTCGGCGATGCTGACCGCGAAGGCGACCGAGCTGTTCTTGATGATGTTCATGCTCTCGCTCGTCAGCGGCGGGATGACGATGCGGAAGGCCATCGGCAGCAGCACGAAACGGTAGGTCTGCGGCAGCGTCAGGCCCATGGCCAGGCCAGCGTAGCGCTGGCCCTTGGGCAGGGCCTGGATGCCGGCCTTGACCTGCTCGGCGATCCGCGCCGAGGTGAAGAAACCCAGCCCCAGCACCACCAGCACGAAGCTCGGCACCTGCTTGAGCGGCGGGATCAGGCCGGGGATGACGTGGTACCAGAGGAAGATCTGGACTAGCAGCGGGATGTTGCGGAACAACTCGGTCCAGGCATTGCCGAGGAAGGCCAGGCGCTTGTCGGGTACGGTGCGCAGGATGCCCATCAGCGAGCCCACGGCCAGCGCGACGACCAGGGCCAGCAGGGCCACCGACAGCGTCCAGCCCCAGGCCGAGAGCATCCAGTCGAGGTAGGTGATGTCGCCGCCCTCGCCGAAGCAGGACGGCCGCACTTCACCGTCGATGGTGTCCTTGCAGAACACCTGCCAATCCCAGTTGCCCACCGGCGCCTCCTCGTCTGACCTGTTGTTCCGGGCAGGCCGCAGGCACGCAGCACCGCGGCCCGTCCCGCTTCACTTACTTGGCCGCGTAGGCTTCCATCGGCTTGTCGTTCGGCGCCGCCCAGGCCGCCTTGGTGTTGTCGTTGGGCGGCATGCCGACCTTGGTGTTGGCCGGCGGGATGGGCTGCATGAACCACTTGTCCCAGATCTTGGCGATTTCGCCGCTCTTCATCAGCGCACCCAGGCTGTCGTCCACGGCCTTCTTGAAGGCCGGGTCGTCCTTGCGCATCATGATGGCAATGGGCTCGACGCTGAGCACCTCGCCGACGATCTTGAAGTCCGCCGGGTTCTTGGACTTGGCGATGTTGCCGGCCAGGATGGCGCCGTCCATCACGAAGGCGTCGGCCCGGCCCGATTCGAGCAGCAGGAAGCTGTCGGCGTGGTCCTTGCCGTAGACCTCCTCGAAGTTGACGCCGGTGGCGCGCTCGTTCTTGCGCAGCGTCTGCACAGAGGTGGTGCCGGTGGTGGTCGCCACCTTCTTGCCGTTGAGCTGGGCGATGTTGGTGATGCCCGAGTTGGCCTTCACCGCGATACGCACCTCCTCGACGAAGGTGGTGACCGCGAAGGCCACGTCCTTCTGGCGGGTCGCGTTGTTGGTGGTGGAACCGCACTCGATGTCGACGGTGCCGTTCTGCACCAGCGGGATGCGGTTCTGCGACGTGACCGGCTGGTACTTGGTGGTCAGGGCGCCCAGGCCCAGCTGCTTCTGCACGTCCTTGAGCACGCGCTCGCAGAGCTCGACGTGGTAGCCCACGTACTTGCCGTCACCCAGGGTGTAGCTGAGCGCGCCGGAGGACTCGCGCACGCCCATGGTCACGCTGCCGCTGTCCTTGATCTTCTTGAGGGTGTCGGCCTGGGCGCCGAGGGCGAGGCCCGCCAGGGCGAGGGCCAAGAGGGTGTGCTTCATCGGGTGGACTCCTGAATGGGGGCGGACGCCGCGGATTCGGTCGGCATGCCTCAGCTCAATCTAACCCAGCCATCCGCCCGCGAAATTGTGGGGATCACGTGCGCGCCCCCCGGAGATACCCCAGGCGAAGGCGTCCGGCCAGGCCGGCGCGGGCTCACGCAGCCGCAAGGCAGGCGCAAGCTCCATGCCACGCGCGGCAACGCCCCTCGCGCCCCCCGCGCCGCGCCTGCGGGCTTCAGGGCGCAGGGTGCAGGCGCTCGGGCTGGATCTCGACCGTGCGTTCGCCATCGCCCAGCCAGACCTGGCCGTCCTGCACCGTGCACTGCAGGCGCATGCTGCGGGCCACCAGGCCGGCCAGGGCCGCCACCTGCTCGGTGGGCAGGGACCACACCTGCAGGCCGGGCAGACGACTGAGGGTGCCCTTGTTCTGGCCCCACCAGATCGGGGTCTTGCCGCCCCAGGCGTAGACCCGCGTCTCGCGGCTGCGGTGGCAGGCCTTGCGGATCCACTTCTCGTCGGGCAGGCCGACGTCGATCCACAGCTCGATCTCGTCGGCGTAGCTCTTGCGCCAGAGGTCGGGCTCGTCCATCTCGGTCATGCCGCGCGCGAAGGCCAGCGCGGGCTGGTCGGCCTCACCCCGCGTGTTCAGCGCGTAGGCGAGCAGGCGCACCATCAGGCGCTCCTCGTTCTCGGAGGGGTGCTGGGCCAGGGTGAGCTGCGGGCTGGTGTAGACGCCGCGATCCATGTCGGCGATCTGCAGCTCGGCCTTGAAGATGGTGGACTTGAGGGCCATGGAGGGACTCGGGCAGGCGCAGGGCGCAACGGGTCAGTCTCGCACAGCGGCTTCGCCGCCCTGGGCCTGCAGGGCCCACATGCGCGCGTAGACCCCGCCCCGGGCCAGCAGCTCGGCATGGCGGCCGCGCTCGACGATGCGGCCGGCCTCCAGCACCAGGATCTGGTCGGCCTCGACCACGGTCGAGAGGCGGTGGGCGATGACCAGCGCCGTCTTGCCGCGGGCCGCGGCGCGCAGCTCGGCCTGGATCGCGCGCTCGTTGGCGGAGTCGAGGGCCGAGGTGGCCTCGTCGAAGATCACGATCGGCGGATCCTTCAGCAGCATGCGGGCGATGGCCACGCGCTGCTTCTCGCCGCCACTGAGCTTGAGGCCGCGCTCGCCCACCCGCGTGGCGTAGCCGGCCGGCGTGCCGGCGATGAAGTCGTGGATGTGCGCGGCGCGGGCCACCGCCTCGATCTCGGCCTGCGGCGCCCCGGGGCGGCCGTAGGCGATGTTGTAGGCCACCGTGTCGTTGAACAGCACGGTGTCCTGCGGAACGATGCCGATGGCCCGGCGCAGGCTGGCCTGGGTGAGCTGGCGCAGGTCGCGGCCGTCCAGGGTGATGCGGCCGCCCTGCACGTCGTAGAAGCGGTAGAGCAGCCGGGCCAGCGTGCTCTTGCCCGCCCCCGAGGGGCCGACCACCGCCACCGTGTGGCCGGCCGGAACCTCGAAGCTCAGGCCCCGCAACACCGGCCGGCCGGGCGCGCCGGGGCGGCCGGGGTCGTAGGCGAAGTGCACGTCCTCGAAGGCCAGGGCCGGGGGCGGGCCGCCGGGCGGGCGGCTCAGCTCGAGCGCCCCGGGGGCGTCCTGGATCTCGCGCTCGCGTTCGAGCAGCAGGAACATCTTGTCCAGGTCGGTCAGCGCCTGCTTGATCTCGCGGTAGATCACGCCGAGGAAGTTCAGCGGAATGTAGAGCTGGATCATGAAGGCATTGATCATCACCAGATCGCCCAGGCTGAGCCGACCCGAGACCACGCCCTCGGTCGCGCGCCACAGCATCGCGATCAGCGCCGCGGCGATCAGCAGCTGCTGGCCAGTATTGAGGATCGACAGCGTCGACTGCGAGCGCAGCCGCGCGCGCCGCAGGTCCTCCAGGCTGGCCTCGTAGCGGCGGGCCTCGTGGGCCTCGTTGCTGAAGACCTTGACCGTCTCGTAGTTCAGCAGCGAATCGATGGCCTGGGTGTGCGCGCTCGAATCCAGCTCGTTGAGCTTGCGGCGGTATTTCGTCCGCCACTCGGTCACGAGCACGGTGAAGACGATGTAGGCGACGAGCGCCGCCAGGGTGATCAGCACGAAGCCGGCGTCGAACTGCGTGCCCAGGATGGCCAGCACCAGGCCCACCTCGACCAGGGTCGGCACGATGCTGTAGAGCGAGTAGCTCACCAGCGACTGCACGGCCCGGGTGCCGCGCTCGATGTCGCGCGTCATGCCGCCGGTCTGGCGCTCCAGGTGGAAGCGCAGGCTCAGGGCATGCAGGTGCTCGAAGACCTGCAGCGCGATGGAGCGCGCCGCACCCTCGCTGGCCTTGGCGAAGACCAGGTCGCGCAGCTCGGTGAACAGCGAGGTCGACAGCCGCAGCCCGCCATAGGCCAGCAGCAGGCCCACCGGCACCACCAGCACCGCGCGTGGATCGCCGGCCGGCAGGGACAGGCTGTCGACCAGCTGCTTGAGCAGCAGCGGCACGCCGACGTTGGCGGCCTTGGCGCCGATCAGGCAGGCCAGGGCCAGCAGCACGCGGACGCGGTACTGCCAGAAGTAGGGCAGCAGGCGACCGAGGGTCGCCCAGTCCGAGCGGGCGCTCCGGGCCGCCGCCGGTCCGGGCGGCGCCGAGGCCGGGGATTCGTGGGCACGCATACTCGACAATCCAGAAGGGGTCGGGCGCGGAGTGTCGCCGCAGGCCCCTGCCGACCGCCCCTTCCCCGACGCCCATGATCGAAGACCCGTCCGCCAAGCGCCCCAACCCCGTCTCCGAGCTGAGCACGCTGCCGACGGACCAGACGCCGGTGCTGCGCGTGCTGCCCATGCCGGCCGACGCCAATGGCAACGGCGACATCTTCGGCGGCTGGATCATGTCCCAGGTCGACCTGGCCGGTGCCGTGCTCTCGGCCCGGCTGGCGCGCGGACGGATCGCGACCATCGCGGTCAAGGAGTTCGTGTTCCGCCACGCGGTCTCGGTCGGCGACCTGCTGAGCCTCTACGCCAGCGTGGTGCGGGTCGGCAACAGCTCGATCACGGTGGCGGTCGAGGTCTATGCCGAGCGCAACCCGGCCGAGCCCATCGTGGTGAAGGTGACCGAGGCCCAGCTCACCTACGTGGCCATCGACCGCCAGGGTCAGCCGCGGCCCATCCCGCGGCCGCTGCCGGCCGACATCCCGCTGCCGCCCGGCACCGTCTGAACCCGGCTCAGGCGCGGCGCCAGCGGTCCGCCAGGCCCCGCAGGCGCCAGCCCAGCAGCAGGACGATCACGACGGCGTAGACCGCGACCTCGGCAAAGTCCCGCTTGCCCGCGCGCATCCAGAAGAAGTGCAGCAGGGCCAGGCCGGCCACCACGTACACGGCACGGTGCAGGCGCTTCCAGCGCGCGGCGCCCAGGCGCCGGATCGCGGCGTTGAAGGACGTGGCCGCCAGCGGCGTCAGCAGCAGCAGGGCCAGGAAGCCGACCAGGATGAAGGGACGCTTGAGGAGGTCCTTCCCCAAGGCGGCCGGGTCCAGGCCCATGTCCAGCCAGGCGTAGGCGCTCAGGTGCAGCAGCGCGTAGAAGTAGACAAACAGCCCCAGCGTGCGGCGCCAGCGCGCCAGGGCCGGCAGGCCCAGGGCCTCGCGCAAGGGCGTGACGGCCAGGGTCAGGCAGAGCATGCGCAGCGTCCAGTCGCCGGTCTGGCGGATCAGGGCCTCGGCCGGGTTGGCGCCCAGGGCATCGGCCACGGCCCCCCAGACCAGCCCGGCCAGCGGCCCCAGGCCCAGCAGCACCAGCAGCGGCTGGACCAGCGGATGCAGCAGCAGCGGCCGGCGCGGCCGCCGCGGCTCAGTAGAGCTTGGCGAGGTCCATGCCGGCATAGAGCTGGCCCACCTGGGCTTCGTAACCGTTGAACATCAGGGTCGGCCGGCGGCGCTGCAGCAGGCCGTCTTCGCCGATGCGGCGCTCGGTGGCCTGGCTCCAGCGCGGGTGGTCGACCTTGGGGTTCACGTTGGAGTAGAAGCCGTACTCCTGCGCGGCCGCCAGATTCCACGAGGTCGCCGGCTGCTTCTCGGTAAAGCGGATGCGGACGAGGGACTTGGCGCCCTTGAAGCCGTACTTCCAGGGCACCACCAGACGCAACGGTGCCCCGTTCTGCCGGGGCAGCACCTCGCCGTAGAGGCCGAAGGCCAGCATCGTCAGCGGGTGCAGGGCCTCGTCGAGCCGCAGGCCTTCGACATAGGGCCAGTCCAGCACGCGCGAGCGCAGGCCGGGCATCTGCGCCGGATCAGCCAGGGTGGTGAACTCGACGAACTTTGCGTTGCCGGTCGGCTCGACCTTGCGGATCAGCTCGGCCAGCGACCAGCCGACCCAGGGGATGACCATGGACCAACCCTCGACGCAGCGCATGCGGTAGATGCGCTCCTCCATCGGCGCGAGCTTGAGCAGCGCATCGAGGTCCAGCGTCATGGGCCGGCGGACCTCGCCCTCGACGGCCAGCGTCCAGGGCGTGGTCTTCAGGGTGTGGGCGCGGCGGGCCGGGTCGGCCTTGTCGGTGCCGAACTCGTAGAAGTTGTTGTAGGTGCTGACCAGCTCGTAGGGGGTGAGCTTGTCGGTTGCCTGCGCGCCGGCCAGGGCGCTGCGGGCGCCCTTGAGGGCCGGCAGCTTGCCCGGTGGCGTGGGGGCCGCCATCTGGGCCCGCGCATCGCGGGCGGCCCAGCCGGCCAGCACGGTGCCGGCACTGCCGGCGGCCAGGGTCTGCAGCAGGCGGCGGCGCTGCTCGAAGACCGCCTGCGGCGTGATGTCGGCGGCCGTGGGATGGATGAAGCCGTGACGGCGTTCGCGCGGGGACATCATGGCGGGGGCTCCTGGCAGGCTGAGGCGGGATGGGCATGGGTCGCCTCCCGCCGCCCCACCTTACAGCCCGCCGCCCGACCGGGCCGGCGTGCGGGCTTGCACTCGCCCGGCCCGCCGCGCCGCGGACCGGATCACAGCTCGCCGTAGCTGTGCAGGCCGCTGAGGAACATGTTCACGCCGAGGAAGGCGAAGGTCGTGATGACCAGACCAACCAGCGCCCACCAGGCCGCCACCGTGCCGCGCAGGCCCTTCATCAGGCGCATGTGCAGCCAGGCGGCGTAGTTCAGCCAGACGATCAGCGCCCAGGTCTCCTTCGGGTCCCAGGACCAGTAGCCGCCCCAGGCCTCGGCGGCCCACAGCGCGCCCAGCACGGTGGCGATGGTGAAGAAGGCGAAGCCGACCGCGATGGCCTTGTACATCACGTCATCGAGCAGCTCCAGGCTCGGCAGCCGGTCCACGATGGCCCGGCGCAGCACGAGGGTGAGGCCGCAGAACAGGCCGACGCCGACCACCATCCGCAGGCTCTTGCCCAGCGCAGCCTCGACCTGCGGCGACACGCCGCCGAGCTGCTGGAAGCCCAGCAGCACCAGCGTCAGGCCGATCGGCACGTAGACGAAGGCGTTGCGCAGCGCGGCCGGCGAGGCGCTCTTGAGCAGGTAGGCCCAGGCCACCATGGCCGACAGCGCGAAGGTGCCGTAGCCGACGAAATTGGCCGGCACGTGCACCTTCATCCACCAGCTCTGCAGGGCCGGCACCAGCGGCTGGATCTGCTGCGCCTCGCGGCTGACTGTGTACCAGAGCAGGAAGCCGACCGCCGCGCTGACGATCAGCATGACGAAGGCCCCGAGCGAGCGCACCGAGGCCTCGCCGTGGACCGCACCGCCCTCGCGGGCCCGGCCAAGGTAGAGCGACTCGAAGTAGAGGTGGAAGACCGCCGTCAGCCAGGCGAACAGCACGAAGACCTCGTAGAGGTTGCTCACCGGGATGTGGCCCACGTCGGGGGCGATCTGGTGGCTCTCGTACCAGCGGACCATGGTGCCGATCAGGGCCATGGCCACCCCGCCCCACGCGAAGCCGCTGCCCAGCCGCTCGGCGGTCTGCGCACGGCCGCGGCCGAGCAGGCCGACCCAATAGAACAGGGTGCTCAGCCAGAACAGCACGCCCATCCACAGGATCGCGCTCTGGCTGGCCAGGAAGTACTTCAGCAGCAGCTTGTTCTGGCCCGCGTCGAGGTCGGCGCCGAAGCCGTCGCCGAGCTGCGCGTACAGGCCAATGGCCAGCAGGCTGGCCGCGCCCACCCCGAGCATCAGCGTGCGCAGCGGGCCCCAGAACCAGCCCAGCGCGATGGCCGACGGCACCGCGCCGAGCAGGATGCCGCGCTCGTAGCCGTCCATGCTGGCGCCGTAGCGGTGCCAGGCATAGCCGGCGCCCAGCACGATCAGCAGGGCGAAGAGCCAGTCGTAGGCCGAGCGCCGGGCCAGCAGGCCGGGCGATTCAAGACGCATCGTGGTCGTGTTCATGCGGGACGCTCCTCGCCGCGCGGGGCCGCCAGCAGGGCGGTGCGCAGCTGTTCGAATTCACGGTCGGTGTCCAGGGTCTGGCGGGTCGAGGACAGGGCCGCGCTCAGGCGCGTGCGGCCCGCGCCGGCCTCCTCCAGCCAGATCCAGAGCCGGCGCTCGCGGATGTAGAGCATCGCGAACACGCCGAGGATCAGCAAGGCGCAGCCGAGGTAGACCAGGGTCTTGCCCGGGGCCCGGGTGACCTGGAAGACGCTGGCCTGGACTTGCTCGAAGTTCTCCAGCGTCAGCAGCACCGGCGCGGGGAAAAAGGCCACGTCGGACAGGGCGATCAGGGACTGGCTCATGAAGGCCTGCAGCGTCTCGTCCAGGGCCAGCGGCTTGAGGCCGTCGGCCGCACGGGCCTGCTGCAGCAGCTCGAGCAGGCTGCCGTTGAGGATGCGCAGCAGCACTTCCGAGGTGCGCTCGCGCTCGCTCTCGGGCACGTTGCGCTCCAGGAAGGCCGAGAGGGCCAGCAGGCCGGCCGGGGGCGGCCCCTCGGGGGCGGCGGCGCCCGGCGGGTCGATGCGTTCGGCCCCCGCGAAGATGCCCAGCGTGCGCAGCGCCGAGGCCCGCAGCGCCTCGCGCATCTCGGGGCGCTCCTCGGGCGTGGCGCGCTCGACATAGCGCGTGGCCGCAGCCTGCCGGCGGGCGGGATCGCGCAGCGCGGCCTGCAGCCGCATCCAGTCGCCCAGGCCGCCGTCGGCGTCGACGGGGATGCGCAGGTAGCGGAAGTTCTCGTTCGGGTTGTCGCGCACGCCCGCCAGGAAGACGCGCTGGCCGTCGAGATCCACCGGAAGCATGTAGTTGTTGAACTCGCGCGCCTGGCCCGCGGCATCGCGCAGCTTGTAGCTGAAGGACGGGCCGATGTTGCGCAGCGTGCGCTCGCCGGGCGCCTTCGCGCCCGAACCCAGATGGCGCTGCACGCTGTCGACCAGATCGACCTTGCGCACGTCCACGGCTGCGGCATCGGCCGCGCCGGGCCGGGCGACGTTCTCGACGTTGATGGTGCGCAGGCCGGTGAATTCCAGGCCCAGCTTCTCGCCGGAGCCGGCCTCGCTGAGCTGGGTGCGGCCGCCGACGGCGCCCTGGATGGCGAAGGGCTGTCCGCCCTTGAGCGGCCAGGCCTTGAACTGCAGGCGCGAGCCGCCGTCCTCGAAGCTGGACTGGTAGATCGCAATGCCGTGGCTCTCGGCCGGATGGTTCACGCGGATGGTTTCCTCGCGGACCTCGCCGCTGGCGCGGTCGCGGATCAGCACCTGGCTCGAGAACAGCTTGGGCATGCCGGTCTCGTAGTAGTCGACGACGAACTTCTTCAGCTCGATCTCGAAGGGCAGGGGCTGCAGCACGATGCCGTCGGCCAGGTTCAGCACGGCGACGCCGGCGCGCTGGCCCTCGCCGACGAAGAGCGAGCCGCGGAAAGTCGGGTTGGCCGGGCTCAGCACATGCTCGGGCGGCACCGTGCTGAGCGCCCCGTCGCCGCGGTAGGCCTGCTTGCCGCCCAGGGCCATCTGGGCCTGCACGATCAGGTCGCCGTCGAACAGGCCGCCGATGCAGATCAGCACGATCGCGCCATGCGCGGCGAGATAGCCGAGCTTGTTGACCGCCCCCTGGCGGGCCGCGACCATCACGCCGCCGGGCTGGCCGGGCCGGGCCTCGCGCAGGTCCAGCTTGTAGCGCCAGCCGCGGCCGGCGATCAGGCCGGTCACGCGCTGCAGCGCCGCCTCCTGCGGCTCGTCGAGCTCGCCCTCGCCGCGGTGCGGGAAGGCCTTCAGGGCACTGGCGCGCACCTGCTCCTTGTAGCTGCGCAGGTCGACCAGGATCTTGGGCGCATTGCGGAAGATGCACAGGCTGGTGGAGATCACCAGGAAGGCCAGGATCACCAGGAACCACCAGGCGCTGTACACGTTGTACAGGCCCAGGCGGCCGAAGAGCTCGGCCCAGAAGGGGCCGAACTGGTTGACGTAGTTGGCGCCCGGCTCGCGCTGGGTGATGACCGTGCCGATGACCGAGGCGATGCAGATCACCGTCAGCAGCGCGATCGCGAAGCGCATCGAGGACAGCACCTCGACCGCCTCACGCAGCAGGCGTGAGCGGGAATTCAGGGCGAGGCCGGTGGTGCTGACGGACATGGCACGGGAGACGGAAGGCGGCGAGGTGCGGAGCCCGGGCCGGGCGGCGCGGCCCGCAGAGCCGCTGGCAGAGCCGGGGCCGCGGAGAAAGTTCAGTGCAAGCCGGCGAGCGTATCAGCGCCGGCTGAAGCCCGACTGAGCCGGGGAGATGGCCGGGAAGCCCACCCTGGCAGCCCGGCGCGCCCCAGACGGAACGACCCGGTGACGCGCTCAGGCGGCACCGGGTCGGGGGTCACGCGCAGGCGGGTGCCGGCTTGCGCCCGGCACCAGCGGTTCAGTGGAGGCCGGCGATGTAGTCGGCGACGGCCTGGATCTCGCCGTCGTTCATCCGCTTGGCGATGGCGCTCATCTGCGCGTTGTTCTTGCGGACGCCGTCGCGGAAGCCCAGCAGCTGGGCGCCGGTGTAGTCGGCGTGCTGGCCGGCCAGGCGCGGATAGACCGAGGGGATGCCGGCGCCGCTCGGGCTGTGGCAGCCCGCGCAGGCCGGCACCGACTTGGCGGGGATGCCGCCGCGGTAGATGGACTCGCCGAGGGCGACGGTGTCCTTCTTCTTGGCCGCGCCCGGCTTGGCGGTCTTGCTGGCGTAGAAGGCCGCGACATTGCGCATGTCCTCGTCGCTCAGTGCCGAGGCGAAGCCCTGCATCACGGCGTTGGCGCGCTGGCCCGACTTGAAGCCCTGCAGCTGGCGCACCAGGTATTCGGGGTGCTGGCCCTGCAGGATGGGGTAGGCCGGGGCGCCGCGGCCCCCGTCGGCGGCGTGGCAGGCCACGCAGGTCTGGGCGATGGCCTCGCCCTTCTTCAGGTCGGCCTTGACCGGGGCCTGGGGGGTCTCGGCAAGGGCGGGCGCAGCCAGCGCGGCCGCCAGCAGCAGGGTCAGGACGGACTTCATGGGTGGAGGCTGGAGTGGACAGGAAGAACGGAGGAAACCGCGGCCCCGAGGGACCTGCCCCGACCGACGCTTGAAGCCGGGGCGACTCGGGAAAACACTCGATTTTACAATGCCGGATGACCGCGCCCCTGACACCTGTTGCATCCCCCTCAGCAAGCGCCCTGCGCACCGCCCTGGCCTGGACGCACACCGCGCGCTTCCTGACCACCGCGGCCCGCCTGGACCAGCTGCCCACCAGCCTGCTGCCCGAGATCGCCTTCGTCGGCCGCAGCAATGCCGGCAAGTCGACGGCGATCAACACCCTCGCCCAGCAGCGGCGCCTGGCCTTCGCCTCGAAGACGCCGGGCCGCACGCAGCACATCAACCTGTTCTCGGTCGGCCCCAAGGATGCGCCCGAGGCCCTGTTCGCCGACCTGCCCGGCTACGGCTATGCCGCCGTCGAGCGCCAGGCCAAGCTGCGCTGGCAGCAGGTGATGGCCGACTACCTGGCCCAGCGCCGCAACCTCGCGGGCGTCGTGCTGCTGGTGGATCCACGGCTGGGCCTGACGGACCTGGACCACCGCCTGCTCGACTTCGTGCGGCCGCGCATCGCGGTCGGCGAGGTCAAGCTGATGGTTGTGCTGACCAAGACCGACAAGCTCAACCGCGCCGAATCCAGCCGCGCGCTGGCGGTCGCGCAGGAGGCCCTGGCCGACTACGTGACCGAGGACGCGGACGTGGGCCTGCTGCTGTTCTCCGCCCTGAAGCGGGTCGGGGTGGAGGACCTGGCCGACAGCCTGCGCAGCTGGGCCGACGAAAGCCGCAGCCGCTGGGCCGCCGCCGTGGCCGGCGCACCGGAAGCGACGGCGGAGGGCGCCGCGGAGGCTGAAGGCGCAGCCCCCGCCCCCGAGGAGGCCGCGCCTGCCCCGCTCCCCGGCGCCGACCTCGCCCCCGCCGCAGGCGAGTCGCCGTCCGCCCCGCAGCCGCCGGCCCCGTGAGCCCGCCGGGTCTCGCTCAGGGCGCGCCGAGCTGCAGCACCAGGCCGGTGTCGCCGCGCGGCGCGTGCACCAGGCCCAGGTAGAGCGGGCCCAGGCCGGTGTCGGCCCCCAGGAAGATCGAGAAGCCGCTGCGCAGCTCGCCGAGCCGGATGTCGCGGCGTTCGCGCCAGGCATTGCCCAGCTCGGCCGAGGCGCCGGCGAAGAGGCCGCGGGTCAGGGCCGGCGGGCTCAGCCGGGCGTAGTAGACGGCGCGGCCGAAGAGGATCTGGTTGCCGTCGATCTGCCGCGGCTTGTAGCCCGAGAGCTGCTGGAAGCCGCCCAGCGCATCCAGGCCCTGCCCGCTGTTGCGGCCGTGGCCGCTGGCCAGCATCCGGCCCGAGACGGCCAGCACGTGGCGGTTGTCCAGGGTCCAGGCCTGGGTGGCCTCGGCCGCGATGCGGGTGAAGAGCTGGCTGCGGTCGGTGCTGGCCTGGTCGTCGAGGCGGCCGCCGGCCAGCTCGACCCGCGCCCGCCAGCCTTCCTGCGGAAAGCTCGCGAAGTCCAGCCGGTCGAAGGCCAGACGCAGGCGCAGGCCCTGTTCGCGCCGGGTGATGCCGCCGCGCAGGCCGTCGAAGGCCTCGCTGGCCACGACGACGCGGTCGCGCCAGCGCTCGCCGTATACGCCCAGCCGCAGTTCGCCCAGGGTGTCGATCGGCCGCCCGAGGTCCAGGCCCAGACGGCTGCGGGTGCGGCGGATCCGGCCGGTCTCCTCGCCCTCCGGGCCGTCGTAGGTCAGCACCTCCTCGCGGCCCAGGTCCAGCCCGGCCGCGGCGAACCAGCCGCCGAGCGGCGAGGCCTGCTCGCCGAGCGGGCGCAGGAGCTCGCTGGTCCAGGCAGGCTGGGTGCCGATCTGCAGCAGGTTGCGCCAGCTCATGCCGCTGTCGTCGAGCCAGGGGCGGTGGTGCAGCAGCTTCACGTTGAAGGCGCCCCGGCCGCTGAAGTCGGTGCGGAAGTCCAGGCCAGCGCGGAAATAGTCCGGGCCCCAGGCCTTCTCCTCGACGGTGAAGATCAGGCTGTCGCCATCGGCGCCGCGCAGCAGCTGGTAGTCGACCCGGGTGTAGTCGCCGGCGGCGGCCAGGCGGCGCACGTCGCGCTCGGCGGCGGCCACGTCGAAGCGGCGGCCGGCCTGGCTCTCCAGCAGGCCGGCGTAGCGCTCCGGGCGGGTCTGCTCGGAGCCGCTGAAGCCGACCCGGGCCAGCGCGCTGCGCGGCGGATCGCGGTCACCGCGGGCCTGGCGCCAGGCCGCGTAGGCGGCCTCGGGCAGGGCCAGGGCACGCAACGCCTCGAGCTGCTGCGCCGCCTGCTCCTCGCCGAGGGTGATGAAGGCCGGCGCCTCCTGGAAGTCCGCGGCCGTCAGCCGCCCCAGGTCGGGCGCGATCAGCAGGTCGCGGCGGGGATCCAGCCGCTCCAGGCTGCGCTGCACGTTCTGCTCGGTCAGGATGTTGATCATCTGCGCCGTCACCCCGAGCAGGGTGTCGAGCGACTCGCGCGGCTGCAGCGGGGTGCCGATGTTCACGGCGATGATCCGCTCGGCCCCCAGGCTGCGGGCCACGGCCACGGGCAGGTTGTCGACCAGGCCGCCGTCGCCGAGCAGGCGGCCGGCCACCTCGGTCGGGGCGAAGACCCCGGGCACGCTCATGCTCGAGCGCATGGCCAGCGCCAGGTCGCCG
>CAYSQO010000011.1:0-42534 GCA_964433315.1 uncultured Rubrivivax sp.
GGCCGCGACCCGGCCGACCGGGTCGAGGAGTACGCGCTGATCGTGCCCGTGGGGGCCGACCAGCCCATCGAGCTGGCCGACGGCCGCGTGGTGATGGCCGCGCGCATGGGCACCGCCTGGGTGCGCCAGACCGACGGCCAGTGGGACGCGGTGCGCGGCGAGGGCCTGGAATCCCTGCTGTGCGTGCGGGCCGGTGACGCGCCCGAACGCGCGCTGGTGGGCGTGGGCGAGTTCGGCACGCTGGTGCGCCAGGCCGAGGGCAGCAAGCGCTTCGAACGGGTGGCCCCGGGCAAGCTGCCGCCGGGCAATCTGCTGTTCGTGGCGGGCAACAGCCGCCAGGGCTGGTTCCTGGTGCACCAGGCCGGCAACCGGCTGCAGATCCTGCGCGCCAGCCGCTTCGAGGACGGCGACTGGACCCCCGTGCGCGAGATCCCCCTGGGCGGCAGCCTGTGGAGCGGCGCCGAGCAGTTCTGGGTGTGGACCACGACCGAAGGCTTCGCCTACGCAACCGGCGACGGCGGCCTGCAGCGCTACGACCTGGCCAGCGGCCGCTGGACGGCCGGCGCGCCGGTGCCGCGGCAGCACCGCATCCTGGCGATCGCCGAGGACGGGGAAGGCCACATCGGCGTGCTGAGCTCGCCGGGGGCCGGCTTCGCGGGCGCCTTCGCCGGGCAGTTCATCAGCCGGGACGCCGGCCAGAGCTGGCGCGAGCTGGAGACGGCCTTCAAGATCAAGGTGGCCCCGCCGCGGCGCGACGGCCGCGGCGAGCTGCTGACCCTGGGCGGCGTCTTCAGCAACCCTGAGATGCAGGCCAGCGCCGACGAGGGCCTGAGCTGGACCAAGCGCGGCGACTTCCCGCTCGACCAGCAGCTGCACATCCTGCCCAGCGGGCTGATGCTGGCAACCACCCGCGGCGGCCCCGGCCTCTTCGTCGTGCGGGCCTCGACCGATCAGGGCCGCACCTGGCGCATCGAGTTCAGCAACTTCAACCGCCGGGCCTACGAGGCCCAGCAGAACCGCCGGCGCTGAAGCCCCGCCCGGGGGCGGCGCCGGCCGGCGAGCGGCGCCGGATCAGGCCGCCAGCCGGGCCCGGTGCCGCGCCACCTGGGCGCGCACCTGGGCCGGGGCCGTGCCGCCCAGCACCTTGCGCGCTTCCAGCGAACCGCGCAGGGTCATCACCGCGAACACGTCCGCCTCGATGCGCGCATCGAAGGCCTGCAGCTCGGCCAGGCTCAGCTCGCTCAGGTCGATGCCGCGGCCGATGGCCGTCTTGACGGCGTGGGCCACCACCTCGTGGGCGTCGCGGAAGGGCAGGCCCTTCTTGACCAGGTAGTCGGCCAGGTCGGTGGCGGTGGCGTAGCCCTTCTTGGCGGCGCGCTCCATGGCCTCGGGCTTGACGGTGATGCCGCCCACCATCTCGGCAAAGATCCGCAGGGTGTCGCGCAGGGTGTCGACGGTGTCGAACAGCGGTTCCTTGTCTTCCTGGTTGTCCTTGTTGTAGGCCAGGGGCTGGCCCTTCATCAGGGTCACCAGGCCCATCAGGTGGCCGACCACGCGGCCGGTCTTGCCGCGGGCCAGCTCGGGCACGTCGGGGTTCTTCTTCTGCGGCATGATCGACGAGCCGGTGCAGAAGCGGTCGGCCAAGTCGATGAAGCCGAAGCTCTGGCTCATCCACAGGATCAGCTCCTCCGACAGGCGGCTGATGTGGACCATGCACAGCGTGGCCGCGGCGGTGAACTCGATGGCGAAGTCGCGGTCGCTGACGGCGTCCAGGCTGTTCTGGCAGACGCCGTCGAAGCCCAGGCTGCGGGCCACGCGCTCGCGATCCAGCGGGTAGCTGGTGCCGGCCAGGGCGGCAGCACCCAGGGGCAGGCGGTTCACGCGCCGGCGCGCGTCGGCCAGGCGCTCGGCATCGCGGGCGAACATCTCCACATAGGCCAGCAGGTGGTGGCCGAAGCTCACCGGCTGAGCCACCTGCAGGTGGGTGAAGCCGGGCAGGATGACCTCGGCCTGCCGCTCGGCCACGTCCACCAGGGCCGACTGCAGCGCGGCCAGCAGGGCCAGCAGCTCGTCGATTTCGCCGCGCAGCCACAGCCGCACGTCGGTGGCGACCTGGTCGTTGCGGCTGCGGCCGGTGTGCAGGCGCTTGCCGGCATCGCCCACGAGCTGGGTCAGGCGGGCCTCGATGTTGAGGTGCACGTCCTCGAGCACGAGCTTCCACTCGAACTGGCCGGCCTCGATCTCGGCACGGATCTGCGCCATGCCGCGGCGGATGGCCTCGCCGTCCGCGGCGCTGAGCAGGCCCACGGCCTCCAGCATCTCGGCGTGGGCCAGGCTGCCGCGCAGGTCGGCATCCCAGAGGCGGCGGTCGAAGTCGACGCTGGCGGTGTAGCGCTGCACCAGCTCGCTCATCGGCTCGGAGAACAGCGCGGACCAGGCCTCGGCCTTCTTGTCGAGCTGGTGGGGGGCGGAGGGGGTGCTCATGTCGTTCGGGACCGCGGGGAATGGGGGCGCCCAAGGGCTGGACGAAGCCCGCGATTGTAGAAGTCGGGCCCCGCCCGGCCGGCCGCGGATAATCGGGCGATGTCTCCCTCTGCCCTGCTGGCGTCGGTGACGGAGCTGCTCCGCGCCGTCCTGAAACTCGACGCCCCGGCCGACGGCATCGTGTCGCGCTACTTCCGCGAACACCGCAGCCTCGGCAGCCGCGAGCGTCACCTGCTCGCCGAAACCACCTACACCGTCCTGCGGCTCAAGGCCAGGCTCGCGCATCTCGCGCAGTCCGGCCGCGGCCCGCTGGAGCGGCGTCTGGCCCTGCTCGCCTGGGTCGGGCCCGAATCGATGCTGGAGGCGGCCTGCACGCCCGAGGAGTACGCCTGGGCCCGCCACGCCCGGTCGATCGACCCGGCCACCCTGCCCGACCCGCAGCGCCACAACCTGCCGGACTGGCTGGCCGCGGCGCTGCGCGAGCGCCTGGGCGAGGCCGAGTTCTGGGCCCTGGTCGAGGCCTGCAACCGCGGGGCGCCCCTGGATCTGCGGGTCAACGCCCTCAAGGCCCGGCGCGAGGAGGTGCAGGAGGAGCTGGCCCAGGCCGGCATCGCCTCGCAGCCCACCGCCTGGTCCCCCTGGGGGCTGCGGGTGGAGGGCAAGCCTGCGCTGCAGCGCCTGCCGGCCTTCACCGAGGGCCGCATCGAGGTGCAGGACGAGGGCAGCCAGCTGCTCGCCCTGCTGACCGAGGCGCGCCGCGGCGAGATGGTGGCCGACTTCTGCGCCGGGGCCGGCGGCAAGACCCTGGCCCTGGGCGCCATGATGCGCAGCACTGGCCGCCTCTACGCCTTCGACACGGCCGGCCACCGGCTCGACGCGCTCAAGCCGCGCATGGCGCGCAGCGGGCTGTCCAATGTCTACCCGGCGCAGATCGCCCATGCGCGCGACGAGCGCGTCAAGCGCCTGAGCGGCAAGCTGGACCGGGTGCTGGTGGATGCGCCCTGCTCCGGCCTGGGCACCCTGCGCCGCAACCCCGACCTGAAGTGGCGCCAGACCCCCCAGGCCGTGGCCGAGCTGCAGGAGAAGCAGCGCACCATCCTGGCCAGCGCCGCCCGGCTGCTCAAGCCGGGCGGACGCCTTGTCTACGCGACCTGCAGCCTGCTGGACGAGGAGAACGAGGCCATCGCCGAGGCCTTCGGCGCCGCCCACCCGGACTTCGAGCCGGTCGACGCCGGGGCCGTGCTGGCCCGCGCCCGGGTGGAAGCCGCCGAGCCCCTGCTGCGCGGAAACTGCCTGCGTCTGTGGCCCCACCGCCACGGCAGCGACGGCTTCTTTGCCGCCGTCTGGGATCGCCGGGGCTGAGCCGCCGGCCCGCGAAACGCCAATTTGTTGCGCTGCCGCAAGGATTTGCACCCCCTGCCCCCTAAAATTGGCGGTCCGATCAAAGGAACGTCATGGATCTACTCTCTACTGTCTGGTACGGGCTTGTCGACGGCCTGGCGCACGGGGCAACCCACGCCAGCGTCTGGCAGGTGGTGGTCTACACCCTCGTGGTGACCCACATCACCATCGCCGGCGTCACGCTCTACCTGCACCGCTCCCAGGCGCACCGCGCGCTGGATCTGCACCCCATCGTCAGCCACTTCTTCCGCTTCTGGCTGTGGCTGAGCACCGGCATGGTCACCAAGGAGTGGGTCGCCATCCACCGCAAGCACCACGCGAAGTGCGAGACGGAGGATGACCCGCACAGCCCGCAGACCCGCGGCATCAAGAAGGTGCTGCTGGAAGGCGCCGAGCTCTACCGCGCCGAGGCCAAGAACCAGGAAACGCTGAGCAAGTACAGCCACGGCGTGCCCAACGACTGGATCGAGCGCAACCTCTACACCCGCTACAGCTGGCAGGGCGTGGGCCTGATGCTGCTGATCAACGTCGGCCTGTTCGGCGTGCTGGGCCTGACGGTCTGGGCGGTGCAGATGCTGTGGATCCCGATCCACGCCGCCGGCATCATCAACGGCCTGGGCCACTTCTGGGGCTACCGCAACTACGAGGCGCCGGACGCCTCGACCAATGTCTCGCCCTGGGGCCTGATCATCGGGGGCGAGGAGCTGCACAACAACCACCACACCTACCCGACCTCGGCCAAGTTCTCGGTCAAGCCCTACGAGTTCGACGTGGGCTGGATGTACATCACCGTGCTGTCCTGGTTCGGCCTGGCCAAGGCGCGCAAGACCATCCCGGCCCTCAAGCTGGGCAGCGTCAAGCCCCAGGCCGACGCCAAGACCCTGGAGGCCCTGATCGCCAACCGCTACGAGCTCATGGCCCGCTACGGCCGCGAACTGCAGAAGGTCTGCCTGAGCGAGCTGGCGCGCCTGAAGGCCGAGGGCCATCAGCACAGCGCGCAGTGGTCGCGCCTGAACCTGGCCCGCCGCTGGCTGCACCGCGACGACGAACGCATCCCCCAGGACGTGCGCCCCGAGGTGGCCCAGGCCGTGGCCGATCACCCGGCCCTGACGCAGCTACACACCATGCGCGAGGAGCTGCGCCAGCTCTGGACCCGCACGAACGTGTCGGCCGAGCAGCTCGTGCATGAACTGCAGGCCTGGTGCCGCAAGGCCGAGACCAGCGGCAACGCCGCGCTGGCCAGCTTCGCGCAGCGCCTGCGCGCCGCCCACGCCTGATGCGGCGGCGGCCCCGCCGCCAGCCCTGACACCGCGTGCCCGACCGGGCGCGCCCGGCCCCAGGTGCAGACCCGCCCTGGGGCTTTTTGCTGTCCGCGCCCCGTCGTTCCACCCGGTTTCGCCGCCATGGCCCAGCTCTTCGAACTGCACCCGCAGGACCCGCAGCCGCGCCTGCTGCGCCAGGCCGCGCAGATCCTGCACCGCGGCGGACTGGCCGCGATTCCGACCGACTCCAGCTACGCCTTCGTCTGCCACCTCGACGACAAGGACGCGGCGGCGGCGCTGCGCCGCCTGCGCGGCATTGACGAGAAGCACCACCTCACCCTGCTGTGCCGGGACCTGGCCGAGCTCGCCACCTACGCCCGGGTCGACAACCGCCAGTACCGGCTGCTGAAGTCGGCCACGCCGGGGGCCTACACCTTCATCCTGGAGGCGACCAAGGAGGTGCCGCGCCGCCTCTCGCACCCGCAGCGCCGCACCATCGGCCTGCGCCTGCCGGCGCACCGGGTGACCCAGGCCCTGCTGGAGGAGCTGGGCCAGCCCCTGCTGGCAACCACGCTGATCCCGGCCGGCGAGACCGAGCCGCTCAACGAGGCCGAGGCCATCCGCGGCCGCTACGAGAAGCTGATCGACGCCGTGCTGGATGCCGGCGCCTGCCCCATGCAGCCAACCACCGTGATCGACCTGAGCGCGGGCGAGCCCGTGCTGGTGCGGGCGGGCGCCGGTCCGCTGGGCCCGCTGGGTCTGGACTGAAGGCGGCTGCAGGGCCGCGGGTGCGCTGCCGCCCGGGCGGCCCCGGGCTCAGCGCGCGGCGGGAGCCGCGTCCTGGAGGGCCTCGGCCAGACGCTCGGGCCGGAAGCCCAGCACCGTCCGGCCCTTGACGAGGAAGAGGGGCGTTCCGCCGCCGCCGAGGGCCTGCCAGCGTTCCCGGCACTGCGGGTCCACGTCGATTTCGCAGGAGAGATAGGGGACCGCGGCCGCCTGCAGCCAGCGGTGGGCCTGCTGGCAGACGCCGCACCAGGTGGCGGAGAACATCAGGATCTCGCCCGGCCGCGCGCGGGCGGCCAGTTCGGCCCGGGCCTGCTCGGCCTGGCGCGCGCCCCAGAACTGCGAGGCGCCCCAGCCGATGCCCGCCGCCAGGGCCAGCGCCAGCCCCTCGCGCCAGCGCCTGCCCGGGCGGGCGGCGGCTTGGGCGGTCGTCATGGCCCGGGGCGCGCGGGCGCTCAGACCGCGGCGGTGACGATCATCTCGACCTTCCAGCCCGGGCGGGCCAGCTGGGCCGAGACGGTGGCGCGGGCCGGCGCGCAGCCGGCCGGCAGCCAGGCTTCCCAGACGGCGTTCATCGCCGGGAAGTCGGCCAGGTTCGGCAGCACGATCTCGACACGCAGGATGCGCGACTTGTCGCTGCCGGCGCGGGCCAGCAGGGCGTCGATCTGGGCCAGCACCTGCTGGGTCTGGCCGGTGATGTCGGCGCTGTCGTCGCCCGCCACCTGGCCGGCGAGGAAGGCGAAGCCGTTGGCCACCGTCATCTCGGACAGGCGGGCGTTGGTGTCGAAGCGCTGGATGCTGGAAGCGGTCATGGGACTCGTCGAAGGGTGGGAAGAACAGGGAGCGGAAAACGGGTCGGACGCCCCGGCGGGGCGGCGGCAGGCGGCCGCGGCCTCAGCGCGGGGCGGCGGACTTTTGGCCGAGCCGGCCCTCGGTGCCGGCCAGCAGCTTGGCGATGTTGCTGCGGTGGCGCCAGATCAGCAGGAAGGCCATGGCCAGCAGGGCCAGGAAGAGCGGGCCCGGGCCCCAGATCAGCAGCTGGTAGGCGGGCGCGAACACCGCCGCCACCATCGAGCCCAGGGACACGAAGCGGGTGAAGCCGACGACCATGGCGAAGCTCGCCAGCGTCGCCAGGCCCAGCAGCGGGTTCAGCGCGAAGATCGCGCCGGCCGCGGTGGCCACGCCCTTGCCGCCCTTGAAACCGAAGAAGACCGGATAGAGGTGGCCGAGGAAGGCCGCCAGTGCCACCGCCGCCACGACGGGCTCGCCCAGCCCGGGCGCGAAGCCACGCAGCGCCAGCACCGGCAGCACGCCCTTGAGCGCGTCGAGCAGCAGCGTCAGCAGGGCCGCGGCCTTGCGGCCCGAGCGCAGCACATTCGTCGCTCCGGGGTTGCCGGAGCCGTAGCTGCGCGGATCGGCCAGGCCGAAGGCGCGGCTGACGAGCACCGCGAAGGAAATCGAACCCAGCAGGTAGGCCGCGGCGATCGCGGCGAGGGGAGCCATCCAGTCCATGCCCCGGATTGTGCCGGTGCGCTGCGCCCGGCCCGGCCGCCCGCTCAGCCGGGCTGGGCGCAGTGCACCGGCCGCGCGCCCAGGGCCTCCACCAGCACCTGCGGCGCCAGGCCCAGCAGGTAGCCGCGCCGGCCGCCGTTGATCAGGATGCGCGGCAGCGCCAGCACGCTGGCCTCCACATGCACCGGCATGGCCTTGCGCGTGCCGAAGGGCGAGGTGCCACCGACCTGGTAGCCGCTGTGGCGCTGCGCCACCTCCGGGCTGCAGGGCTCGATGCGCTTGCAGCCGATCTCGCGCGCCAGCGCCTTGGTGCTGACCTGGCAGTCGCCGTGCATCAGCACGATGAGCGGCCGCTGGGCTTCGTCCTGCATGACCAGGGTCTTGACCACCTCGTGCTCCGGCACGCCGAGCTGGCGCGAGGACTCGGCCGTGCCGCCGCGGTCCACGTAGTCGTAGAGGTGCTCGGTGTAGGCGATGCCGGCCCGCTTGAGCCAGGCGGTGGCGGGCGTTTCGGAGGCGTGGGGCGCGCGGGCCATGTTCGTGGGCGACGGCAGCGGGACAGGACGGAAGGGCAAGGGGGCGACGCGCCGCCAGTGTGCCGCGGCCCGGGCCCGCGGGCCGCAGCCCGCAGCGGCCCGCGGGTCGGAGGCTGCGTGCTAGCCTCGCCGCCCTGCGCTCGCGCCGGCCTGTGGACCTGCCCCGATGATCGTCGACCTCCAATCCCCCATCGCCCCGGCCGTCGCCGTCGACCGCCTGACCCAGCAGGGCTTTGCCACGCTCACGCCGGAGGCCCTCGGGCAGCTCGCCAGGCTCAGCCCAGCCCAGCTCGACACGCTGCGCCCCCACTGGGCCACGCTGCCGCCGGACCGCCACCTCAAGGACGGCGGCCGCTACCGCCACCGCCGCCACGGCTGCTATGTGCAGACCCTGCCGCAGGACCTGGCCCGCTGCGACCTGAGCGCGCTGTCGGCCGGCCTGCAGGCCACGCCGCACCGCGCGCACTGGCAGCCGACCACCTACAACGCCCTGCACGGCGGCATGGAGCGCTGGTTCGATCCTCTGGAGCCCGAACTGGCCGCCCACCCCAGCTGGACCACGCTGATCGCTGCGATCGGCGGCCTGTTCGGCCAGCGCCGCGCGCCCGAGGGCGGCCGCTGGTGGATCGAGACCCACCCCTTCCGCATCGACACCCGCGACGGCGTCGGCCGGCCCACGCCCGAAGGCGCACACCGCGACGGCGTCGACTTCGTCGCCGTGCTGCTGGTCGAGCGCCATGCCGTGATCGGCGGCGAGACGCGCGTCTTCGAGGCCGGCGGCCCCGGCGGCGTGCGCTTCACGCTGCAGCGGCCCTGGAGCGCGCTGCTGCTCGACGACGCCCGGGTCGTGCACGAGAGCACGCCCATCCAGCCGGCCGATGCCAACGGCCTGCCGCTGCCGCCCGAGGCCGTGGCCCGCGAGGGCCATCGCGACACCCTGGTGCTGACCTACCGCAGCGGCGGCTTCCAGTCGCCCGGCGGACGCTGAGGCCAGGCCGCGGCGGGCCCGCGGGCTCAGCGCGCGACGGCCTGCGACTTCTTTCGGTAGGCCTCGGCCGCGGCTGCGTCGCCCCGCGCCTCCTGCACCGAAGCCAGCTCGTTGAACACGTAGCGGTCGGCGATGCCGGCGGCGGCATCGTCCTTCTCCAGCGCCTCGAAGCCCTTGAGCGCGCCGTCCAGGTCACCGCTCAGGCGCTGGGTGTGGGCCACCAGCCAGCGGCCGCCGCGGATGGCCGGGGCCAGGCCCTGCTGCTGGTAGATCGCCAGCGCCTTCTGCAGCACCGGCAGGGCCAGGTCATGGCGGCCCATCTCGTTGAGGGTGATGCCCATGTTGTTCAAGGCCGCGGGCTCCCACTTGCGGGCGCGCGGGTCCTTGGCCTCGCGGGCGAAGTCGATGGTGCGCTCGTGCCAGGCCAGGCGGCCCTCGCGGGTCGGCTCGACCAGGGCGATGGAATGCATCGCGTCGGCGGTCAGCGCCTCCAGCCCGGCCGGCCGGGCCAGGTCCAGCGCGCGGACGAAGAAGGGCCGCGCCTGGCCGCCCTGCCCCTGGCCGCGCAGGATGCGGCCGCGCTCCAGCGCGTCGCGCACCCGCACCTCCACGCCGGCCGTGGCCAGCCGGGGCTCGATGGCCTCCAGCTCGCGCTCGGCGTTCGCGAACTCGCCGCGGATGGTGAAGGTGCGCGCGATCTGGGTGGCCAGGATCAGGGCCTCGTCGCCCTTCGCACGGGCCAGGGCCTCGCGGAAGACCTGCTCGGTGCGCACCGGCTGGGCGTAGTCCCAGAGGGCGTCGACGTCGAGGGCCGCCCGGGCCGGGCCGGCCAGCAGGGTGGTGCCCAGGCTCAGGGCGAGCAACGCGCGGCGCAGGGCCGGGCCGGCGGACCGGCCGGGGGTGGAAAGGTGCATGGTGTCTTGTCTCCGTGGACGCGGGCCGGGTGCAGTCCCGGCCTCGGATGGCGCCGGCAGATCGCGGGCACGGGGCCTGCGCTGCGGGTCGCGAGGGATTATGGGCAGCCGCCCCGGCCGGGCCGGTTGCGGGGGCATGGCCGCCGGCCGGGCGGGGTCGCAGCCCCGCGACAGCCGCGGGCCGGGCCGGACCCAAACCCGCCGACAATCGCGCCGCGCCGCCCGGCCGTCTGCCGGGGGGGCCCCTGCCCGACCGCATGTCCTCACCCGCCTCCCCTCCCCGCCCGGTCCTGGGCGCCGCCGCGCGCCGCGCGATGCTGCGCCGCCTGCTGGCCCTGACCCGGCCGCACTGGACCGTCTTCGGTCTGGGCCTGGTCGCGATGGCGGTCTATGCCGCGACCGAAGCCGCCATCCCGGCCCTGCTCAAGGAGCTGCTCGACGGCAGCTTCGTCGAGAAGGACCCCTCGGCCGTGCTGCGCACGCCGCTGCTGCTGATCGCCCTGTTCGTCATCCGCGGCTTCTCCGACTTCGCGCACACCGCCGCCCTCCACGACGTGGCCACCCGGCTGGTGCTGGCCCTGCGCCGCCAGGTCTTCGGCAAGCTGCTGCGCCTGCCGGCCAGCCACTTCGACGCCCAGCCCAGCGCCAAGCTGATCTCCCTGCTGACCTACAACAGCCAGCAGGTCAGCCCGCTGATCACCAACGTGCTGCTGACCGTCGTGAAGGACAGCCTGACCGTGCTGGGCCTGCTCGGCTACATGCTCTACCTGGACTGGAAGCTGGCGCTGGTCTTCTTCGCCGTGCTGCCGGTGATCGGCTGGGTGATCCGCACCGTCAGCCGGCGCCTGCGCGGCCTGAGCCACAAGCAGCAGGGCTCGATGGGCGAGCTCAACCACGTGCTGCGCGAGGTCAGCGAGGGCCAGCAGGAGATCAAGGTCTTCGGCGCGGCCGCCTACGAAGAGGAGCGCTTCGACCGCATCGCCCAGAGCCTGCGCCGCACCGCCATGAAGGTGGTCACCACCTCGGCCGCCAACGGCCCCATCGTGCAGCTGATCGCCGTGCTGGCGCTGGCGGCCATCATCCTCTATGCCACGCTGCAGTCGCAGCAGCAGGGCCTGACGGTGGGCGGCTTCGTCAGCTTCTTCGGCGCGATGGCGCTGCTGCTGGCGCCGCTCAAGCGCCTGTCCAACGTCAACGAGCCGCTGCAGCGCGGCCTGGCCGCGGCCGCCAGCATCTTCGAAGTGCTCGACGCGCCGGCCGAGCCCGATACCGGCACCCGCCTGCTGCCCGGCCGCGCCCGCGGCGCGCTGCGCTTCGAGGGCCTGCGCTTCCGCTACGCCGGGGCCGAGCGCGAGGCCCTGGCCGGCATCGACCTGGCCATCGAGCCCGGCGAGACCATCGCCCTGGTCGGCGCCTCGGGCGGCGGCAAGTCCACCCTGATGGCCATGATCCCGCGCTTCTACGAGCCCGGGGCCGGCCGCATCACCCTGGACGGCGTCGACCTGCGCGAGCTGCCGCTGGCCGAGCTGCGCCGCCAGATCGCCCTGGTCACCCAGCAGGTCGTGCTGTTCGATGACACGGTGGCGGCCAACATCGCCTACGGCCGCCAGGGCGAGAGCCCGCGCGCGGCCATCGAGGCCGCCGCCGAGGCTGCGCACGCGATGGATTTCATCCGCGCCCTGCCCGAGGGCCTGGACACCGTGATCGGCGAGAACGGCGCGCGTCTCTCGGGCGGCCAGCGCCAGCGCCTGTCCATCGCCCGCGCGCTGCTCAAGGACGCGCCCATCCTGCTGCTCGACGAAGCCACCTCGGCGCTCGACACCGAGAGCGAACGCGTCGTGCAGGCCGCGCTCGACAACCTGCGCCGCGGCCGCACCACCCTCGTCATCGCCCACCGCCTGTCGACCATCGCCAACGCCGACCGCATCGTCGTGCTGGACGAAGGCCGCATCGCCGAAGTCGGCAGCCACGAGCAGCTGCTGGCCGCCGGCGGGCTGTATGCGCGGCTGCACCGGCTGCAGTTCGGCGAAGGCGCGCACTGAGGTCCGGCCCGATGCTGCGATCCCTGCATGTGCTCGGCAGCCGCGAGCTGGGCGGCGCCGACCGCTTCTTCATCCGCCTGGTCGAGGCGCTGCACGACGCCGGCCACCCGGTGCTGGCCGTCGTGCGCGGCGACGGCCCGGTGGCCCGGGTGCTGCGGCCCGACGTGCCCCAGCAGCACCTGCCGCTGGCCTCCAAGTGGGACCTGCTGTCGCGCTGGCGCCTGAGGCGGCTGATCGCGCGCTGGCAGCCCGACATCGTGCAGACCTACATGGGCCGGGCCACCCGGCTGACCCGCCTGCCGGCGGGCTCGCGGGCGGTGCACATCGCGCGGCTCGGCGGCTTCTACAAGATCCGCGGCTACTACGAGCACGCGCAGGCCTGGGTGGGCAACACCCGGGCGATCTGCGACTACCTCCGGGCCGAGGGCCTGCCGGCCGACCGGATCTTCCACCTCGGCAACTTCGTGCCCGAGCCCCGCGAGGTGCCCGCAGCCGAGCGGGTGGCGCTGCGCGCCCGGCTGGGCCTGCCGGCCGAGGCGCATGTGCTCTTCGCCCTGGGCCGCTTCGTCGAGAAGAAAGGCTTCGCCGACCTGCTGCGCGCCTTCGCCGAGCTGCCCGACCGGGTCGAGGGCCGGCCGCTGCGCCTGCTGCTGGTCGGCGACGGGCCGGAGGATGCCGCGCTGCGCGCCCAGGCCGCCGCCGAGCCGCGGCTGCGCGGCCGCGTCGTCTTCGCCGGCTGGCAGGACGAGCCCACGCCCTTCTACGCCGTGGCCGACAGCTTCTGCTGCCCCTCGCGCCACGAGCCCCTGGGCAACGTGATCCTGGAGGCCTGGATGCACGGCCTGCCGCTGCTCAGCACGGCCAACGAAGGCGCGCAGGAACTGATCACCCCCGGCCGCAACGGCCTGCTGGCGCCGCTGGCCGACCCCGTGGGGCTCGCCGCCGGCCTGCGCGAACTGCTGGGCCGGCCCGCCGCCGAGCGTGCCGCGCTGGCCGAGGCCGGCCGCGCCACCGCCCGCGGCGAGCACGGCAGCCAGGCCGTGCTGCAGGCCTACCTCGACCTCTACGCACGGCTGCGGACCGGGCAGGCACCGGCATGAGCCCCGCGGACGCCACGCCGGGCCGGCCGCCGCGCATCCTGATCGTGCGCCTGTCGGCGCTGGGCGACGTGATCATGGCCTCGGGCCTCATCCCGGCGCTGCGGGCCCGCTACCCCGGAGCCGAGCTGAGCTGGCTGGTCGAAGCCCCGGCCGCGCCGCTGCTGGCCGGCCATCCGCGGCTGGACCGGCTCATCGTCTGGCCGCGCGGCGAATGGCGGCGGCTGGCGCAGGCGCGGCGCTACCTCGCGCTGGCGCGGGCCTTCCTCGCGCTGCGCCGCAGCCTGCGCGAGGCCCGCTTCGACCTGGTGCTCGACACCCAGGGCCTGCTCAAGAGCGCGGTCTGGGGCTGGCTCAGCGGTGCGCCGCGGCGCATCAGCCTGATCGGCTGGGAGGGCAGCCACCACCTGGCCACCGAGCGCCTGCAGCCGGTCAACGACCCGTCGCAGCGGCCCTTCGGGGCCGAGTACCGCGCCCTGGCCCGCCACCTTGGCGCCCCCGACGCCGCCTTCCAGCCCGACCTGGCGCTGCGCACCGAGGCGCGCGCCCAGGCCCGGGCCGCGCTGGCCGCCGCCGGCCTGCCGCCCGGCCAGGCCCATGCCGTGTTCTGCCCCTGGACCACCCGGCCGCAGAAGCACTGGTTCGAGGCCGAATGGCAGGCCCTGGGCGCGCAGGCGCGGGCCGCCGGCCTGGTGCCGGTGCTGCTCGGCGGGCCGGCCGAGGCCGAGGCCTCCGCCGCCCTGGCCGCGCGCATGCCCGGCAGCCTCAGCCTGGCCGGCAAGCTGCCGCTGGACGCCAGCCTGGCCGTGATTGACGAGGCCGCCCTGCTGATCGGCGTCGACACCGGCCTGACCCATGCCGGCACCGCGCTGCGGGTGCCGACCGTCGCCCTCTTCGGCTCGACCCGGCCCTACCTCGACCCCGGCCTGCCCACCACCCGCGTGCTCTACAGCGGCCGCAGCTGCTCGCCCTGCCGCCGCCGGCCGAGCTGCGACGGCCGCTTCGACTGCATGCGCGACCACACGGCCGACACCGTCTGGGCCGCCGCCGAGGCCGTGCGGGCCGCGGCCGGATCGGTCAGCCGCCGGTCCATCCTCCCCCTGAGCCCCGCATGAAAGTGCTGCATGTCGAAGCCGGCCGCCACCTCTATGGCGGCGCGCTGCAGGTGGTCTTCCTGCTGCGCGGCCTGCGCGCAGCAGGGGTGGACAGCGTGCTGGCCTGCCCGCCCGGCAGCGCCATCGCCGGCGCCGCCGCACCGCATGCCGCCGTGCGCGAACTGGCCATGGGCGGCGACCTGGACCTGGGCCTGATCGGCCGCCTGCGCCGGCTGATCCGCGCCGAGCGGCCGGATGTCGTGCACCTCCACAGCCGGCGCGGCAGCGACGTGCTGGGCGCCCTCGCCGCCCGCCTGGAAGGCGTACCCGTGGTGCTCAGCCGCCGCGTGGACAACCCCGAGCCACGCGCCTGGGTGGCGCTGAAGTACCGGCTGCACGACCGCATCGTCACCATCTCCGAGGGCATCCGTCGCGTGCTGCGCGCCGAGGGCGTGCCCGAAGCCAAGCTGGTCTGCGTGCCCAGCGCGGTGGACACCGCGGCCTACGCGCCCATCGCCGCCGAGCACCCCGACCGCGCCGCGGTTCGCGCGGAACTGGGCCTGGCCCCCGACACCCTGCTGCTGGTGATGGCCGCCCAGTTCATCGCCCGCAAGGGCCACCGCACCCTGCTGGCCGCCCTGCCCGGCGTGCTGGCCCGCCACCCGCGGGCGCGGGTGCTGCTGCTGGGTCGCGGGCCGCTGCACGAGGCCCTCGTCGCCGAGGCCCGCGCCGGCGGGCTGAGCGGCGCCACGGCCGACGGCGGGCCGGTGCTCTTCCCCGGCTTCCGCGAGGACCTGCCGCGCCTGCTCCCGGCCTGCGACCTCATGGTCCACCCCGCCGAGATGGAGGGCCTGGGCGTGGCCCTGCTTCAGGCCGCCGCCTGCGGCCTGCCCATCGTTGCCGGCCGCGCCGGCGGCATCCCCGAGATCGTGGTGCCGGGCGAGACCGGCGCATTGATCGAGCCCGGCGACGCCGCCACCCTGGCCACCCACCTCGACCACCTGCTCGGCGACCCGGCCGAGCGCGCCCGCCTGGGCGCCGCCGCCCGGGCCCGGGTGCAGGCGAACTTCTCGCTGGAGGCCATGGTGGCGGGCAATCTGGGCGTGTACCAGGGGCTTTGGCGGTCGGAGATGAAGCGATGAATCGAGTAGGCCCCATCGTCTTCTGGCCACACCGGACGCATTCAGGGGTTGCCAGTACCCGGATACGCGTCCTGCAGGTGGTGCAGGGCCTGCAGGCCCTCGGCGTAGACAGCCGGATCTGCGGAGAAGCCCCTGCCGATCCACCGTCTGTGCTGGTGCTGGGCAAGCGGTACGACCCTGCGTCGCTGGCTCAGGCGCAGGCATTCCAGGCACAGGGCTGCCGTGTGGTGCTGGACCTGTGCGACAACCATTTCTACGATCGCCGCATGCCCGAGGGGAGCCCGCGGGCACGCCAGCTGATGGCCGCCTGTCGTCAAGTCGACCGGGTGGTGGCGTCCACCCCTGCCCTGGCTGAAGCAATCCTCGCTGCCTGCGGCCCCGAGGTCTCCCTCCGGGTGGTGCCGGACGGGCTGGACGGAGGCGGCGGGACCGTGGTCAGAGCCCGCTGGAGCGATACCGTCCACGCCTTGCGCCTGCGGGCCTTCGACTTGATGCACAGGACTTCGCCCGGACGGCGGCTGGTTTGGTTTGGCCAGCATGGTGTGCCTTATGCCGAAGCCGGGCTGCGGGATCTGGCGCGGGTGGAGGCGGCGCTGCACCAACACCATCGGGAGCAGCCGCTGCAACTGGTGGTCGTCAGCAACCGTTGGGCGACCTACCGCGAGCTGGCTGCACGCTGGAGCTGGCCGAGCCTCTACCTGCCCTGGTCGCCGACCACCTTCGAGCAGGCCTTGGCACACGCCGACATAGCGCTGATTCCCGCACAGCTCAACCCTTTCACCGTCTGCAAGACAAACAACCGCCCTGCCTCGGCCTTCATGCGGGGTCTGGCCGTTGCAGCCGATGCGGTGCCCAGCTACCTTCCGCTCGCACCCTGGCTGGTGCTGGACGACTGGCACGCGGGCCTTGGCCGGCTGATGGCCAACGGAGAGGACCGCGCCCGCAGGATCGCAGGAGCCTGTACTCAGCTGACGACCGAACATCATCCGGAGCGCATCGCTCGCCGGTGGGCGGAGGTGCTCGCCGAACTCGCCCCGCTGCCCGCCCTCACGCCACCATGACCGAGACCTTCCCCGAAACCTACTACGCCCCCGAAGGCGGGCTGCGCATCAACCTTGGCTGCGGAGCCAAGCGCCGCGCCGGCTACCTGGGTGTAGATCGTGGCAGCCACCCCGAGGTGGATGTCCAGATGGACGTGCTGGATTTCGTCGACGCGTTGCCGGCATCGAGTGTGCAAGCTGTTTATTCGCGGCACTTCCTGGAGCACCTGGACCCGGAATCGCTCAACCGACTGCTGCGGGGGCTGGACCGGATCCTCAAGCCGGGCGGGCGCATGCACTTCATCGTGCCGCATCACAGCAACCCCTACTTCTATGCTGACCCGACCCATCGCCAGGCTTTCGGGGTACACACCTTCTGCTACCTGTGCGAATCCCATCCCCTGATGCGGCGCATCCCGCGCTACGCCGCCATGCCAGGATGGCACCTGCGACGGGTTCGGGTGCGTTTTCTTCCCATGGCGCGTCCCAGGCTGTTCGGCCTGAGGCTGCCGATGCTGAGCGATCTTCTGAATCCGCTGGTCAATCTGCGGCATGGTCTGATCGAAGCCTTCGAGCGCTACCTTGCAGGTGTTCTGTCGATCTACGAAGTGAGCTATGAGGTGGAGAAGGCGACCGCGGAGGCCTCCACCCGATGACGCCCCTGCGCGTGGCCTTCGTGGCCGAGCAGCTCTACTACCTGCCCCAGTTCACGCCGGTCATCGCCGAGCTGCTGCGCCGCGGCCACCGGGTGCATCTGCTGCTGCGGCTGGACGAGGCGCTGCAGGCCACCCCGCTGCAGCTGCCCCCGGCGGGGCCGGGGCAACTGGTGGTGAGTCGCCTGCGCCGCGGGGCCGAGGCCTACGCCCTGCTGCGCGAGGAGGCGCCGGACTGGGCCGTCTTCGGCAGCTTCCGCGACCCGGAGCAGGCCCTGCCGGCGCGCACGCGGACGGCCCTGGTCTACCACGGCATCGGCGTGAAGAACGTGCTGTTCGATCCGCGCCTGGACGCCTTCGACCTGCGCTGCGTGGAATCCCAGCGCGTCGAGGACGAGCTGCTCGCGCGCGATCCCGGCCTGGCGCCGCGCCTGGTGCAGGTGGGTTTCGCCAAGCTCGACCCCCTGCTGCCGCCCGAGGCCGCGCCGCCGGCGGCCGGACGGGCGCCGGTGCTGCTCTACGCGCCGACCTTCTACCCCTCGTCGATCGAGCGCATGCCCGAGCGGCTCGGCCCGCTGCTGCCGGGTGCGCGCTGGATCGTCAAGCCGCACTTCTTCAGCTGGACGGTGCCGCAATACGCCCGGCAACGGGCGCGCTTCGAAGCCTGGGCGCGCGAGCCCGGCGTCACCGTGCTCGGCCCCGAGCACTACGACCTGGTGCCGCTGATGGCGCAGGCCGATGTGCTGCTCAGCGAGGCCTCGAGCGCGCTCTTCGAGTTCGCGGCCCTGAACCGGCCGGTGCTGTGGTGCCGCTTCATGGCCCTGCGCTGGAGCTACCGCGGGCTGCTGGCCTGGCGCTTCAAGCGGCGCATGGACCCGCAATCCGCCCGCTATGCCGCCGTGGCGCACAGCGTGGAGCGCCCGGGCGACCTGGGCGCCGCCCTGCGCACGGCCTGGGCCGAGCGCCTGGCCCCGCCGCCGCAGCCGGCCCGCGAGGCCCTGGTCGAGCACCTGATCGGCCGCCGCGACGGCCGCGCCGCGCCGCGCATCGCCGACGCGCTGGAGGCCCGGGCCGGCGTCTGAGCCAGCCCGCCGCCGCTCAGCCCCCGGGGCTGCGGCGGATGACCTCGATGATCTCGGTGGTCGAGATCGAGGGCGTGCGCGGCAGGTAGATCACTTCGCAGATCGACTTGAACTCGTCGAAGCGGCCGACCCAGTCGTCGCCCATCACGAGCGCATCGGCGCGCCGCTCGCGCAGGTAGTCGCCCTTGCGTTCGAGGGATTCCTCGACGAAGACCTCGTCGACGCAGCGCAGGGCCGCGATGAGGCGCAGCCGGTCGTCCTGCGGGTAGACGGGGCGGCGGCCCTTCTTGGCCACGTTCAGCGCATCGGAGGAGACGCCGACGCTCAGGTGGCCGCCCAGGGCGCGGGCGCGCTCGAGGATGCTCACGTGGCCGATGTGCAGCACGTCGAAGGTGCCGAAGGTGACGATGCGGCGCATCTCAGGTCGGGCGGTAGTCGCCATCGAGGTTGTTGTACTGGTGCTTGGCGCAGTGCGCGAGGAAGGCCTCGTCGGCGGCCACCAGGTCCGTGGGACGACCGTCCGAGCGCAGCGCGCGGCGGCCGATCTGCCAGGCGAAGGAGGGGCGCACGTAGCGGTTCTCGATCGCGAAGTCGACACTGGCGCGCGGGATCGCGCCACGGTCCAGGCCGTCGTAGAGCGCGGCGAACCACAGGTCCTCGTGGGGGTGGCCGGCGGCGATCCAGGGCTGGGTCGAGCGGCGCGTGTAGTGCAGCAGGCCGGTGTGGCCAGGCTCCAGGTGGTCGAGCGAGTTCCAGTGGCGCGAGAAGCCGCCCTTCCACCACACCGGCTTGAGCTTCATCATGCCCGGGTAGCTGAGGCGGCCGGCATCCATCGCGTCGGCGATGCGCTGCGGCTCCCAGTCGCGCAGGCGGTCGCAGGCCAGCAGCATCACGCTGGAGACATGCACGCCGGTGCGGCCGTCCGGCCCCTTGCCGTTGCGGCAGCGCAGGCGCAGGCCGAAGGGCATGGGCAGGTCGTGGAGCTCGGCGATGTCGCGCAGCACCAGCTGGTCGGCATCCAGGTAGAGCGCCCGGCCCTGCCAGCCCGCCAGCATGGGCACCGCGAAGCGCTGGAAGGAGAAAGGCGTCACCGGCCGGTTCTCCGGCTTCTGCGGCACCGGCAGGCTCTGGCCGACGCGGTCGCCGATGGACTCGACCTCGACCGCCCGGCGAGCGTGGCGCTGGATGGACCAGCGCAGCACATCCACCATCAGGCGATGGGAATGCACGGCGCCGACAAAGACCCGGATCGGAGTGGACATGGGAGGGCGTCAAGGCGAGGGAACAGGGGAGGACGGCGCGTCGGGCAGCCCGTCGGCCCCCAGGGGCTGCACGCCCGCGGCGGCGTAGAGGGCCGCGGCACCCGCCGGCAGCGGACCGGCGCCCACCGGCGCCGGCAGGCTGCGCACCTGGACCCGGGCCAGGCGGGCCAGGGTCAGCAGGGCCGTGGTGACGGTGCCGAGAACCAGCGTATCAGACAGCAGCGGCGCCAGAACCTCGACCGGCAGCCGGGCCGGCAGCTCGGTCCAGCCGCCCGGGGCCACGCCCAGCTGCTCGGCCACCGGCCGGCCTCCGGCATTGGGATGGCTCTTGAGGATGACGCCGCCACCGGCCGCCTGCACGCGGCGGACCGCGTCCAGCACGGTGGCGACCAGGGCCGGGTCGGCCCGCAGGAAGCGGGGATGCGGCAGCAGCACCAGCAGCCGGGTGGACGCCGCACGCCCGGCGTCGAAGCCCGCCCGGGCCGCCGCCTCCAGGCAGACCGCCCGCACCGCGTCGCCGGCAAACCAGGACGGCTCGTAGGCCCGCAGCGGCTTGCCGGCCAGGCCGGCATGCGCGTGCCCCGGCATCAGCACGATGCCCTCGTGCACGGCCCGCGAGCCCCCCAGCAGGGAGGGCCGCTCGACGGGGAAGCCGAACTTCAGCCGCCGGCGCCAGGCCGCCAGCGCCTCGCGCCAGGGCGGCAGCGCCGAGGCATGCGGCAGGTAGCTGTAGAGGCCATCGTCGCTGTAAACGCAGCGGGCCTGCGGGGCTTCGGCCACGGCGGCGTGGAACTCGATGCGCTGGTCGTTGCCGATGGTCACGGTGGTCGGCGCGATCTCGCGCACCCGGCCGCGCCAGGCCGCCAGCTGGCGGCGGCTGCTGCCGCGCGCCAGGCGCGCCGGCCGCATCAGGGTGAGGCCCGGCCACGCGGCAGCCTGCAGGGCGGCGGCCAGGGGATCCTCGGCCCCGGGCGGCTGGTCGATCAGCGCCAGCGTCGCCTCGCCCGCCGCGTAGGGCCCCTGGCGCAGGCCCAGGGCCAGGAAGGCGTGCAGGGGGGTGGCGGCGAGGATCAGCGTGCTCATCGGGACTTGGGCGGGCAGTGTAGGGGCAGCGTCCCGGCCGGCCCGGCCGCCCGCGCCGCGCCGGCGCTCAGCCCGTGCAAGTCCGGTTCTTCCCCGTCCGCTTGGCCTCGTACAGCGCCACGTCGGCGCGGGCCAGTGCGGCGTCCAGCGGGTCGCCGGGGCGGTGGGCGGTCACGCCGGCGGAGAAGGTGACGAAGATGCGCTCGGGGCCGTCGCTGGTGAAGAGCTCGGCGCTCAGCAGGCGCTGCAGACGGCTGAGCACGCGCTGGGCCTCGTCGACCGGGGTGGCGGGCAGCAGCACGACGAACTCCTCGCCGCCGTAGCGGGCCAGGGTGTCCTGCGGGCGCAGGGCGCGGGTCACCTGGCGGGCCAGGAACTGCAGCGCGGCGTCGCCGCTGGCGTGGCCGAGGCGGTCGTTCAGGCGCTTGAAGTTGTCGATGTCGAGCAGGCCGACGGCCAGGGGCGGCGGCTCGTCCGGGGCCGGGGCGGCGGGGTCGGCCGCGGCCTCGTGGGCGGCACGGGCCAGGCGCACGCATTCGTGCTCGAAGGCGCGCATCAGGCCGCGGCGGTTGGCGATCTGGGTCAGGGGGTCGGTCGAGACCTCGTCGCCGAGGCGGCGGATCTCGTCTTCCAGGCCGCGGACGCGCGCTTGCATGGCCTCGGCCCGGGCCTGCTCGGCCTGCAGGCGGTCGCGGGTCTGGGCGACGAGGGACTGCACGGCGCGGCTCTCGGCCACCATCTCGCGGACCCGGCCGGCCAGGCTGTCCAGGGTGTCGGCGGCGGCGATGGCCTCGGCGTGGCGGTCCAGGCTGTCGGCGTAGCGGCCGGAGGTCTGGCCGAGGCTGGCCAGGTCGCTGAGCATCTGCCGGATCGAGGCCTTGAGCGCCTCGCGCGCGGCGCGGCGCTCGCCCTGCAGGCGCTGCTGGCAGGCGCGGGTGGTGGCCAGCATCTCGTCGAGCTGGCGCAGGCCGCGCACGGCCAGGCCGGTCTCGAACTGCTGGCGCATGGCCTGGGCCTGGCCGCGCGCCCAGCTCTCGTCCTCGGCCAGCTCGATGAGGCTTTCGCTGAGGCCACGGCAGAGCTGGGTGAGCACCTCATGGCCGTGCAGGCGGTGGGCGATCAGGCGGCGGGCCTCGTCGCAAAGCGCGGCCACCTCGCCGGCCGCGGCCGTGTCGGGCGGGCGGGCGGCCTGCAGGCGCTGCTGCAGGCGTTCGGCCAGGGCACGGGCGCCGGCATCGTCGGCCGGCAGGGCGGCGTCGAGCGAGGCGGCGAGGCTGTCGACGAGGGCCGGCCAGGCGGCGGGGGGTGCGGACGGGTCCGCCGGGCGCTCAGGAGTCCGGCCCAAGGCCGGCACCGGGGCGGCCTCCGGCAGGGCGGACGGCCGGGCCGCTTCGGCCGGCGCCGGATCGGTGCGGGCCGTGGCCTCGCGCAGGGCGGGGGGCTCGTCGGCCTCGGCGGGGGCCTCGTCCCAGCGGCCGAGCAGCTGGGTCAGGGCCTGGTGCAGGCGGGTGGCGTCGCTGCGGCTGCTGCCGCCGAGGACGCGCTGCAGGCTGTCCTTGCGGCGGGCCGCGGTCCAGCCGCGGTCGGAGCGCTCCAGGGCGCGCAGGGTGCGTTCGAGAAGGCCGGCCCAGGCCAGGCCGTCGGGCGTCTCGGCCTCGGCCGGGGCCGGTGGCAGGTGGCCGGCCTCCTGCGCGTAGGCGCGGGCGTAGTTGCCGGGGGTCGGCTCCAGCCGCTCCAGGGCCAGGCGGCGCAGGGTGGCCTTGGCCAGCGCCGCAACCGAGGCCGGGGCCTCCGGGCGGGGCTCGGGGGCGTTCATGCAGGATGGGCGCCGGGGCTGCGCGGTCGGGCTGGCGGCGGGCGGCGCCGCAGGGCCTGGGGCGCGAGGGCCTGCTGCCAGGGCTGCAGGGCGGTGCCCAGGCTGTCCACCCAGGCCGGGAGGGCGGCGGCCTCCATGGGCCGGGCCATCAGGTAGCCCTGCGCGCTGTCGCAGCCGAGGTCGAGCAGGGCCTCCAGCTGGCCGAGCGTCTCGACGCCCTCGGCCACGACGTGCAGCGAGAGGGTGCGGGCCAGCGCGACGATGGCCCCGACGACGGCCGCGCTCTGCGGCGTGACGCCGAGGTCGCGGATGAAGCTGCGGTCGATCTTCAGCTCGTCGATGGGCAGGGTGGTCAGGTAGGCCAGCGAGGAGTAGCCGGTGCCGAAGTCGTCGATGGCCAGGCCGACGCCGATGGCGTGCAGGCGGTGCAGGGTCGGGATGACCGTCTGCAGGTTCTTCATCAGCCCGGTCTCGGTGATCTCGATCTGTACCGCGCCGGCCGGCACGCCGGCCGCCTCGGCGGCGCTGCCGAGGGTGGCGATGAGGTCGCTGCGCTCGAAGAGCCGGCTCGGCAGGTTGACGGCAATGGGGCCGTCCAGCCCGGGCAGGCCGCGCCAGGCGGCGGCCTGGCGGGCGGCCTCGCGCAGCGCCCATTCGCTCATGGGCACGATCAGGCCGGTCTCCTCGGCCAGGGGGATGAAGTCGGCCGGGGGCACCAGGCGGTCGCCGCGCCGCCAGCGCATCAGCGCCTCGACGCCGGCCACCCGGCCGCTGCGCAGGTCGATCTTGGGCTGGTAGTGCAGCACCAGCTCGCCGCGCGCCAGGGCCATGTGCAGGGCGGTCTCGGTCTGCAGCTGCTCGCGGCCGCCGCCGGCCAGGGTGGGGTGATACAGGGTGACGGCGTTGCGGCCGGCCTCCTTGGTGGCACGCATGGCGGCGTCGGCATGGCGCAGCAGCTCCGGCACCGAGGCGCCGTCGCGCGGAAACAGGGCCACGCCGATACTGGCGGTGATGAAGACGTCCTGGCCGGCGAGGGTCAGCGGGGCGCGCAGGGCCTCCTGCAGGCGCTGGGCGACGGCGCAGGCGTCGCGCTCGCGGCCGGTGCCGTTGAGCAGCACGACGAACTCGTCGCCGCCCAGGCGGCCCAGTACGTCGTCGTGGCGGGTGGCGGGGCGCCCGCCCTCGGGCGTGTCGGACCCGACCGCGCCGTGCCGCACGCAGGTCTGCAGGCGGAAGGCGATGCGGCGCAGCAGCTCGTCGCCGGCGGCGTGGCCGAGGGTGTCGTTGACCAGCTTCACCCGGTCCAGGCCGATCAGCAGCACGGCCAGGGCCTGGTTGTCGCGGCGGGCGGCCTCCAGCGCCCGCTCGGCCCGGGCGATGAGCTCGCGGCGGTTGGGCAGGCCGGTCAGGGCGTCGAAGTGGGCGAGCTGGTGGATGCGGTCCTCGGCGGCACGGCGCTCGCCGACGTCCTGCACGATGCCGGTGTAGCCGCTGAGCTGGCCGCGCGGATCGAACTGCGGCTCCACCTCGACCTGCAGCAGCAGCTCGGGGCCGCCGTCGCGGGCCAGGCGCAGCTCCAGCGTCATGGGCTGGCGGGCGGCCAGGGCCTCGCGCAGCTGGACCAGCAGGGCGCGGCGCGCCACCGGCTCGGTGCGCCGCAGCACCTGGCGCAGGCCGAGCCGGCTGCCGGCGGGCAGGCCCAGCACGTGCAGCGCCTCGGCGGTGCAGTCCAGGCCGAAGCGGCCGGGCCGCCAGGCCACGCTGCCGATGCGGGCGATCTGCTGCGCGCGGGCCAGCTCGCTGCGCTTGCGCTCGAGCTCGTCGCGCACGCGGGCCGCGCGCAGCAGGTGGCGCAGGCGGCCGACCAGCATCGCCCAGCGGCTGGACTTGAGGAAGAAGTCGGTCGCGCCGGCCCGGTAGGCCTGCTCGATGGAGGCCTCGTCGTCCAGGCCGGTCAGCATCAGCACGGGCAGCGCCGCCAGGCCGGGCCGGGCACGCAGCAGGCGGCAGGTCTCGAAGCCGTCCTGGCCGGGCATCAGCGCGTCCAGCACGATGAGGTCGGGCCGCCAGCGCTCCAGCAGGGCCAGGGCCTCGGGGCCGCTGTCGACCACCGTGACCTCGAAGCCCTGCTGGCGCAGGGCAGTGGCGGTCAGCAGCCGGGCCACCGGATCGTCATCCACCAGCAGCAGCTGGGGCGGATCGACGGGCTCGTGATCGAGTCGGATGCTGAAGGGCATGCGCGGCAGGGTCGGGGTTCAGGGCCCGGGCTGGCCGAGCGCGGCGATCGCCGGCCGCACGCGGTCCAGCTCGGCACGCAGGCGGCCGAGCAGCGCGGCCAGGTCCGCGGGGGGCGCCTCGCGGACCTGGCGTTCGGTCTCCGCGCAGCAGCGCGACAGGGCCAGCGCGCCCAGGCTGGCGCTGGAGGACTTGAGGGTGTGGGCCACATGCCGCACGGCGGCCAGGTCGCCGGCCGCCTCGGCGGCGTCGAGCTGCGGCAGCAGGCTGGCCAGCGAGGCCTCGAAGAGGCCGGCCACCCGCGGCAGCAGGCCGTGGCGGCCCTCGGGGTCGAGGGCGCGCAGCTGGGCCAGGGCCTCGGGGTCGAGCCGGACGGACGGCACGGGCAGGGCTTGGGGGTTCACGGTCGGCACGGCATCAGCGCAGGGTGGCGGCCCGGGCCAGGGCAGCCAGCAGGGCCTCGTTGGTCTCCCCAGCGTAGCTGAAGAGCGAGGCGAAAGCCTCGCGGATCGGATCGAGATCATCCCCCTCCACCGCCTGCACCAGACGCAGGTAGGGCATGCAGGGCCCCGTGCCCTCGACCAGGGCCTGGCGCACCCGCTCGGGCACGGGCAGCTGGCCCAGGAGCACGTCGAAGGGCTGGTCGAGCAGCTGGTCCAGCAGCGAGAAGACGCCGCAGATGAAGCACTCGCCGGCCAGTTCCTCGTAGCCGGCACGCTCCAGCAGCTCCTCCATCAGCAGGCCGCGGCGCACCGCGGCGAACATCAGGGGACGCAGGTTGAGGTCCTCGCTGGCCGTGGCCAGCAGCAGGGCCAGCCAGCGCTGCAGGCGCTGGGTGCCCAGCAGCAGGATGGCGTGGCGGAAGGACGCCACCTCCACCGCCAGGCCGAAGGCCGGCGAGTTGAGGTAGCGCAGCAGGCGGAAGGCCAGGCGCGGGTCCTGGCTGAGCGTCGATTCGAGCGTCTCCACCGAGGCGCCGGACTGCAGCTGCCGCATCATCTCCATGATCACGCCGAGCTCGGCCGAGGGCTGGCCGGCGGCGCGGTCCCGCGGGCGGCTGCGGCGCGCCAGCGCATCCTGGAAGGGCCAGCCGAGCACGGCCACCGCCCCGCGCGCGAAGCTTGCCTCCATCTCGGCCAGGGTGTGCACGCCGGACTGGATGAAGCCGATGCTGCGCGGCACCGGGCTGGGCTGGCCGGCGGGCTCACCGAGCCGGCGGTCTTCGCCCAGGTCGATGATGGCGTGGCGGAAGCAGGGCAGCAGCTCGCGCGGCAGCTCGCGCGGCGGCCGGCCCTTGATCAGCAGGGGGTTGCCGCGCGCGGCCAGCGCGGCGATGACCGCGGTGTGCGCCGGGTCGGCGGCCATGAAGGCCGGCACCTCCACCCCCAGGTGGCGGGCCGGCTGGGCGGCCATCAGCTCGTGCAGCAGGGTCTCGCTGAGGATGTTGAGCGAGACCTCCCCTGCCCCCTCCGGCCAGACGGCGGCCAGCGCGTCGAGCAGCTCGCCGACGGCCAGCGGCTCGCCGGGACGCAGGGGGAAGAGGGTGAGCCGGGTCGCGATCACCGCGCGCTGGCGGTCGATCATCGGGGCGTAGCCCAACGCGACGCGGGCAAGGATGGAGGGGCTCACAGCTCGGCGGGGCGGGTGGGGAGAGCCCATTGTCCGGAGCGGCCGGGGCCGGAAAACCGCGGAATGGCGGGCTTCGGCCGCCCGCTTCCGGGCTTCAGCCCTTCAGGTAATCGAAGAGGCTCAGCCGCTGCACCTGCGCGTAGGCCTGCAGGGCGGCGTTGTAGCCGGTCTGCTGGTTCTGGAAGTCGGAGATGGCGGACACCATGTCGAGGTCGGTCGCGTCGGACTGCACCTGCTGGGCGTCGAGCTGCTGCTGGCCCAGGCGCTCCTCGATGCCGTCGAGGCGGTTCAGCGCCTCGCCGGCCGCGCTGCGCTCGCGGCCCTGCTGCACCAGCACGCGGTCGATCACCCGCAGGGCCTCGGTGTTGGCGGCAGCGCGGGTGGCGCTGCTGCGGCCCGGGGTCTCCAGGTCGTCGGCCATCGCCGCCAGGGCGTCGAAGACATTGATCGTCGTGCCGCCGCTGTCGGGCACGGCGGTCCAGGTGCGGTCGCCGTCGACGGCCGAGGTCAGCCGGGCCTCGCCGACCGCGAGCTGGGTGTCGCCCGGCGTGCCGCGGTAGCTGACGCCCGTCGCCCCTTCGACGAAGGGCTGGCCGGCCGAGCCCTGGCCGCCGAAGAGGTAGCTGCCGTTGCCGTCGCCGCGGTTGGCCAGGTTCAGCAGCTGCTCGCGCAGGCCGCGCAGGCTGTCGGCCAGGGTCGCGCGCTCGGCATCGGTGTAGGCGCCGTTGCCGGCCCCGACCATCAGGTCGCGGGCCTGCTGCAGCAGCTCGGTGGACTGGCCGAGCGTGCTCTCGCTGAGGGTCAGGTGGCTGCGGCTGGCGTCGAGCGCGCGCAGGCTGGCCGTGCTGATGGCCAGGCTGGCGCCGGCCCGCTCGGCGCGCGCGGCGGCCACCGGATCGTCGGAGGCGCGCTCCACGCGCTTGCCGCTGACGAGGCGCTGCTGGGCGTCGCCCAGGGCCTGCTGGCGACGCTGCAGCTCGGCGATGCCGGATTCGTAGCGGGAGGCGGTGGTCAGTCGCATGGGACTCTCTTTCCTGGGTCGGGGCGGCCGGCTCAGCCGGCGGTCTGCAGCAGGGTCTCGAACAGCGACTGCGCGACCTGCAGCACCTTGGCCGAGGCCTGGTAGGCCTGCTGGTACTGGATCAGGCGCGCCGCCTCCTCGTCGAGGTTGACGCCGGTCTGCGCGCTGCGCTGGGCGCTGGCCTGGTCGGCGGCGCTGCGCGACAGCTCGGCCAGTGTGCGGCCGCCTTCGACGCGCAGGCCGACCTCGGCCACCAGCTCGGCATAGGCGTTGCCGGCCGTGGAGCCGCCGACCAGGGCCTTCTCGCGCAGCGCCACCATGGCCAGGGCGTTGCCGTTCTGGTGGCGCAGGCTCTCGGCCACCTCGGCCGGCGTGCCGCCGGGCGGCGCGACGCTGAAGCTGTCGCCGGCCTTGGGCGCGCCCTGCAGGTTCAGCGACCAGCCGAGCGCGGCGTTGTCCGGGTCGCCGCCGACCGGGAAGTCCAGCGTCAGGGGCTGGGGCAGGCCGGACTCGGTGGTCCAGGCCCCGCCGTCAACCCGCCAGCGGTAGCCGGTGGCGGCCGCGCCGGCGCTGGCGCCGGTGAACTCCAGATCGACCTGCGGCGTGCTGGCGCCGTCCCAGCTGCGCACGGTCAGCGCGCCGACCGCGGCGGTGCCGAGGTTGCGGTTGCCGGCCGCGGCGGCCACGGGGGCGGCGGCGGCCACGCCCAGCGGATCGCGCATGGCCACCTGCAGGCCGATGGCCCCCTGGCCGCCGTCGTCGAAGAGGGCCGCGCCGGCATGCCGGCCGCCGGCCGCATCCACGGCCAGGCCCAGGGCCTGCTGGGCATTGACGGCCGTGGTCACGCCGCTGACCAGGCTTTCGAAGCGGCTGCGGGTGGCCGGCAGGTCCTCGTTCTGGAAGCGCAGCAGGCCGCCGAGGCTGCCGCCGGCCAGCTGCGCCGGGGCCAGCACCGCGGGGCTGCCGACCAGCGCCACCTGGCGCAGCCGGGCATCGGCGGGATCGACGCGCAGCTCCAGCTGGCGCGCATGGCTGTCCATCACCAGGGCCTGGCCGCCGGGCAGCATCACGTTGAGGCCGCCGTGATCGGTGGCCACCGTGCTGACGGGCAGCAGGGCCGAGAGATCGCGCACCAGCTGGTCGCGCTGGTCCAGCAGATCGTTGGGGGCCTGGCTGGCGCCCTGGGCGGCCTGGATCAGGCCGTTGACGCGGGCGATGGAGTCGATGATCTGGTTGGCCTGGGTGTTCATCACCCCCAGGTCGCTGCGCAGGCCGGACTGCATCTGCTCCAGCTGCTCGGCCACCGCGCGGGCGCGGGCCGCGAAGTCCTCGGCCCGCGACACGACCACCTGGCGCGCCGACAGGTCCTGCGGCGCCGTGGCCACGTCGACGAAGGCATTGAAGAGCTGGGTGGCCGCCTGGCCCAGGCCCTGCTCGCCCAGCGGGAACAGGGTGTCGAGCTGTTCGAGCTGCTGCAGGCGCGCCTCGTCCATGGCCGCCTGCGAGCTGCTGCGCTGCTCCTCGCGCACCGCATAGCCGTCGTAGGCGCGGACGACGCCGGCCACCTGCACGCCCTTGCCGATGAAGCCGGCGCCGCTGAAGCTGCCCGGGGTCGCGCTGAGCAGCACCTCCTGGCGGCTGTAGCCGGCGGTGTTGGCGTTGGCGATGTTGTGGCCGGCGACCTGGAGGGCCGTCTGGCTGGCGTTCATCGCGCGGACGCCGAGGGAGAGCAGGCCGGACATGGGAAGACCTCGTCAGGAAACGGTGATGCGCTCAGCCCTGCAGGCTGCGGGCGACACGCACGGTGGTGTCGATCACGCGGCCGAGCTTGCTCGCGTAGTCGGGGTCGGTGGCGTAGCCGGCCCGCTGCAGGCTGCGGGCGAAGCCCTGGGCGCTGCCGCCCTCGGTCACGACGCGGGCGTAGCGCGGGCTCTCGCTGAGCAGGCGGGCGTGGTCGGTGTAGGCCTCGGCGTAGCTGTCGTAGGCGCGGAAGGTCTGCCGGACCTTGTGCGGCACGCCGTCGACGACCTCGGTCGTCGTGACGGTGGTGGTCTTGCCGGTCCAGCCCGGCCCGGCCTTGATGCCGAAGACGTTGTGCGAGCTGGAGCCGTCGGGCATGCGGATCTCGCGCCGGCCCCAGCCCGATTCGTGCGCGGCCTGGGCCAGGATGAAGTCCGCCGGGATGCCGGTGGCCTGGGCCGCGGCCTGGGCCGCCGCGCGATGCTGGGCCACGAACTGCTGCGGCGCGCTGCCCGCGCGCAGCGCGGCGGGTGACAGGGCCTCGCGCGACAGGCTGCCGGGCCGGTGCGGCAGCGCGCGGGCCGGCGCGGTGCCCTGGAGGCCCTGCGCGCCCGCCCCAGCGCCCGGGGCGCCGCCCGGGGCATCGGCCGGGCGGACCGCCGCCTGCTGCCGCGCCAGCTGCCGGGCGATCTGGTCGGCCAGGCCGCCGGGCAGGCCGCTGAGCTGCTGGGCGAACTGCTGGTCGAGCATCTCGGTGCCCAGCTGGGTGCCGCCGTTGTCCATCAGGCCGCTGGCGGGCGTGGCCGCGCGCATGCTCTTCATCAGCTCCTGCATGAAGAGCGACTCGAACTGCCGCGCCGCGGCCTGCACCGCGGCCTGGGGGTCGCGGGCGGCCTCGCCGCGCAGGGCCTGGAGCTGGGCCCCGGGCAGGCCGCCGGTGCTGGGCAGGGCGGCCATGTCAGATCACCTCCAGCTCGGCGTTGAGCGCGCCGGCAGCCTGGATGGCCTGCAGGATGGCCAGCAGCTCCTGAGGCGTCGCGCCCAGGCTGTTGAGGGCCTTGACCACCTCGGTCAGCTGCGCGCCGGCGGGCAGCTGGATCAGCGAGCCGCCGCCCTGCGCCACCGTGATGTCGGACTTCTCGGCCTGCACCGTCTGGCCCGCGCCGAAGGCATTGGGCTGGCTGATCACCGGCTGGGTGCTGATGGTCACGCTGAGCGCCCCGTGGGCCACCGCGCAGGCGCTGAGCGTGACCGCCTGGTTCACCACGATGGAGCCGGTGCGGGCGTTGATCACCACCTTGGCGGCCGGCGCCTCGCGGGCGATGGGCAGGTTCTCGATGTCGGCCAGCAGGGCCACGCGGGCGCCCGGGTCGGCCGGCATGGCCACGCGCACCGTGCGGCCGTCCAGGGCCTGGGCCAGGGGCTGGCCGGCGTGGCGGTTGATGGCCTCGACCACGGCGCGGGCGGTGGAGTAGTCGGCGCTGTTGAGGTCGAGCTGCAGGCTCTCGCCCTGGTTCAGCGGCGTGGGCACGGCACGCTCGACCAGGGCCCCGGCCGGGATGCGGCCGGCGTTGAGCGTGTTGATCTGCACCTTGGAGCCGCCGGCCGCGGCGCCGGCCCCGCCGATCACCAGATTGCCCTGGGCGAGGGCGTAGACCTGGCCGTCCGGGCCCTTGAGCGGGGTGGTGATCAGCGTGCCGCCGCGCAGGCTCTTGGCGTTGCCGAGCGAGGCCACGGTCACGTCCAGGGCCTGGCCCGGCTGGGCGAAGGGCGGCAGGCTGGCGGTGATCATCACCGCCGCCACATTGCGCACCTGCATGTTGGTGCCCGCCGGCACGGTGACCCCCAGCTGCTGCAGCATGGACTGCAGGCTCTGGCCGGTGAAGGGCGTCTGGGTGGTCTGGTCGCCGGTGCCGTCCAGGCCCACCACCAGGCCGTAGCCGACCAGCGGGTTGCTGCGCACGCCCTGCACGGCGGCGATCTCCTTGAGCCGCGCGGCCTGGGCCGGGGCGGGCCACCACAGTGCGGCGCTGGCCACCAGGATGCACAGCGCCAGGGCGAAGCGCAGCAGCGGGCTCAGCGGCTCGACCGGCAGCTCGACCGCCTCGGGCGCGGCACCGCGGTCGGTGCCGATCTCGACCGCCGGGGACGCGACAGGACGCGACCGGAGACGGCGGGCAGACCGGGAGTAGGGCTTGGCGAGGGTGGCGTTCATGGCGGTGTCGGTCCGCGGGGGCGGAGACGCTCCCCTCCCCCTTCGACACCATTCTGGAAATCTTTAGATCGGGAGAACGCTCAAAAAGAAGCGCGCCAGCCAGCCAATCACCTGGGCATCGGCCGCGGCGCCGCGGCCGCGGTGCTCCAGGCGGACGTTGGCGATCGAGGTGGAGGCCACGCTGTTGCCGGGCTGGATGCTGCGCGGATCGACCTGGCCGGAGAAGCGCAGCACGTCGACCGCGTCGTTCACGCCGATCTGCTTCTCGCCGGTCACCAGCAGGTGGCCGTTGGGCAGCACCTCGACGACGCTGACGGTCATCGTGCCGGTGAAGTCGTTGGCGCTCTGGGTCGTGCCCTTGCCGCTGTAGGTGTTGCTGGAATTGCCGGAGGCCGAGGCCCGGTTCAGCACGCTGGGCGGCAGCAGCGGCACCGCGCTGACGCCGGCCGAGACATCGCCCGACTTGTCGATGGCGCTGCTGGAGCTGGCGCTGGCGGTGATCTTCTCGACGATGCGCACCTGCAGCGTGTCGCCGACATGGCGTGCGCGGTGGTCCTCGAACAGCGGCCGGTAGCCGGCCGCCGCGTAGAGCGAGCCGGTGGCTTGCGGCGGGCTGGGGGCGACCCCGCCGGCCGGGCGCACCGGGCCGGTGTCGGGCACCTCGACGCGCGGCGACAGGCCGGCGCAGCCGGCCAGCAGCACCGCGGCCGCCAGGGGCAGCAGGGCGCGGCGCAGGGACGAGGGCCGGGGCGAAGACAGGAGCGGCATGCCCATGGCCGGCCGCCTCAGATCTGACCCAGACGCTGCAGCATCTGGTCGGCGGTCTGGATGGCCTTGGAGTTGAGCTCGTAGGCGCGCTGGGTCTGGATCATGGTCACCAGCTCCTCGACGACATTGACATTGCTGGTCTCGACGAAGCCCTGGGTCAGGCTGCCCAGGCCGTTGGCGCCCGGGGTGTCGGTGTTGGGCGCGCCGGAGGCGGCCGTCTCGGCATAGAGGTTCTGGCCCAGCGGCTCCAGGCCGGCCGGGTTCTGGAAGTTCACGAGCTGGATCTGCCCGACCTGGCGCGGCGCGGCCTGGCCGGCGATGCGCACGGTGACCGTGCCGTCGCTGCCGATGGTCACCCCCTGGGCCTCGGGCGGCACGCTGATGCCGGTGCCGAGCAGGTCGCCGTTGTTGGTGACGATCTGGCCCTGGGCATTGAGCTGGAAGGCGCCGTCGCGGCTGTAGGCCGTGCTGCCGTCCGGGCGCTGGATGGGGAAGAAGCCCGCACCCTTGATGGCCACGTCCAGGCTGTTGCCGGTCTGCTGCAGATTGCCCTGCGTGAACTGGCGCGAGGTGGCCACCGCGCGGGTGCCCAGGCCCACCTGCAGGCCGGTCGGCAGCTGGGTCTGCTCCGAGCTGTTGGCGCCGGCCTGGCGCAGGTTCTGGTACATGAGGTCCTCGAAGACCGCGTGCGAACGCTTGTAGCCGTTCGTCGCGCTGTTCGCGAGGTTGTTGGAGATGTGGTCCAGCTGGGTCTGCTGGGCCTCCATCCCGGTCTTGGAAATCCACAGGGCGCGCATCATGGCCTTCTCCTTCGTGCCCGGCCATCGTCGCCCGGGCGGCGGGCCGGGCATCGGCGGAAGAGGGGCCGCCGCGGGCCGCTTCTCCCGGCGCTGCCTCAGCGGTCGACGGACAGCAGCTTGGCCGCGTTGTCCTCGTTGCGCTCGGCCTGGCCGAGCAGCTTGAGCTGCTGCTCGAACTGGCGGGCCGCGGCGATCATGGCCACCATGGTGCCGATGGCGCTGACGTTCGAGCCCTCGAGCGCGCCGTCCTGCAGGCGCGCGGCCGGGTCGGCGTCGAGCGGGTTGCCGTCAGCGCTGCGGAAGAGGCTGTCCTCGCCGCGCTTGAGCGGCGCTTCGGGCGTGACCAGCTTCAGCCGGCCGACCGGCAGGAAGCTGCCATTGGCCTGGCGGGCGCTGACGGTGCCGTCGGGCGCGATGCTGGGCTCGGTGCCCGGCGGCACGGTGATCGGGCCGCCGTCTCCCAGCACCGGCAGGCCGCCCAGGCTCATCAGCTGACCCTGGGCGTCCACGGTCAGCGCGCCGGCGCGGGTGTAGGCCTCGCTGCCGTCCGGGGCCTGAAGCGCCAGCCAGGCCTGGCCCTGCAGGGCCACGTCCAGCGGCCGGCCGGTGGCGGTGACGGGACCGGGCGCGGGGTCGTAGCCGGTGCTGGTCTCCAGCGCGTAGGCGCGGGTGGTGGCGCCGTCGCCGCGCACCGGCACCGCACGGAAGGCCTGCAGCTCGGCCCGGAAGCCGGTCGTCGAGGCATTGGCCAGGTTGTTCGAGAGCAGGTCCTGGCGCTGCATCGTCGCCTTCGCGCCCGACATCGACAGGTAGATCATGCGGTCCATGGCAGGCTCCGGGCTTCAGCGCTTCAGGGCTTGAGGCGGCTCGTCAACGCAGGTTGACCAGGGTCTGCAGCACCGAGTCCTGCGTCTTGATCGTCTGCGCATTGGCCTGGTAGACGCGCTGCGCGGTGATCATGTTGACCAGCTCGCCGGTCAGGTCGACGTTGCTGTCCTCGAGCGCGCCCGACTGCAGATGGCCCAGGTTGCCGATGCCCGGCGCATTGACGATGCGGTCGCCCGAGGCCAGGGTCTGCGCCCAGCGGTTGTTGCCTTGCGGCTCCAGGCCCTGGGGGTTGCGGAAGGTCGCCAGTTCCAGGCGGTAGACGTCCTGGTACTGGCCGTTGGAGAAGCGCGCGCGCACCGTGCCGTCGTCTTCCACGCTGACGCTGCTCAGGCCGGCGTAGGTGTGGCCGTTCTGCGTCTGCTGGGTGGTGGCCGAGGCGGCGGCGTAGCCGGTGGCCTTCACGCCCAGCGTGATCGGCGAGAGGGTGATGGGATCGCCGGCGGCGGAGGTGGCCGTCAGCGCGCCGAGGTTGAGGCTGGACGCCGCGGCCGGCCAGGGGCTGCCGCTGCTGGCGTCGAAGGCCAGCGTGCCCGCCGGCGTGGCGACCGAGGTCGTGCCAGCCGTGGCCGCGAAGACCTGCCAGCGGTCGGTGGCCGGCGTCGGCGGCGTGGTCGTCGCATCGGCGGCGCCCCCGGCGATGCGGCGGAAGTACAGGGTCATCTCCACCGGCTCGCCGGTGCCGTCGTAGACGGTGATCGGGGTGGAGTGGTTGTAGGTGCTGGCGTCGGCCGGGTTCAGGGCCAGGGTGCTGTCGGCGGCCACGGTGGCGCGGGCGTCGAGGTTCATCTCCAGCGACAGGGTGGTGGTGGCCGCGGCCGGCAGGCCCTGGGTAGGCAGGGTGACCGGGCCGAGGGTGGCGCCGGCCAGGCCATTGGCGTCCAGCGGCCGGCCGAGCAGGGCCATGCCCTCGTTGTTGACGACCTGGCCGAAGCGGTCCAGCTTGAACTGGCCGTTGCGGCTGAAGTAGGTCTCGCCGCCGAAGGTGGGCGGCGTGGTGCCGGTGCCCGCGCCATTGAGCACGCCGAGCTGGAAGAAGCCGCTGCCGTTGATCGCCAGGTCCAGCGGGTTCTCGGTGAGGGTGATGTTGCCCTGGGTGAACTGCTGGGCCACGGCCTGCAGGTTCACGCCGATGCCGATCTGGCCGTTGCCGACGCGGTTGAGGGCCCCGGCGTAGAGGTCGGCGAACTCGGCCCGCGAGCCCTTGAAGCCCACGGTGCTGGCGTTGGCCACGTTGTTGCCGATGACCTCCAGGTTCTTGCTGGAGGCGTTCAGGCCGGACAGGCCTTGCTGGAAGCTCATGGTCGGGGTCCTCGGGGGCGGGGTGGGGTCAGGACAGGGCCTTGACGGTGCTCGCGTCGACGCGGCGGCCGCTGGCCAGTTCAAGCATCAGCGCATTGCCTTCGGTGGCCACGGCCTGCACGGTGTCGGTGTTCAGCGCGGTGGCGGTGACGCTGGCGGCGCCGGACTTGGCCGTGACGCGGAAGCTGAAGCCGGCCGTGCCGGCGGCCGCGGCCTGGGCCTCGGTGGGCGTCCAGCTGAAGCCGTGGCGGCCGGCGGACTGCGCGCCCAGGTCGAGCGTGTCGACCACCTTGCCGCTGGGGCCCAGCACCTCGACGACGACGCTGTCGGCGGGGCCGGCCAGCTCGACGCCGGCCGTGGCCTTGCCGCTGCTGTCGGGGTCGAGCCGGTTGCCGGCCAGCAGCACCTGGTGGCCCACCAGCTGGGCGCCCTGCAGCGCGCGCAGCTGGCCGAACTGGCCGCTCAGGGTCTGCACCGTGCCGTTGAGCTGCTCGATGCCGGTGACGGTGCTGATCTGCGCCATCTGGCTGGTGACCTGCGCGTTGTCCATGGGACTCAGCGGGTCCTGGTTCTTCATCTGCGCGACGAGCAGCTTCAGGAAGCGCTCGGAGGCGTCGGCGGCCGAGGTGGCCTGGGCGCCGGCCGTGCCGGCGCTGGCCGGGCTCGTGGCCTGGGTGGAGGAGATCGCAGTGCTCATGGGGTCGGGCCGGGCAGGCAGGGGAAGGGGGCGGCAGGCAGCGGGCTCACTGGCCCATCTGCAGCGTCTTGAGCAGCAGCGACTTCGCGGTGTTCATCACCTCGACGTTGTTCTGGTACGAGCGCGAGGCCGAGATCATGTTGACCATCTCCTCCACGCTGTTGACGTTGCTGTAGGTGACATAGCCCTCGCCATCGGCCTGGGGGTGGCCGGGGTCGTGCACGCGGCGGCCGGGGCTGCTGTCCTCGCGCACCGTCGAGACCTGCACGCCGGCCGAGCCCGCGCCGGCCAGCGGCAGCGTCTGGAAGACCACCTGGCGCGCCTTGTAGGCCTGGCCGTCGGGGCCGGCCACGGTGTCCGCATTGGCCAGGTTGGAGGCCACGGTGTTCAGGCGCTGGCTCTGGGCGCTGATCGCGCTGCCGCTGACCTGGAAGATGTCGAGCATGCTCATCGCGGGGGCTCCTGGCCTCACTGGCCGGTGATCGCGCTGGTCAGCGTCTTCACGCTGCCGTTGAGGAAGCGCAGCGTGGCCTCGTAGTGCACGGCGTTGTCGGCGAAGCTGGCGCGCTCGCGGTCCATGTCCACGCTGTTGCTGTCCAGGCTGGTCTGGCTGGCCGTGGCGTAGCGCAGGGCGGTCGGGCCGGCCTCGCCGGGCTGCATCGGCAGGTGGTCGCCGCGCGGCGTGGCGTGGGCCGGGGCCAGACGGGCGGCGGGGTTGCCATCGCCCGTGGCCTCGCGCAGCGCGGCGGCGAAATCCATCTCCCGGGCCTGGTAGCCCGGCGTGTCGGCATTGGCGATGTTGCTCGCCAGGATGCGCTGGCGCTCGGCGCGCAGGCTCAGGGCCTGGGCCTGGAAGTTCAGCGAGTCGGTCAGGCGGTTCAGCATCGCGGGCTCCGCGGCGAGGGGTCGGCGGCCGGGCACCGGCCCGTTGGGGGATGGGGCCGATTGTGGAAATCGCCCGCGCCGCCATGCCGGGGAATAGCGGCGGCCGGACCCCGCATTTCCCGGCCCCTGCACGGCGCGGCCCCGCCTAAAGTGCGCCGCATGAGCCTGCCTCCGTGCGCCCTGCCGCCGTCCCTGTCGCCTGCCTCGCATGCCCCATCGGCCCTGCGGCCGGCGGCCCGCCGGCACCGCGCCGGGCCCGCCGCCGCGGCCCTGCTGCTGGCGGCCCTGCTGCTGGCGGCCCTGCTGCTGGCGGCCCTCGCGCTGCCGGGCCCGGCCCGGGCCGCCGACGCCCCGCCCCCCGACCCGCTGGCCGCCGCCCGCATGCAGGCCCTGCGCCTGGTGCAGCAGGCCGCCGAAGCCCTGGCCGAAGGCCGCCGCATCGAGGTGGCGGCCGGCGAACTGCCCCAGGCCCTGCGCCTGGCACCCTGCGCCGAGGTGCAGCCCGCCCTGCCCCCGGGCTACCGCGCCTGGGGCGCCACCCGCGTCGCCCTGCGCTGCGTGCAGGGTCCCGTGCGCTGGCAGGTCTACCTGCCGGTCACCGTGCGCGTCTGGGGGCCGGCCCTGGTCGCCCGCCAGCCCCTGGCCGCCGGCCGCAAGCTGGCGGCCGAGGACCTGCAGCCCGCCGAGGTCGACCTCGCCGCCCTGCCCTCGCCCGCCCTGCTGGACCCGGCCGAGGCCGAGGGCCGCGTGCTCATGCGCAGCCTGCCCCCCGGCCAGGCCCTGCGCGCCGGCGACCTGCGGCAGCGCCAGTGGTTCAGCGCCGGCACGCCCGTGCAGGTCACCGCCGTCGGCCGCGGCTTCGCGATCGAGGGCCGCGGCCAGGCCCTGGGCGCCGGCCTGGACGGCCAGCCCGTGCGCGTGCGCATCGACAACGGCAGCATCGTCCAGGGCATTGCCGTGGGCGAGAGCCGGGTGGAGCTGAAGCTGTGAACCCCGGCGCCCCGCCCCCGCGCCCAGGCCCCATCCCCCGTGTTTGCGGGGGGCCTGCAGATTCCGCTCAAGCTTGGACGCCCGCGTCCGAAAGCTCCACCATGTCACCCCTCCGCACGGGCCCCCTCGGGCCCTTCGCCCCCCACCGGCCGTCCGCGGCCGGCCCTGACCTCGGGAGCCTGTCATGAAGATCGGCCCGTCCACCCCGCCGGCTGCCGCCACGCCGGTGCAAGCCACCGCCCTCTCGGCCCAGGACACTCAGGCCGCCGCGCGCAGCGCGCAGGACCTGGCTGCCCACCGCGGCGCCGGCAGCGCCCCCGCCGCCCGCCCGGCAGGCGACGGCACCCGCGTCCAGCTCTCGGACGCCGCCCAGCTGCTCAGCGGCACCGAAGGCGACTTCGATGCCGAGAAGGTCGCCGCCCTGCGCCAGTCCATCGCCGACGGCAGCTACCGCGTCGATGCCGGCGCCATCGCCGACAAGCTCATCGCTAACGCCCTCGACGTGCTCGGCGGCGGCCCGGCGCGCGGCTGACCCGCGGAGCCCGCCGATGAAGCCGCAGCCCCCTGCCGAGCCCCTGCCGGCCCCCGCGGCCGGCAGCACCCTCGCCTTCGAGCGCGCCCTGGGCGCGCTCGAACACCATCTGGACAGCCTCGGCGACGCCCTGCGCCAGCGCGACAGCGGCACCCTGCTGGAAGCCAGTCGCGCCCTGCAGCAGGCCCTGCCCGCCGCGCTGGACAACCTGCGCCGCGACAGCCCCCAGCCCCTGCCGCCCGAACTGCGCGAGCGCCTGCTGCGCGACCGCGGCCGCATCCTGGCCCAGCGCGAGGCCCTGAGCCGCGCCCACGCCGCGGTCGATCGCGCCGTCAACGTGCTGCTGCCGGGGGAGACTCCCGTTTACCACCCGGCCGGCCTCGCCCGCGGCGAGCGCCATCTCGGTTCGGCCTGAGGGCCCCCCGGGCCCGGGGACGCCCCAGCCCTCGCGCCACGGCGCCGGGCCTCCTAGACTGAGGCCGAGGGCTGCGCCCGGCGCGCACCCCGCATCCGCTCCGGAGGTGCCGCATGGGACTCACCCAACTCAGCGCGCTCAAGCGCTGGCACGTTGCCCACCGCCGCGACCGCCCGGTCGAGTCGCACTGCTGCGCGGCCCTGATCTTCGTGTGGATGCTGGGCTGGGCCGGCCTGGCCCCACTGATCGTGCTGGGCGAGGTGCAACTCCTGCCCCTCGACCTGCTGGCCTGCCTGGCCCCCACCCTCTACGCCCTGCTGCGCCGCCGCCTGCACCGGCGGGGACGCCTGCGCTGCGACTGGATCGAGATCCTGCGTCAGCGCTGAGCCCTGGGCTGGCCGGGTCGGCGCGCCCCTTGATGCACCCCGTGCGCTCAATGCCCCCCATGCCCCCCCTGCGGCTTCCTCACCCGCACCTCCACCCCGGGGCCTGAGGCGGCCTGCGGGGTCTGGGGCGCGGCGGCGGGCGGGCTCGCGGCAGGCGCGGCGGCGGGTTCCGGGGCGGCGCCGGTCCAGGGCCGGGCGACGGTGCCGGGGGGGTGCTTCCACCAGCCGGGATCGCGCGGGTCGCCGGGGGGCTGGTCGGGGCGCACCTTCAGCACGGTGAACATGCCGCCCATGTCGATGGGGCCGAAGGGGCCGGTGCCGGCCATCATGGGGGCGGTGTTGGCGGGCAGGGGCATGCCGGCCATCTCGCTCATGTCGGCCATGCCGCGTTCGCCCATGAGCATGTAGTCGGGCACGAGGCGGTTGATCTTGTCGACGAGGCCGCGGTGGTCCACGCCGATCATCGTGGGCACGTTGTGGCCCATGGCGTTCATGGTGTGGTGGCTCTTGTGGCAGTGGAAGGCCCAGTCGCCCACCTCGTCGGCGACGAAGTCCATCTGCCGCATCTGCCCGACGGCCACGTCCACCGTCACCTCGGGCCAGCGCGAGGCCGGCGGGGTCGGGCCGCCGTCGGTGCCGGTCACGTAGAACTCGTGGCCGTGCAGGTGGATGGGGTGGTTGGTCATGGTCAGGTTGCCCACGCGCAGGCGCACCCTGTCGCCCTGGCGGGCGACGATGGGGTCGATGCCGGGGTAGAGGCGGCTGTTCCAGCTCCACAGGTTGAAGTCGAGCATGGTCATGACCTTGGGCGTGGCGCTGCCGGGGTCGATGTCGTAGCTGTTGAGCAGGAAGCAGACGTCGCGGTCCACCTCCTGGATCCACGGGTGCCGGCCCTTGGGATGGGTGACCCAGAAGCCCATCATGCCCATGGCCATCTGCACCATTTCGTCGGCATGCGGGTGGTACATGAAGGTGCCGGGCCGGCGGGCGACGAACTCGTAGACCCAGGTCTGACCCGGCGGCACAGCGGGCTGGGTGAGGCCGGCGATGCCGTCCATGCCATTGGGCAGGCGCTGGCCGTGCCAGTGGATGGTGGTGGGCTCGGGCAGCTTGTTGGTGAGGAAGATGCGGACGCGGTCGCCCTCCACCACCTCGATCGTGGGGCCGGGGCTCTGGCCGTTGTAGCCCCAGAGGTGGGCGGTGAAGCCGGGGGCCATCTCGCGCACCACGGGTTCGGCGACGAGGTGGAACTCCTTCACGCCGTCCTTCATGCGCCAGGGCGCGGTCCAGCCGTTGAGGGTGAGCACCGGGCGGTAGGGCCGGCCGTTGGGCGGGGCCAGCGGGGGCTGGGTGGCGGTGCCGGGGGCGACCGCGGCTTCGGGCAGCGCGGCCATCGCGACACGGCTGACACTGGCGGCGGCCACGCCGGCGGTGATCGCGCCACCGCTGGCCAGGAAGTTTCTGCGGGAGACCATGGGCTCCTCCATCAATGTCCGCCGGCAGCGGCCGGGGCCGGTGCGGCGGGGGGGGATTCGATCGACACCGGCGCGGCCAGGGGCCGGCCGACCAGGGCCTGCGCGAGGGCGGCGTCGGCGCGCCAGAAGGCGCGGCGCGCGTCCATCGCGGCCTCGACCGCGGCGACCTGCGCGCGCGCGTCGGCCAGCAGCTCGAACACGCCGACCAGCATCCCGTTGTAGCGAAGCAGCTGCTCGTCGACGATGCGCTGGGCCAGGGGCAGCAGCTCGGCCTGGTGCAGGGTGGCGATGTCGTGGGCGTGGCGGTAGGCGCCATAGGCCTCGCGCACCTCGGAGCGCGCCTCGACGGCCAGCTGCGCCGCCTGCTGCAGCGCGATGCGGTGGCGCGCCTCGGCCTGGGCCAGCCGCGCCAGGCCGGAGTCGAACAGCGGCAGCTCGAAGCGCAGCTCGGCCCCGCGGCGGTCGGGGCCCGACTCGGGGCGGTCCAGCTCCAGGCCCAGCTGCAGGGCATTGACCCAGCGGGTCGGGCGGCTCAGGCCCAGGCGGGCGGCGGCCCGGTCCACGGCCTGCCGCGCGGCCTGCAGGTCCAGGCGCGAGGCCATGGCCTGCTGCTCGATGCCGGGCTGATCGGCCGGCTGGGCCGGCAGGGGCGGCAGGCGGTCGGGCAGCTGGAAGCGGGTGTCCTCGCCCCACAGGCCCAGGGCGCGGATCAGGGCCTCGCGGCGCGCCTGGGCGGCCTGCTCGGCCTGGGCCAGACGCAGCGTGGCCTCGGCGTAGAAGGCCTGTTCGCGGGCACGGCGCAGCGCATTGAAGTTGCCGACCTCGGCCATGCGGCGGGCCAGCTCGGCGCCGGCTTCGGCCGCGTCGCGGATCTGGCGGCGGTAGTGCAGGCGCTCTTCGGCGGCAACCGCCTCGATCCAGGCCTGGCGCACGCCGGCCAGGTGGGCCAGCACCTCGGCGGCCAGGGCCTGCTGGCGGGCGGCGAAGTCGGCCTCGGCCAGGGGGCGCAGCCAGGGCGCCAGGGCGAGGCGGAGCAGGTCGATGCCCAGGCGCAGCTCGACCTCCGTCTCGCCACCCTGCCGGAAGCGGCCGACGCTGAGCGAGGGATTGGGCAGCCGGGTGGCCTGCAGCAGCTCGGCCTGCGCCAGGCCCAGGGCCTCGAAGCGGGCCTGCAGGCCGCGGTGCTTCAGCAGGCTCAGGGCCAGGGCCTCGTCCAGGCCCAGGGGCCGGGCGAGCAGCTCGGCGCTGCGGGCCGCCGCGGCGGCCTCGTCGTCTGGCGTGCGCGGCCAGACCGGGCGCAGCCCGCTGCGTGCCTCCACCTGCTCGGCCACCGGCGCGAAGCCGGCCGAACCGGAAGGCGCGGCGCAGGCCGCCAGCAGCAGCGGGGCGAGCAGGGCCAGCAGGCGCAGGCGAGCGGGGCGTCGCGAGGGCGTGGGGGCGCTGCGGCGGCTCATCGCGCTCCCCCTGCAGCCCGTGGCGCGCCCTGCCCGGCCGGCGCTTCGGAGGGCTGGCCGTGGTGGCCATGGTGGCCTGAAGGCCCCGCTTGGCCCGAGGGGCCGGACGGCCCCTCGGACGACGGCGCAGCGGGCCGGCCGGGTCCGGGCGCGGCGGCGGGCGCCACGGGTTCGCCGGGCGCGGGGCCCAGGTGTCCGCGCCAGCCGCCGAGGCGGCCCACGGTGTCGTTGGCCTCGCGCCAGTCACGGCCGGTGGCCGGCAGGCTGCGGTGCTCGGCCACGGCCGAGCGGTGCCGCAGCGGCGGGACGGGCGCGGCCGGGTCCAGCGGATCGGGCCGGGGCGGCGCGGCCCAGGCGCCAGCGGCAAGCAGCGCGAGCGTGGCCACGGCCAGCGGGCCGGGCCGACCGCGCACCGAGGGGCGGCCGGACGAAAGCAGCGGGAAGTGCATGAAGACCTCGAAGACAGCTGAGGGGGCCGGCCACGCAGGGGCAGCCGGCCGGGTACGCGCCCTGGGGCGCGCGGGCTCAGGCCTGCGGGCTTCGAGGGGGGCGGTCGAGACCGGGCGGCACCCGGTCGGCCGGCGGCCGCGTCGCGGCCTGGGGCGGCACCCCATCGGGCCGGGGCGCTGCCGGCAGGAGCGGCACGGCCGCCGGCAGGGCCAGGCCCAGGGTGCACAGGCTGCACACACTGCAGCGGTGGCTGCCCTCACCGCAGGGGCCCGCCGCACAGCAGCTGCCGTGCCCGGCCTCCGGCCCGCCCTCACCCTGCACGTGGTGGGTGTGGTCGATGGGGCGGGCGGGGTCGGCAGGGTCGGCAGGGTCGGCGAGGTGGGCGGGGCCCGCGTGTCCGCCCTGGAGGCCGGGGCCGCTGGGGTGCATCGGCTGGACCGGCCCGCCAAGCGCCTGAGCCGGGC
>CAYSQO010000012.1:0-41977 GCA_964433315.1 uncultured Rubrivivax sp.
TCCGCCGTCGGCAGCAGCAGCGGCACGACGATGAAGGCGATCTCGAAGAAGTCGATGAACATCCCCAGGCCGAAGACCAGCAGGTTCACCGCCAGCAGGAAGCCCCAGGCGCCGCCGGGCAGGTGGGCGAAGAGATGCTCGACCCAGAGGTGGCCGTCGGCCGCATTGAAGGTGAAGCTGAAGACGGTCGAGCCGATCAGGATGAACAGCACGAAGCAGGACAGGCTGGCCGTGCGGTCCAGCGCCTCGCGCAGGCTGGCCCGGCCCAGCCGGCGCCGCGCGGCGGCCATCAGCAGCGCGCCCAGGGCGCCGAGCGCGCCGCCTTCCGTGGGCGTGGCCAGGCCCAGGAAGATGGTGCCCAGCACCAGGAAGATCAGCAGCAGCGGCGGGATCAGCACGAAGGTGACCTGCTCGGCCAGCTTCGACAGGGCGCCCAGGCCCAGGGCCCGGTTCAGCGTGGCCAGCACGAAGGCCAGGGCCGCGGCCACGGCCAGGGCGCTGATCAGCACCTCGTCGCCCGGGGCGGGCGTGCTGCGCTGCAGCCAGGCGTTGACCCAGGCCTCGTGCCCCTGCGCCCAGGCCCAGCCGGCGGCGGCGCACAGGGCCAGCAGCAGGCCCAGCGAGCGGTGGCCGCTGCGGCCGTCGGCCTCGCGGTGCACGCGGGCCTCGGGGGGCAGCGCCGGCAGCCACTGCGGCTTCAGCCAGGCCAGCACGGCGATGAAGGCCAGGTAGGACGCCACGAGCAGCAGGCCCGGTCCCAGCGCCCCGGCGTAGAGCTGGCCGACCGACCGGCCGAGCTGGTCGGCCAGCACGATCAGCACCAGCGAGGGCGGGATGGCCTGCGCCAGCGTGCCCGAGGCCGCGATCACCCCGGCCGCCAGCGGCCGGTGGTAGCCGTGGCGCAGCATGATGGGCAGCGAGATCAGGCCCATGGAGATGACCGCCGCGGCCATCACCCCGGTGGTGGCCGCCAGCAGAGCGCCCACCAGCACCACCGCCACCGCCAGGCCGCCGCGCAGCGGGCCGAAGACCTGGCCCACGGTGTCGAGCAGGTCCTCGGCCAGGCCCGAGCGCTCAAGCACCAGGCCCATCAGCGTGAAGAAGGGAATGGCCAGCAGGGTCTCGTTCTGCATGATCCCGAAGATCCGCAGCGGCAGGGCCTGGAAGAGCGCGGGCGGGAACAACTCCAGCCCGATGCCGAGCAGGCCGAAGCCCAGGCCGGTGGCGGCCAGTCCGAAGGCCACCGGCAGACCCGAGAGCAGCACCAGCAGCAGGCCCGCGAACATCAGCGGGACGAAGTGCTCGACCAGCAGGGCGCTCATGGCTGGGGGCCTCCGGGGCCGGCCGCGTCCTTCGAAGCGGCCGCGACCGGCGCGTAGGGCGAGGGCAGGGCGCCGGCCAGGAAGGCCAGGCGGCGCAGCGCCTCGGCCACCGCCTGCAGGGCCAGCAGGCCGAAGCCCAGCGGCAGCAGGCCCCAGGCGGGCCAGCGCGGCAGGCCGCCGGCATTGGCGCTGGTCTCGCCCGAGCGCCAGGCCTCGGCGAACAGCGGCCAGGCCAGCTCGATCAGCAGCACGCACAGCGGCAGCACCACCAGCAGCAGGCCGAGCAGGTCGATCCCCGCCTGCACCCGCGGGCCGAAGCGCTGCGCCAGCACGTCGATGCGCACATGGCCGTTGCGCAGCAGCACCGGCCCGGCGCCCAGCAGAAAGACGGCGGCAAAGAGGTACCACTGGGCTTCCAGCGTGGCATTGCTGCCCAGGTCCAGGGTTTTGCGCAGCAGGGCGTTGGCCGCCGAGAGCAGCACGGCCAGCAGCACGCCCCAGCGCAGCAGGCCGGCCAGGGCGAGGCTGAGGCGGTCGATCGGGGTGATCAGGCGCAGGAGGAGGGGCATCGTGCAGGTCCGGGGTGCGGGCGCATTCTAGGAAGCCCGTCCGCGGGCGCCGCGGGTCGGCGTTGGTGGGATGATCGCGGCCATGTCGCGTGTCCAAGCTTCTGTGTCGGGCCGCCTGCTCCGGACGGTGGGCGCCGTGTTGGCCGCCTGTGCCGGGGCGCTGGCCGGGCCTGCACCGGCCGGGGCGGCCGAGCTGCGTCTGTCCAGCCCGGCGGCCCGCGCGGCCAGCGGCCCCGACGAACTGGTGCTCCAGCGGCTGCGCGCCGGGCAGCCGCTGCGCGTGTGCATCTGGACCGGCTACTACGGCATCACCTGGCGCAACCCGCGCAACCAGCAGCTGGTCGGGCTGGACATCGACCTCTCGCGGCTCCTGGTCGAGCAGCTGGGCGTGCCGATGGTCTACGTGGAGTCCTCCTTCGGCACGCTGATCGACGATCTCCTGGGCGAGCGCTGCGACCTGGCGATGTTCGCCATCGGCGTGCTGCCGCAGCGCGCCCGGCACCTGGCCTTCTCGCAGCCCTACCTGCGCAGCGGCATCTATGCCGTGACCACCCACAGCAGCCGGGTGGTGCGCCGCTGGGAGGACATCGACCGCCCCGGCGTGGTGGTCGCCGTGCAGGCCGGCACCTTCATGGAGCCGGTAATGGGCGAGGCGCTCAAGCAGGCGCAGCTGCGGGTGATCCGCCCGCCGACGAGCCGCGAGCGCGAGCTGGAGGCCGGCCGGGTCGATGTCTTCATGACCGACTACCCCTACAGCCGCCGCCTGCTCGACAACGCGGACTGGGCCCGGCTGATCGAGCCGCCCACGCCTTTCCACGTGCTGCCTTACGCCTACGCCATGAAGCCCGGCCAGCCGGGCTGGCTGGCCGAGGTGGATGCCTTCGTCCTGCGCATCCGGCAGGACGGCCGCCTGCTGGCCCTGGCGCGCCGCCACGGTCTGGCCCCGATCGTCGTCGGGCCATGAGGATCCTGGCCCCGGCCGAGACCGCCCCGGCACCGGACCACGAGGGCTTGCTGCGCCCGCAGCGCTGGCTGACGCCGGCGGCCGCGCGCTGGGTCTTCGGTCTGATGATCGCGCTGGTGCTGGTGCTGGCCATCGCGGTGGCCGCCCATCTGCGCTCGGAGGTGCTGGTCGACGAACGCCACCAGGCCGAGCTGATCGCCCGGGTGCTGGAGGACCACACCACCCGCAGCCTGGAGACCATCGACCTCACCCTGGCCACCCTGGCCGGCGCGATCGAGGGGGCCGGCAGCAGCGAGGGCTACACCTCGCCGCACAAGCTGGTCGATGCCGCCCTGCTGGACCCGACGCTGCAGGGCGTGGCCGCGCTGCGCAGCCTGTCGCTGGTGTCGGCGGACGGCCGCGTGCTGGGCAGCACCCGCAGCGACAACGTCGGGGTGCGCATCGACCTGCGCCGGGTCGGCCTGCGGCCGGGGCGGCCGATCCCGCGCCTCGGTCCGATGCAGCGCGCGCGCGATCTGGACGATCTGGCCCAGGGCGCGCCGCCGACCCCCCAGCCGCGCAACCTCATGCCCATGGTGCGGGCCATCGAGCTGGGCGACTTCAACGGTTGCTACCTGGTGGCCGTGCTCAACCCGGATGCCTTCGCCAACCACTACGGCATGACCTCCATGCCCAGCGGCCACAGCGCCTCGCTGGCCAGCTACGACGGCCGCCTGCTGGTGCCGGGGGCCGAGGTGGACGCCCAGCCGGGCACTGACCTGAGCCTGATGCCGGTCTGGGCCCAGCACCTGCCGCGGGCTGAGCACGGCAGCCTGATCGGCGCGGGCATCGACCCGGGCGAGTACGTGCTGGCTTGGCGGGTGCTGCGCAGCTATCCGCTGGTGGTGGTGGTCGAGCGCAAGCTCGGCGAGGCCATGGCCAGCTGGGCCGACCAGGCCCGGCTGATCGCCGCCCTGAGCCTGTTCTCGGTGGCCGTGCTGCTGCTGCTTTCGGGCCTGGCCACCCGCAGCCTTCGGGTGCAGGCCGAAGCGCGCAAGGCCCTGGCCCAATCGATGGCCGCCCTGCGCGACCGCGAGCAGATGCTCAGTGCGCTGGTCGACAACGTGCAGGAGCTCATGTTCCGCACCGACGCCGAGGGCCGGGTGGGCTTCGTCAACGGCCGCTGGGGGCCCTTCAGCGGCCATCCCCAGGAGTACGCCATCGGCCGCCGCCTGGCCGAGCTCTTCGTGCCGGCCGACCGCCGCCTGATCGATGCCCTGTTTGCCCCGGGGGCGGTGGTCGAGCCCGGGGCCAAGGTGCTCGCCCGCCTGCTGCACCGCGACGGGGGCGAGCGGCCGCTGGAGCTGGTGCTGGCGCCGCTCCACAGCCCCAAGGGCAAGGCGCCGCTGGGCTACACCGGGTTTGCCGTCGACGTCAGCGAACGCGAGCAGGCGCGCAGTGCGCTGCGCGCCCAGGGCCTGCACCGGCCCGAGGAAGAGGGCGCCGGCCCGCTCTGAGGGCGCAAGGCCCGGGCTCAGCGCTCGGCAGGCGTCTCGCCGCGCAGGGCGGCCAGGGCGGCCGCGGCATCGATCGGCGCGCGGCGCGCGCCGTTGTAGCGCTTGACCCAGTAGGCCATGCGCATGTCCTCGATCTGGATCTTCTGGCCACTGCGCGGCGAGTGGATGAACTTGCCGTCGCCGATGTAGATGCCGACGTGCGAGAAGGTGCTGCGCAGGGTGTTGAAGAAGACCAGGTCGCCGGGCTTGAGCTCGTTGCGCTCCACCGCCAGCCAGCCGGGGGCCCGGGCCTGGTCGGCCGAGCGGCGCGGCAGCACCAGGCCGAGCGTCGACTCGAAGACATGCCGGGTGAAGCCGCTGCAGTCGAAGCCGGTGGTCTCGGACTGCCCGCCGTAGCGGTAGCGCACGCCGAGGAAATTCATGGCCGACAGCACGAGGTCGGAGGCCCAGTCGGACACCCCCTCGGGCACCCAGCCGCTGGCGCGGCTGCCGACGGCGCCACTGCGGTTGGGGGCCGCGCGCTCGCCCAGCAGCTGCAGCAGCGGGTCACTGGCACTGGCCGCCGCGGCCGGCGGCGGCGGGACCGCGGGCAGCGCCCGGGCCGGGCCGGAGGCTGCACCCAGCAGCACCAGGACCGTCAGCGCGAACCGCGTCCGCCACCCGCTCCGCCGGGGCCCCGGCCGCGCGCCCGGCAGGGCGTCAAGGCGGGACGGGGGGTGGGAAAACGGCATGGGGCGCGAGGGTAGCGAGGCCCCCGGGGGCGGTCAAGCCGCGGCACGCTGCGCGGACGGCCGAAATCGACGACCATGCCGGCCGACCGGACGCCCCCGGTGCACCGCCGCGCCGGCCGCGCACGGTGCGTGCGGCGTCCCGGCGTGCTGCACGCCATCCCGCTGCCCCCGAGAGGAGACTTCCGATGTTCCAAGCCCTGTTGCTCGAAGCCGCCGAGGCCGAGGGCCGCCCCGGCGTGCGCGCCAGCGTGCGCGCCGTCGACGACAGCCTGCTGCCGCCCGAGGCCGAGGGCCAGGTCACCCTGGCGATCCGGCATTCCACGCTGAACTACAAGGACGGCCTGGCCATCTGCCGCGGCGCGCCCATCGTGCGGCAGTGGCCGCTGATCGCCGGCATCGACGGCGCCGGCACGGTGCTGAGCAGCCGCCATCCCGACTGGCAGCCCGGCGACGAGGTGCTGCTCAACGGCTGGGGCGTCGGCGAGGGCCACCACGGCTGCCTGGCCGAGCGGGCCCGGCTCTCGGGCGACTGGCTGGTCCGGCGTCCGGCCACCCTCGGCAGCGCCGAGGCCATGGCCATCGGCACCGCCGGCTACACCGCCATGCTCTGCCTGATGGCCCTGGAGCGCCACGGCCTGAAGCCGGGCGACGGCGAGGTGCTGGTCACGGGGGCGACTGGCGGGGTCGGTTCGGTCGCCGTGGCGCTGCTGGCCAGCCGCGGCCACCGCGTCGTCGCGGCCACGGGCAAGGCGGAGGAGGGTGATTTCCTCCGCGGTCTGGGCGCGGCGGAGGTGATCGACCGGGCGGTGCTCAGCGCGCCCGGCAAGCCCCTGCAGCGCGAGCGTTGGGCGGGCGTGGTCGATTCCGTCGGCAGCCACACCCTGGTCAACGCCCTGGCGCAGACCCGCAGCGAGGGCGCCGTGGCCGCCTGCGGCCTGGCCCAGGGGGCCGACCTGCCGGCCACGGTGATGCCCTTCATCCTGCGCGGCGTCAGCCTGCTGGGCATCAACAGCGTGACCCAGCCGCGCGCCGTGCGCGAGGCGGCCTGGGCCCGCCTGGCCACCGAGCTGGACCGCGCCAAGCTGGCGGCGATCACCCAGGAGATCGCGCTGGCCGAAGCCCCGGCCGCCGCCGCCCGCCTGCTGGCCGGCCAGGTGCGGGGCCGGCTGGTGGTGCGCGTCGCTGGCTGACGCAGCGGTCGGCTCAGGGTGCCCACGGGGGGAGGGCGCGGCATCCGCCTGACAGACTGGCCCGCGAAGTCAGCGGCCAGTCAGCCCTAGCGCCTGCAATGGCGGCCGTGTAAAGTCTTCTATAAGACACAAGACTTTGAGGGTGCAGGCTGACGCGACCCGGAAGCCGCCGCACCCACCGACCGAGGAGACCTCCGATGACCCTTGCCGCGCCCCTCTCGCCGGCCTATTCCGCGCTGCATCAGCGTTCCATCACGGAACGCGATGCCTACTGGGCCGAGCAGGCCGCCCGCATCGAGTGGGAAACCCCGTTCAGCCAGGTCTGCGACACCTCGAACCCGCCCTTCGCGCGCTGGTTCGTCGGGGGGCGCACCAACCTGTGCCACAACGCCGTCGACCGCCACGCCCGGGACAATCCCCAGTCGCAGGCGCTGATCTGGGTGTCGACCGAGACGAACCAGGAACGCATCCTCAGCTTTGCCGAGCTGCAGCGCGAGGTCGAGCGCATGGCCGCCATCCTGCAGGCGCAGGGCGTGGGGCAGGGCGACCGCGTGCTGGTCTACATGCCGATGATCCCCGAGGCCATCTTCGCGATGCTGGCCTGCGTGCGGATCGGGGCGATCCACTCGGTCGTCTTCGGCGGCTTCGCCAGCGGCAGCCTGGCCAGCCGCATCGACGATGCCCAGCCCAAGCTGGTCGTCAGCGCCGACGCGGGCAGCCGCGGCGGCAAGGTCGTGCCCTACAAGCCCCTGCTGGACGAGGCGATCCGCCTGGCCCAGCACAAGCCGGCGTCGGTGCTGATGGTCAACCGCGGCCTGGCGCCGATGGAGACCGTGCCCGGCCGCGACCTGGACTACGCCGCGCTGCGCGAAAAGCACCTGGACGCGAAGGTGCCGGTCGTCTGGCTGGACAGCACGACGCCCAGCTACACCCTCTACACCAGCGGCACCACCGGCAAGCCCAAGGGCGTCCAGCGCGACACCGGCGGCTACGCCGTGGCCCTGGCCTCGACCATGGAGCAGGTCTATGGCGGCAAGCCCGGCGAGGTCTATTTCTCCACCAGCGACATCGGCTGGGTGGTGGGCCACAGCTACATCGTCTACGGTCCGCTGCTGCACGGCATGGCCACCCTGGTCTACGAGGGCCTGCCCACACGCCCCGACGCCGCCATCTGGTGGCAGCTGGTCGAGCGCTTCAAGGTCACCGTGATGTTCAGCGCGCCCACCGCCGTGCGGGTGCTGAAAAAGGCCGATCCCGAGGCGCTCAAGCGGCACGACCTCAGCTCGCTGCGGGCGCTCTTCCTGGCCGGCGAGCCGCTGGACGAGCCCACCGCCACCTGGATCTCGGCCGCGCTCGGCAAGCCCATCATCGACAACTACTGGCAGACCGAGACCGGCTGGCCGATCCTCGGTCTGGCCAACGGCGTCGAGGCCCAGCCCAGCAAGTTCGGTTCGCCCGGTGTGCCGATGCCGGGCTACAACGTCAAGCTCTTCGACGAGTCCACCGGCGAAGAGCTGCTGGGCGGCAACCAGAAGGGCGTGGTCTGCGTCGAGTACCCGCTGCCGCCGGGCTGCATGCAGACCATCTGGCAGGACGATGCCCGCTTCGTGAAGACCTACTGGTCGAGCATCCCGGGCCGGCAGGTCTACTCGACCTTCGACTGGGGCATCCGTGATGCCGACGGCTACCACTTCATCCTTGGCCGCACCGACGACGTGATCAACGTCGCCGGCCACCGCCTGGGCACCCGCGAGATCGAGGAGGCGATCGCCAGCCACCCGAACGTCGCCGAAGTCGCCGTGGTCGGCGTGGCCGACCAGCTCAAGGGCCAGGTCGCCATGGCCTTCGCGGTCGCGAAGGACAGCAGCCGCCTCGACGACGAGGCGGCCTGCAAGGCGCTGGAGGCCGAGATCATGAAGCTCGTCGACGGCAACCTGGGGGCGGTAGCCCGCCCGGCGCGCGTCCGCTTCGTCAACCTGCTGCCCAAGACCCGCTCGGGCAAGCTGCTGCGCCGTGCCATCCAGGCCGTCTGCGAAGGCCGCGACCCGGGTGACCTGACGACCATCGACGATCCCAGCTCGCTGGAAACCATCCGCCAGATGGTGCAGGCCCCGCGCTGAGCTCTCAGCGCAATGGAACGCCCGCCCCGCGTTCCTGGTGGCTCCGGCTGCCGGGAACGCGGGTTTTTCATTGGGGGCACAGGGAGCAAGCGCAGCAGCACGTCCCAGAGCACTAAAAAACCGCGCTAATGAAGAGTCTGGTCCGCCTGCCGTGCAACGTCGTAAGCCGTTGATGCGTAAGCGTTTTCCGCCGTCATCGTCGCTGACACGATGACAGCCACCAGCACCGACAGGGCCTTGGCCAGGCTACTCGCCTGCAGTGCTCGGCCCAGCACTGCGGCGAGGGTAGGGCGGTGCTCTTCTCCCGCCTCCAGCAGCGTCAGCTCGGCTGCCAGATCTACCCAATCCGCTCCGGTCACGTCGGCCAGCATCAGCGCCTGAGCTCGAGTCGGCAGCCTCCGCCCTGATATCCAGTCCGAGATCCTCGCCTTGTTGATCCCGCGGCTGATCAGCTCCGCCCTCTGCTCGCGTGTCAGTCCTTCGATGATCGTGCGGTAGTTCACTCTGTTCTCCTGTATCCGCTTCGGATACTCTCCGCCCGTTTCCATTCTGGATACGGGCATGCCCTCCCATCGTACTCAGTCGCAGCGGCTCACCGATCAGCAGCGCAGGGCCGCCTATCAGTGGGCGGCTGAGTGGCATGCCCGCGCCGAGCGCGCATCGGCCGCCGCTCAGACCTGCCGGGCCCGCGGTCAGCTCGACGAAGCCGACCAGCTCGATCGCCAGGCCGATCAGTACAGCCGCCGCGCCTGGGCCAATCACGACCTTGCGAGGGCCTCCGAATGCTGACCGCTCACCAGGCCGCCACCACTGCGGCCGACCTGCTCAAGCAGGCCGCAGCCCTCCACGCCCAGGCGGACGCCGACACCACGCGCGCCGCGGCCGTCGAGGCCTCCGGCCAGGCCGATCAGGCCCGCCTGATCTGGCGCGCTGCCGTCATCAACCGGCGCCGCGCCTTCGAGTTGTCCGACCTCGCACGGGAGGCCCAGGCATGAGCCAGCTGGACGCGACGACGCGGGCGCGCGCAGCGCGCCCGGGGCGGCGGGGCCGGCTGGCCCCCCCCCAGCTAACAGGGGGGGAAAAAACCGCAGAAGTACGTGAGCCGGTCAGCGGCCGCGCCAAGGTCGATTGGTGGTCCATGACCTGGCTGCCCGAGTCCTCAGACATTCACGTGGCGCGCGAGCTGTGGGACCTGCTTACCGTCTGGCTTGGGGGCGGCGTCGTCGGTCGCGAGTGTCCCGGCCGCTACGGCTATGAGTTCGGCTGCACGTTCGGCGTCGTCGTTCACGGGTCCGTCGTGAACGTGGGTCGTGTCGACTGGGGCGGGGAGCGCATGGGGCACCGTGCCCGCGTCGACCTCAGCGGCGCCGGCTGCTCGAGGGTCACCGACTGGGCGCCTATCCGGGCATGGATCGAGCGGCAGGAGGCCGCCAAGCTCACGCGCGTTGACTTGGCCGTCGACTGCCTCATGGGTGAGTACTCGGTCGATGACGCCGTCACCTGGTACGAGTCCGGCATCTTCCGCGCTTCCGCGCAGGGCACCCAGCCCCGCCACAGCACTGTCGGCGACTGGCTCGGCGACGGCCCCCAGTGGGGCCGGACCCTCGAGGTCGGCCGCCGCGAGAACGGGAAGATGTGCCGCGTCTACGAGAAGGGCCGCCAGCTCGGGGATGCCGCGTCCCCCTGGGTCCGGTGGGAGGTCGAGCTCCGCAACAACGACCGCGACTTGCCCTTCGACATCCTCACCGACTGCGACCGCTACTTCGTCGGGGCCTACCAGTGCCTTGAGGCCCTGCTGCCCGTCGCTGGCGAGCGCATCGCCACCCATCAGGCCGAGGGAGAGATCCAGCTCGGCCAGCTCGTCACCTTCAGCCGGTCCAGCTATGGCCAGCTCGTCCAGGTCCTGCGCGGGAAGCTCGACGCGTCCCAGGTCCTCGACCTCATCACTCGACCAGGCGTGCCGCGTCGGCTGCACCGTGCCTCCCTCGTGGCATTCGAGACCCTCGGCGCCGCCGCGCTTTCAGACCGTCAGGAGTTCATGCGATGAATGCGTTTTCTAAGGTCTGCATCGTCAAGGGTGCAGCGTTTTTCAACGACAAGATCGACGGCGAGCTGATCGACAGCGGGACCGTCTTCATCGAGGAAAGCCTCGACGAGAGCACCGGCCGCGCCAAGGGCTTTCGCACCGTCGACTACCGCTGTCCCGATCACCAGATCGCCAAGGCGCTGATTGCCCGCCAGCTCCCCGAAGAGCTCGAGGTGCAGTTCGAGATCGCGACCAGCAAGAGCCGCCAGGTTATTCGAGTGGCCGGCTTCCGTGCCGTCACCGCCAAGCCGAACCCTTCGCCCATGCCGAAGGCCGCCTGACCTTTCCCCCGCCCGCCGTCGACCTGGCTCAGCGTCGGCGGGCTCATTCCCTGAGCCTGGAGACATACCATGATCCGCCGCTTCATCAAGGCCGCCCCCGCCGCTGCCGCATCCGCCGCGCTCGTCGTCGGCACCTCCGTCCATGCGCAAGCCACGTCCGTGATGGACACCATCACCGACCAGCTCGACACCGCCACCGAGAACGCCGTCGCCGTCGCCGCTGCCCTCACCGGCCTGGCGATCGTCGTCTGGGCCGCCCTGCGGCTGTACAGCATGTTCCAGGGTAAGGGCCGCTGACATGGGCGCCGGCTGGTCCGGCGCGTCCCTGTGCCACCGCGACCCAACCGCGGCGGCGCAGGGCCTGTGCCAGTCTCTGCACGGCCCGACCTCTGCTGGCTTGTCGGCATGCGTCGGAGCTCAGGCGGACCCTTCGGGGTCCGCTGTCCTTTCTATCGCCACCTCGAGCGCAACCGGCGTCACTCAGTCGAGCATGGCCGTGCAGCTGCAGCCGTGCGTCCTCTACGGCGCTGACGAGCTCGCGCCCGTTTCCTTCGGCTTGATCGGCCTGGCCGTTGCTCTCTACGGCGCGACCCGTATACCCAAGCTCTTCGACCGCTACACCTACGGCGGGGGCCAATCGTGATTCCTGCACTAGGTCACTTCCTCGAGCTCGTCGCCTGGCTCGTCAGCCTCTGGCTCATTCTCAGGGTGATCAAATGATCCGCTTCGCCGTCCTGGTCGGTTTCTTCTGCCTGGTCAGCGCCTCCCACGCCGTCCAAGTATTCCCCCCTCCGCCGTCCACTCACGCAATCAATCCAGGCAACATCCCTGTCAGGACCAACGCACGCGCCGTCAACCCTGACCGCTACACCGTCAAGGCCGAGGGCGGCGGGATCAAGATCGAGGACAAATATACCGGCGAGGTCGTAACCAATACCTCCAGGCAAGGCAGCTATGCCGAGGTCGCTACTCAAATCCTCGAGCTCTGCGTCGGTAAGTTTAAAAACGTTGCCCTTTGTGCAATTGGTGCCACGGTGTTGCCTTGCGTTGCCAGCTCCATCACCAGTGGCAAATTTACGTGTTCTCCTGATGGTTCGCCGGTCAAGCCTGATAACCCTGGTACTGCTCGGTTGACCTATCTTTGCAATTCGCCAGCTCCAAGCGGTGGCTACAGTTTCCCATCTTTGGGCGGTGAGCGTGGATGCAATGCTACAACTCTCTGTAACTATGTTATCGGCGGCACATACAACAGCAGCGCAAACACTTGCAGTACCTCCTCTGCAGTTTCCCAACGTGTCACCCATAACTCCCTCGGCGACTACGGTCGCACCTGTCCAGACGGCAAAATCCGGACGACCTGCCCTGGTGTAAATCAAGAGGTTGCCCAGCCTCAGGCGGAGCAAACTACAGCAACATGGGCGGCTGAGGGTGCAGGCGATACCGCTGAATCTGGTGTCCCTCAAATTGGCAATTTTACCTCCGCCGATTGGGTGGCCGAATCCATCAAACAAGGCGCGGCTGAGGACTGGTCCGACTTCGGCCAGGCCGTTGCTACTGTTCCCGCTGTTGTCCCTATGGGCTACGGGTACTCCACCCAGACGACAGGCGGCGTTACCACTACGGTGCCTTACCAGGACTGGGCAATCATTCCCGCCGACCGCGATTATGTCGAGCTCAATCCCGACGGCTCTACTGACCTCCGCCCGTCTGAATCCCGCCCGCAATACGGTTTCGCAAGCCCATCGACCGATGCGGCATACAAGGTTTATCAGTGGACGCCTTATGGTTGGCGCAACGAGTCCGGCGAAGCTGTCCCTAACCCTATGACCATGCCCACGCAGGACGATTACACCAGCCGTCTTGCGATGCTCGCCGCTCGATCCTCCGGCTCACCCTTCAGCTATATCAGCACGAACACCGGGAAGAAGGTCACCGTCTATCCCGATGGCTCCATCGACCTCGACAGCGACGGCGACCTGGACACCGACGGCACCACGCCTGATCCCGAGGGCGGCATCGACACCGACACGCAGACGACGCCCTCGGTCAAGCTGCCCGACTACTGCAAAGACTTTCCGACCCGTGTTGGCTGCGTCGAGCTTGGCCAGCCAGCACAGCCCGAGCGTCCCGACGATGAGGTCGTCGAGCTCGAGCTCCAGACCCAGGATCTCGGCCTCCCCGTTGGCTGCCCTGAGCCGATTCCGACAATCGACGGTTTGCCCGATATTACTTTCGACCACATTTGCCCCATGGTCGAGGAGGTCGTCCGGCCTATCGTTGTTGCTTCTGCTGCTCTTTTCGGTGCGCTCCTCATCATCGGATTTGTGAGGCAGTAATGCAGACGTTCATCGCTTGGTTCCTCGCTGCGATTGGAAATCTAGCCATTCGCGCGATGGCTGCTCTAGGTTTTTCGTCTATCACCGTCATAGGCCTATCCGCAGGCCTGCAGGGTTTGACGCAGATCCTCCTCGATAACATTAGCGGGATGCCTTTTGCTGTGCTGCAGCTCGCGGGCCTCGGCGGAGCCTGGGAAGCTCTGCAGATCATCCTCGGCTGTCTCACCTGGTGCTTGTCTTGGCATTTGCTCACCGGCGCATCTAGGTACGTCCTCGCTCCGAAGGTGTCGTCGTGATTTACCTTATCACTGGCAAGCCTGGCGCAGGTAAGACCCTCTATACCTTGTCGCGCATCATTCCGGGCCTCATGGCCGACGGTGACGGCACCTCTCGCCGCCTGGTCGTCGGTGGCGTTCCCGATCTGCTCCTCCCTCACGAGCTCTGCGACGTCCCCACCTTCGACCCTGAGGCCTCGGTCGACAAGCTCGCCGACCGTCTACCTTCTGAGCCAGTCCTCGAGGTGCCCTATTCGGGCGCGACCTGGTGGCAGTGGTGCCGTCCTCGCGATGTCATCGTCCTTGACGAGTGCCAGCGTCTATTTCGGCCGATGGCCAGCGGCCGCCGAGTTCCTCTACATATCGCCAAGCTCGAGACGCACCGCCATTACGGCGTCGACCTGGTGCTCATCACACAGCACCCCCAGCTCGTCCACGCAAACGTGCGCAACCTGGTTGGTTGCTACATCGACGTTCGGCGCCTCTGGGGCACGCATCAGACCGTGGTTTACACCTGGGACCACGTCACCGACCCGACAAGGACCTCGAGCGCCCAGAAGAGCCTGGTCGCTCACGACAAGAAGGCATATTCCCTTTACAAGTCCGCCGAGGTCCACACCAAGCCAAGGATGAAGATTCCCGCCCTCATCCTCGCCTTTCCCGCGATTGTTCTAGGTGCTGGATATGCTATTTACGCCGGGCTGTCGACGGTTTCGTCGATGGGCAAGCCTCCGCCCTCGATAGCAACTGTCCAGGCTGCCGCATCATCGCCACAAGCCAGGTCAGTAGTAACTCAGGCCCCGCAGCCCGTTCAGCCAGGCGCATCAGTACCCGCAAACCTCGGTTCGCCTGGTGCGTGCCTGGTCGATGCGGCCACCTGCAGATGCGCTGACGCCTCGACCGTGTGGGCCGTCCCCCTGTCCGACGGCGTTTGCCGGATCTCCGGCATGTCCTATCGGCTCATCCAGCCGGGTCCCCAGTGGCAGCCCCTGGCTCTGTCCTCAGCTCACCGAGCCGAGACACTCCAGCAGCTGCTGGCATCGTCCTCGAGGGCTTACTGATGCGCTCCCTCCTTGCTCTCGCCATCTGCTGCGGAAGCGTCGCCGCTGAGCCCGTCACCATGACCTTCAGCCGGGCCAGCCTGGAGACTTTCGCGACGGTCGTCTACCGCGAAGCTCTGGGCCGCTCTGTCGTCATCGATGACGCCGTCATCACCAGCCCGAAGCTCGTGTCTGTCGACCTCCGCCAGGTCGCACCGCACAACCTTCGCGCCTTGGCCGATGCAGCCCTCCAGGCTCAGGGCCTTGCAGTTGTCGACAGGGCAGGGGCCTTGCACATCACGACGCCGCCCGCTGCCAAGGACCAGCCCCCTCCGGCTCCGCCTGCCCCTGTCCTGCACGTCTACACGCCCAGGCACCGCACCCCCGCAGATCTAGCCGCCGCCCTTGCGCTCCAGCCACCTCCGCCCGAGGCATCAAGGCTCGTCCTCAAGGCTCCGCCGCTCGAGGTGCTGGACCAGCTCCGCGCGCTCGACCAGCTCGACCAGGCTCCCCGTGTTCACCGAGTCGTCGGCCGCATCTTCGAGCTGCTCGAGGACCGCACCCAGGGCGTCAGCTTGTCGGCCGTCCTGCGAGCTTTCGGGCAGCGGCTGCGCATTGGCGTTGGCGACCCTGTCACCGGCACCCTCACCCTCGCCAGCACAGCCCTCGATGCCTTCCTGCGGCTCGTCGCCGAGGACAGCCGCTTTCGCTCGGTCGCCGACCAGGTCGTCGTCGTCGAGGACGGCGCACAGGCCCGGTTCCAGGCCGGCGCGGACGTGCCGGTGCGCGGTCAGACGACGGTGAGCCAGGGCACCGTCAGCCAGGCCATCGAGTACCGCCCGACCGGCCTCGTCCTGCAGGTGCGCCCGCACGGTTACGCCGACTCGACCCGCCTCGAGCTCAAGATCGAGCATACCGGCGTGGCACGGACAACCTCCAGCGGCATCGACAGCCCCACCATTACCCGCCGCGACCTCGCCACGGTCGCAAGGCTCAAGCCTGGTGAATCCCTCGTCGTCGGCGGCCTCGACCAGGTCAGCGAAACTGCCAGCAGGGGACTGCTGAGCTCCTCAGACGATGGCACTTCCGCCAAGCTGCTGCTGATCTTGACCGTAGACCCGAGCTAGAACCCTCGGCATGGTGGGCCCGCAGGGCCCGGACACAGGTTGCCGACGGCAGCCGGCATCAAGCCTGCGACCGGTGCCTGGTTTGTCGGATTCCCGCGCGCATCGACCTGGTCAGACTTGAGACCTCGGCCGCGCCCTCCAAAGCCGGCCCGCTCCCGCGGTCCTCACCGGCTCCCAGCCGGCGCAGCCGGCCCACCTCAGCCCATAGCACGCGGGCCACGTCCAGGGCCAGCCTCGACCGCGTCGCGAGCTCCGCGTCCCAGACTGCATGCCCGGCGTCTGATAGCCACCACACCGACAGTAGGGCCATCCTGGGAGCTTGTCCCGATTTTCTCCAGCGTCGGACGGTCCGTCCGGACACTCCGAGGGCCTCTCCGATCCGCTCGGGCGTCCAGCTCGAGCACCCGATGGATTGCAGCAGGGACTCGAAGTCCCCAGGATCACGCGGCAGCCGGTTCAGCATGTCGAGGGCCTCCCAACCCCGTGACACGCTCGGAGAACACGCGCCGGATGTTTTCCTGAGTCCTGGCCCACAGCCGGCGCATTCCTGTCCGGATCCAGCCAACGAAGCCGCGGTAATGAAGATTATGTTAAATAAATGACCCAGTGGAGAAGCGCAGCTGCGTGCAAGTGCCGAAGCAAGCCATCCCGGCCCGCGCAGCAAAGCGCTGGCGCACGCTCCGGCTTCTCGCAAGATCAAGCCGAATGCGGGTAAATCCGGGGCTGGTGAACGGCTGCATGCCAGGGGTGGCGCCGTGGCTGGCTTCCTATGGCAAGAACGTGCCTGGGTGGTGAAGGTGTTTCGATCTGGGAGGAACCGAGCCGATGCCCCTGGATGCACCCTCATACCCTGAAGAAGCCCGGAGAGGCGATGGCACCAGTCAGGTCTGGGCGCGCTCCAGGCCTTCGGCATGGCGACCCGTACTAGATGTGCAATCAAATGCATATAAACGTCGGATCCGGCACGCCAGTTCGTGCCCTTGACTGTCGCCGCCTGCCTTCAAAGCGGTAAGAGGGAGCATATTTAGGGGCTGGGCGGCTTCGGACACTGGAGGCTTCCAGGAGGTTTTCGACCATGTCCCACGCCCCCCGCGCCGCGGCGGCGCCCGGTCCCGACGCAGACACCCTGCGCGCCTTGATCGAGCGCGAGGCCGATCAGCCTGGTGCCACCCTGCCCGTGCTCCACGCCCTGCAGGATGCACTGGGCCATGTTCCCGAAGCGGCCGTGCCGCTGATCGCGGAGCGCCTGAACCTCTCGCGCGCCGAGGTGCATGGCGTGGTGACCTTCTATCACCACTTCCGGCGCGAGCAGCCGGGCCGCCACGTGGTGCAGATCTGCCGCGCCGAGGCATGCCAGGCCGTTGGCGCCCGTGCCCTGGAGGCCCATGCCAGGCAGGCCCTGGGCTGCGATTTCCACCACACCACAGCCGACGGCGCGGTGACCCTGGAGGCGGCCTACTGCCTGGGCCTGTGCGCCTGCGGTCCGGCCATCCGGGTGGACGACGAGATGGTGGCCCGCGTGGACGCGGCCCGCTTCGACGCGGTGATCGCCGAGCTGCGCGCGGAGGTGCAGGCATGAACGCCCCCGCCGTGACCACGGTCTACGTTCCCATCGATTCCGCCGCCCTGGCCCTGGGCGCCGAGAAGGTCGCCGCCGCCCTGGCCCGCGAGGCCCAGGCCCGCGGTGAGGCTGTGCGCATCGTGCGCAACGGCTCGCGCGGCATGGTCTGGCTGGAGCCGCTGGTCGAGGTGGTGACGCCGGCCGGCCGCGTGGCCTACGGCCCGGTGCAGCCGCGCGACGTGCCCGGCCTGCTGGATGCCGGCCTGCTGCGCGGCGCCCCCGGCCATGCCTTGCACCTGGGCCTGACCGAGGCGCTGGCCTACCTCGGGACCCAGGAGCGCCTGACCGCGGCGCGCATCGGCCTGATCGACCCGGTCTCGCTGGACGACTACGAAGCCCATGGCGGCTGGGCCGGCCTGCGCCGCGCGCTCGGCATGAGCGGCGCCGAGGTGGTGCAGGAGGTGACCGATTCAGGCTTGCGCGGCCGCGGCGGCGCCGCCTTCCCCACCGGCATCAAGTGGGCCACCGTGCTCAAGGCCCAGCCCGACACCCGCCTGGGCCGGGCGCCGCAGAAGTACGTGGTCTGCAACGCCGACGAGGGGGACTCCGGCACCTTCTCCGACCGCATGCTGATGGAGGGCGACCCCTACGTCCTGGTCGAGGGCATGGCGATCGCCGGCGTGGCGGTGGGCGCCACCCAGGGCTACATCTACCTGCGCTCCGAGTACCCGCACGCCTTCAAGACCCTGAAGGAGGCGATCCGCCGCGCCCGCGCCGCGGGTTTCCTGGGCCCGGACGTTCTGGGTTCGGGCCGGGCCTTCGAGCTGGAGGTGCGGCTCGGCGCCGGCGCCTACATCTGCGGCGAGGAGACCTCGCTGCTGGAGAGCCTGGAGGGCAAGCGCGGCATCGTTCGCTTCAAGCCGCCGCTGCCGGCCCTGCAGGGCCTGTTCGGCCAGCCGACGGTGATCAACAACGTGATCTCCCTCTGCTCGGTGCCGGTCATCCTGGCCCAGGGGGCGGCGCACTACCGCGACTTCGGCCTGGGCCGCTCGCGCGGCACCCTGCCCTTCCAGCTGGCCGGCAACCTCAAGCGCGGCGGCCTGGTCGAGAAGGCCTTCGGCCTGACCCTCAACGAGCTGATCCACGACTACGGCGGCGGCACCCTCAGCGGCCGCCCGGTGCGCGCGGTGCAGGTGGGCGGCCCGCTGGGCGCCTATGTGCCGCCCTCGCAGTTCGACATCCCGCTGGACTACGAGGCCTACGCCCAGATCAACGCCATGGTCGGCCACGGCGGCATCGTGGTGTTCGACGACAGCGTCGACATGGCCGAGCAGGCCCGCTACGCCATGGCTTTCTGCGCCCTGGAGAGCTGCGGCAAGTGCACGCCCTGCCGCATCGGCTCGACCCGCGGCACCGAGGTGATCGACCGCATCCGCGCCGGCGAGGACGTCGAGGCCCAGCTCGCCCTGCTGCGCTCGCTGTGCGACACGATGCTCGCCGGCTCGCTCTGCGCCCTGGGGGGCATGGCGCCCTACCCCGTGCTCTCGGCCCTGAACCACTACCCCGAGGACTTCCGCCGCGCGGTGACCGTGCCCGCCGAAGCCCTGCCCGCCTGAGGAGGCCCGCATGTCCCTGCCCCGCGAACTCGATTACGGCACCCCGGCCTCGCGCGCCGAGGCCGAGGTCACCTTGACCATCGACGGCCAGGAGGTCACCGTCCCGGCCGGCACCTCGGTGATGCGCGCCGCCCAGGAACTCGGCAACGCCATCCCCAAGCTCTGCGCCACCGACAGCCTGGAGCCCTTCGGCTCCTGCCGGCTCTGCCTGGTGGAGATCGAGGGCCGCCGCGGCACCCCGGCCTCCTGCACCACCCCGGTCGAGGCCGGCATGAAGGTGCGCACCCAGAGCGACAAGCTGGCCGAGCTGCGCCGTGGCGTGATGGAGCTCTACATCTCCGACCACCCGCTGGATTGCCTGACCTGCTCAGCCAATGGCAACTGCGAGCTGCAGGACATGGCCGGCGTGGTCGGCCTGCGCGAGGTGCGCTACGGCTTCGAGGGCAAGAACCACTTCGACGCCCGCTCCGGCACGAAAAAAGACGAGTCCAACCCCTACTTCACCTACGACGCCAGCAAGTGCATCGTCTGCAACCGCTGCGTGCGCGCCTGCGAGGAGACCCAGGGCACCTTCGCCCTGACCATCTCGGGCCGCGGCTTTGAATCGCGCGTCTCGCCGGGCCTGGACGAGCCCTTCATGCAGAGCGAGTGCGTGAGCTGCGGCGCCTGCGTGCAGGCCTGCCCGACCGCGACCCTGATGGAGAAGTCGGTCATCCAGATCGGCCAGGCCGAGAAGCGCGTCACCACCACCTGCGCCTACTGCGGCGTGGGCTGCTTCTTCCATGCCGAGGTCAAGGGCAGCCAGGTCGTGCGCATGGTGCCGGCCAAGGACGGCCAGGCCAATCACGGCCACTCCTGCGTCAAGGGCCGCTTCGCCTGGGGCTACGCGACTCACCCGGACCGCATCACCACGCCGATGATCCGCAAGAGCATCGACGACCCCTGGCAGCCGGTGGGCTGGGACGAGGCCTTCGCCTACGCCGCCGGCGAGATCCGCCGCATCCAGGCCCAGCACGGCCGGGACTCGGTGGGCGGCATCGTCTCCAGCCGCTGCACCAACGAAGAGGGCTACCTCGTCCAGAAGCTGGTGCGCGCCGCCTTCGGCAACAACAACGTCGACACCTGCGCCCGGGTCTGCCACTCGCCCACCGGCTACGGCCTGAAGCAGACCATCGGCGAGTCGGCCGGCACCCAGACCTTCGACTCCGTCCAGCATGCCGACGTGATCGTGGTGATCGGCGCCAACCCCTCGGCCGGCCACCCGGTCTTCGCCTCGCAGATGAAGCGACGGCTGCGCGAGGGGGCCCAGCTCATCGTCATCGACCCGCGCGAGACCGAGACCGTCGCCGGCCCGCACTACCGTGCGGCCCAGCACCTGAAGCTGCGCCCCGGCACCAATGTGGCGGTCATCAACGCGCTGGCGCACGTGGTCGTGACCGAGGGCCTGGTCGACGAGGCCTTCGTCGCGGCACGCTGCGAGGCGCCGTCCTTCCAGGCCTGGCGTGACTTCATCACCCGGCCCGAGAACGCGCCCGAGGCCGTGGCCGCCGAGACCGGCGTGCCCGCCGCCGCCCTGCGCGCCGCCGCCCGCCTCTACGCCACCGGCAACGTCGAGGGCGTGCCGGGTCTGAAGCGGCCCAACGCCGCCATCTACTACGGCCTGGGCGTGACCGAGCACAGCCAGGGCTCGACCATGGTGATCGGCATCGCCAACCTCGCCATGGCCACCGGCAACGTTGGCCGCGAGGGCGTGGGCATCAACCCGCTGCGCGGCCAGAACAACGTCCAGGGCAGCTGCGACATGGGCAGCTTTCCGCACGAGCTGCCGGGCTACCGCCACGTGTCGGATGCCGACACCCGCGCGCTCTTCGGCGCGGCCTGGGGCGTGAGCCTGGCCGCCGAGCCGGGCCTGCGCATCCCCAACATGTTCGAGGCGGCGCTCGACGGCAGCTTCAAGGCGCTCTACTGCGAGGGCGAGGACATCGTCCAGTCCGACCCCAACACCCAGCACGTGGAGGCCGCGCTGCGCGCCATGGAGTGCGTGATCGTGCAGGACCTGTTCCTGAACGAGACCGCCAAGTTCGCCCACGTCTTCTTCCCCGGCTCCAGCTTCCTGGAGAAGAACGGCACCTTCACCAATGCCGAGCGCCGCATCTCGCCGGTGCGCAAGGTCATGCCGCCGCTGGGCGGGCTGGAGGACTGGGAGATCACCCAGCGCCTGGCCCAGGCCCTGGGCTACCCGATGGACTACAAGCATCCCTCGGAGATCATGGACGAGATCGCGCGCCTGACGCCCACCTTCCACGGCGTCAGCTACAAGAAGCTCGACGCCCTGGGCAGCATCCAGTGGCCCTGCAACGAGGCGGCGCCCGAGGGCACGCCCATCATGCACATCGACCAGTTCGTGCGCGGCAAGGGCCGCTTCCTGCCCACCGCCTACGTGGCCACCGAGGAGCGCACGAGCCGCCGGCACCCGCTGATCCTGACCACCGGCCGCATCCTCAGCCAGTACAACGTCGGCGCGCAGACGCGCCGCACCGAGAACTCGCGCTGGCACGACGAGGACGTGCTCGACATCCACCCGGCCGACGCCGAGACCCGCGGCATCCGCAGCGGCGACTGGGTGGGCATTGCCAGCCGGGCCGGCGAGACGGTGCTGCGCGCCCGCCTCAGCGACAAGGTGCAGCCGGGCGTGGTCTACACCACCTTCCACCACCCCTTCTCGGGCGCCAACGTCATCACCACCGACAACTCCGACTGGGCGACCAACTGCCCCGAGTACAAGGTGACCGCGGTCGAGGTGACCCGGGTCAGCCAGCCCTCCGACTGGCAGCAGCGCTACCGGCAGTTCTCCGAGCGCCAGCAGGATCTGCTGCGTCCGGCCGCCGACACCCAGCCGGTGAAGGCCTGAGCGCCCGGCCATGAACGCCCCGCTGCCTCTTGCCCTGTGCGCCGGCCTGGCTGCGGATCCGCAGGATCCGGCCGGCCCGCTTGATGCGCCCGTGCCGGCGGCTTGGCAGGTGCACCCGGCCCGGCGCCTGCAGCAGGGCCAGGCGCCACAGGCGGTCGACGAGACCCTGGCCGAGGAGAGCCCCGTGGCCCTGGTGCTCAACGGCATCAGCCATGCGGTGATGCTGGCGACGCCGGCCGATCTGGCCGACTTCGGCCTGGGCTTCTGCCTGTCCGAGGGCCTGATCGACACCGTGCAGGAGCTGCGCGGCCTGGACATCGTCCCGGGGCCCGAGGGCCTCGAGCTGCGGCTTGAGCTGAGTCCGCGCCGGGCCGAGGCCCTGCGCCAGCGTCGGCGCAGCCTGGCCGGCCGCACCGGCTGCGGCCTGTGCGGCGTCGAGAGTCTGGCCGCGCTGCGGCGCACCCTGGACCCGGTGCCGCCCGGCGAGCCGGTAGCGCCCGAGGCCGTGGCCCGCGCCCTGGCCGCGCTGCAGGCCGAGCAGCCCCTCTTCGCCCGGACCGGGGCCGTGCACGCCGCAGCCTGGGCCGACGCCGCGGGCCGGCTGCTGTGCGTGCGCGAGGACGTCGGCCGCCACAACGCCCTGGACAAGCTCATCGGTGCCCGCGCCGCCGCGGGGGCACGCTTCGACCGCGGCTTCGCGCTGCTGACCAGCCGTGCCAGCGTGGAGATGGTGCAGAAGCTGGCCAGCGTCGGCGGGGGCCTGCTGGCCGCCGTGTCGGCCCCCACCGCCCTGGCCCTGCGTAGCGCCGAGGCCCTGCAGATGAGCCTGGTCGGCTTCGCCCGCGGGACACGGCTGACCGTCTACACCCACCCCCGGCGACTCGGCCTGTCGGCCTGAGCCCGCCCTGCCTCTTCCCGCCCCTTGCCGCCATGGATGCCGAGCACCTTCTCAAGATGGCCCAGCAGATCGGCCAGTTCTTCGAAGCCTTTCCCGACGAGGCCGAGGCCGTGGCCGGGATCGCCCAGCACATCGAGCGCTTCTGGGCCCCGCGCATGCAGCACGCGCTGTGGGCCCACCTGGACGCGCATCCGGACGCCGCGATGAGCCCCCGCCTGCGGGCGGCCCTGCAGCGGCTGCGCGCGAGCCACCCGGTCGCCGGCTGAGGGCCCGACCCGGGCCTCAGCCCAGCAGCGCGACCGACTTGACCTGGACCCACACCGTCTGGCCCAGGGTCAGGCCGAGCTGATCCCAGGCCCGCGCGGTGATGCGGGCCAGCATCAGCGCCTGGCCCACCCGCAGCCGCACCAGGCGCTGGGCGGGATGGCGGTCGGCCGCGACCGCCTCGATCCGGCCCTGCAGCTGGTTCTGGATGCTGCTGCCCTGCAGGGCCTGGGTTGCAAGGCTCAGGTCGCGTGCCAGCAGCCGCAGGCGCAGCGGGCTGCCCGGCGGGCGGTCGGTGTCGCGTAGCCAGAGGCTGCCGCCGGGGAAGTCGGCCCGGGCCAGGTGCCATTGCGGCGCCCGCTCGGCCAGCACGGCGTCGATCACCACGCCCTGCTCGTCGCCGCCCAGCAGCGGGGGGTCCAGCGCGGCCAGCACCTCGCTCACCGGCCCCTGCCGCTGTACCCGGCCCTGCGCCAGCACGACCACCTGGTCGGCCAGGCGGGCGAGCTCCTCCGGCGAATGGGTCACGTAGACCATCGGCAGCCGCAGCTCGGCACGCAGGCGCTCCAGCCAGGGCAGCACCTCCTGCTTGCGGGCCGGGTCGAGTGCGGCGAGCGGCTCGTCGAACAGGAGCAGCTGCGGGTCGGTGGCCAGCGCGCGGGCGATGGCAGTGCGCTGGCGTTCGCCGCCCGAGAGCGCCTCGGGCAGGCGGTCCATCAGGTGGCCGATGCCGAGGATGGCGATCGCTGCTTCCAGCGTGCGCGCCGCCCGCGCGCTGCCGACGCGCTTGAGGCCGTAGCGCAGGTTGGCCGCGACGCTCAGGTGCTCGAACAGCGAAGCCTCCTGGAAGACCATGCCCACCGGTCGCTTCCAGGTCGGCAGGAAGTGGCGGCGGGCCTCGTCCTGCCAGAGCTGGCCGGCCAGATCGATCCGGCCCCGGGGCGCGCGCTCCAGCCCGGCCAGGCAGCGCAGCAGCGTGGTCTTGCCCGAGCCGGACGCGCCGAACAGCACGGTCACGCCGGTGGCCGGCAGGCGCAGGTCCACCTGCAGGTGGAAGGGGCCGCGCGGCCAGTCGAGCGCGACGGTGCAGGCCGGAGCGTCCGGCGCGGAGGCCCCGCTCATCGGGCCACCGGCCCGCCGCGGCCGCGGCGCATGCGCGCCAGCATCAGCAGCACCACGAAGGACAGCAGCACCATGCCGGCCGCCAGGGTGTGGGCGCGGCCCAGGTCCATGGCTTCGACATGGCCGTAGATCTGGGTCGAGACCACCCGCGTCTGGCCCGGGATGTTGCCGCCGACCATCAGCACCATGCCGAACTCGCCCACGGTGTGCGCGAAGCTGAGGATGCCCGCCGTGAGCAGGCCGGCCCGGGCCTGCGGCAGGGCCACGCTGAAGAAGGCATCGATCGGCCGTGCGCGCAGGGTGGCCGCGACTTCCATGGGCCGCCGGCCCAGGCTCTCGAAGGCGTGCTGGAGGGGCTGGACGGCAAAGGGCAGCGAGGCGATGACCGAGCCGATCAGCAGCCCGGTGAAGCTGAAGGACAGCAGGCCCCAGCCCAGGCGGCGGGTGAGCTGGCCGACCGGCCCGTCCGGTCCCAGCAGCAGCAGCAGGTAGAAGCCCAGCACCGTCGGCGGCAGCACCAGGGGCAGCGTCACCAGCGCCGAAACCGCCGCCCGCCCGCGCGAGCGCCGCTGGGCCAGCCACCAGGCCAGCGGGGTGGCCAGCAGCAGCAGGATCAGGCTGCTCAGCGTGGCCAGCTTCAGGGTCAGGACGATGGCCTGGGCGTCCTCGCCGGCTCCACCCGTCATGCGCGGCTCCGGCGCCCGGCCTCAGCGCGCATAGCCGTAGGACTCGATCAGGGGCGTGAGCCGGGCGCTGCGCAGATGGTCGAGCAGGGCCCGGGCGGCGGGCCAGTCGGCCCCCGGGCGCAGCAGCACGGCATCCTGGTGCAGCGGGGCATGCAGGGCTTCGGGCACCCGCCAGGCGGAGCCGCCCGTGAGCTTGCCGTCGAGCTGCACCTGGGCCAGGGCCACGAAGCCCAGCTCGGCATGGCCGCTGGCGACGAACTGGTGGGCCTGGCCGATGCTGTCCCCCTGCACCAGCCTGGCGGCCAGGGCGTCCGTCAAGCCCAGCTTCTCGATCACGGCGACCGCCGCGGCGCCATAGGGCGCCAGGCGCGGGTCGGCGATCGCCAGACGCTCGAAGCCGCCGCGCCGCAGCACCTGACCCTCGGCGTCGACGCGGCCGGCGTCCCGGCTCCACAGCACCAGGCGGCCGGTGGCGTAGGTGAAGCGGCTGCCCGGCACGGCCAGGCCCTCGGCCTCCAGCTTGCGCGGGGTCTCCTGGTCGGCAGCCAGCAGCACCTCGAAGGGCGCGCCATTGCGGATCTGCGCGTGGAACTTGCCGGTCGAGCCGAGGCTGATCAGCAGCTTGTGGCCGGTGGCTTGCTCGAAATCCGCGGCGATTCGCTGGATCGGCGCGGCGAAGTTCGCCGCCACGGCGACCTTGACCTCGTCGGCCCGGGCAAGCGGGACAGCCAGCAGGCCGCAGAGCAGGCCCAGGGGGATCAGGAGGCGTGAGCGCACGTCGCTATTCCTTTATTGAATAGCGAGAGTCTAGGCCAAACTGCGGCCCATGGCCCTCACCCCCTCCGGCCTGGCCCAGGCCCTCTCCGCCAGCAGCACCGACAAGCGCATCGACATCCTGCGCCGCATTGACGAGGCCGGCTCCATCTCGGAGGCCGCGCGGCGCGCGGGCGTCAGCTACAAGGCCGCCTGGCAGGCGCTGGAGACCCTGTCCAACCTGGCCGGTACGCCGCTGGTCGAGAAGGCCGTGGGCGGTGGCGGCGGCGGCGGTGCGGTGCTGACCGCCAGCGGCCGGCGGGTGCTGATGGCCGCAAGCCGTCTCGACCAGGCCCGGGCCGAGGTGCTGGCGGCCCTGCAGTCCGCCAGCGCGGCCGACCCTGGCGGGGCCGGGCCGCTGGTGAGCCTGGCCGCCCTGGCCCTGCGGACCAGCATGCGCAACCAGATGCCCTGCACGGTGGAGGCCGTGGAAACCCGCAGGGGCTTCGGCCGCGTGGCCCTGCGCCTGCCGGGCGGCGAGCGGCTGCACGCGCAGATCACCCTGGAGAGCGTCGAACTGCTGGATCTGCAGCCCGGGGCCGCCCTGCTGCTGCTGTGCAAGGCCACGGCGGTGCGGGTGGGCGCACCAGGCGCCGGTGCCGTGGCGGGCAACCGGCTGCAGGGACGGGTCCTGCGGGTGGCCGAGGACCGGACCGTGCGTCACGAAGTGAGCCTGACGCTGCCGGACGGCCTGCACTGGGTCGGCTTCGCCGACCCGGGCGCGGTGATCGCGCCGGGCCAGCGGGTGGACGCCTGGGTGGACGAGACGGCCTTGGTGCTGGCCCGTGCCGCCTGAGTCTGGCGGCGGCGGCACTCAGTCCGTCGTGGCCGGCTCGGCCTTGCTCGGCCGGTCATTCTTGCGGATGGGCTGGATGTCGAGCGTGACCTCGCCGGCCTCGTCCACGTCGACCGAGAGGCGGCCGCCGTCGACCAGGCGGCCGAACAGCAGTTCGTCGGCCAGGGCGCGGCGGATGGTGTCCTGGATCAGGCGCTGCATCGGCCGGGCACCCATCAGGGGATCGAAGCCCTTGCGGCCCAGGTGCCGGCGCAGCGCGTCGCTGAAGGTGACCTCGACCTTCTTCTCGGTCAGCTGTGTCTCCAGCTGGAGCAGGAACTTGTCGACCACGCGCAGGATGATGGCCTCGTCCAGCGCACGGAAGGACACGATGGCGTCCAGCCGGTTGCGGAACTCCGGCGTGAACAGGCGCTTGATGTCGGCCATCTCGTCGCCCGACTCGCGGGCGTTGGTGAAGCCGATCACCGACTTCTGCATGGTCTCGGCCCCCGCATTGGTCGTCATGATGATGATGACGTTGCGGAAGTCGGACTTGCGGCCGTTGTTGTCGGTCAGCGTGCCGTGGTCCATCACCTGCAGCAGTACGTTGAAGACGTCCGGGTGGGCCTTCTCGATCTCGTCGAGCAGCAGCACGCAGTGCGGCTTCTTGTTGATGGCCTCGGTCATCAGGCCGCCCTGGTCGAAGCCCACGTAGCCCGGAGGCGCGCCGATGAGGCGGCTGACCGTGTGGCGCTCCATGTACTCCGACATGTCGAAGCGGATCAGGTCAATGCCCAGGGTGTAGGCCAGCTGCTTGGCGACCTCGGTCTTGCCGACGCCGGTGGGCCCGCTGAACAGGAAGGCGCCGATCGGCTTGTCGGGCTTGCCCAGGCCGGATCGCGCCATCTTGATGGCGGCGGCCAGGGCGTCGATGGCGGGATCCTGGCCGAACACGACGTTCTTCAGGTCGCGGTCCAGGGTCTTGAGCTTGCTGCGGTCGTCGTTGCTGACGCTCTGCGGCGGGATGCGCGCGATCTTGGCGACGATGTCCTCCACCTCGGCGCGGGTGATGGTCTTCTTCTGCTTGCTCTTGGGCAGGATGCGCTGGGCGGCCCCGGCCTCGTCGATCACGTCGATCGCCTTGTCGGGCAGGTGGCGGTCGTTGATGTACTTGGCCGAAAGCTCCGCCGCGGCCTGCAGGGCACCCAGGGCGTACTTGACGCTGTGGTGCTCCTCGAAGCGGCTCTTGAGACCCTTGAGGATCTCGATGGTCTGCTCGACCGAGGGCTCGCCCACGTCGACCTTCTGGAAGCGCCGCGACAGCGCGGCATCCTTCTCGAAGATGCCGCGGTACTCGGTGAAGGTGGTCGCGCCGATGCACTTGAGCTGGCCGCTGGAGAGCGCCGGCTTGAGCAGGTTGCTCGCGTCGAGCGTGCCGCCAGAAGCCGCGCCGGCACCGATCAGCGTGTGGATCTCGTCGATGAACAGCACGGCGCCGCGCTGCTCCTTGAGCTGCTTGAGCACGCTCTTGAGGCGCTGCTCGAAGTCGCCCCGGTACTTGGTGCCAGCCAGCAGGGCGCCCATGTCGAGGGCGTAGACGGTGGCCTCGGCCAGCACCTCGGGCACCTCGCCCTGCGTGATGCGCCAGGCCAGGCCCTCGGCGATGGCGGTCTTGCCGACCCCGGCCTCGCCCACCAGCAGCGGGTTGTTCTTGCGCCGGCGGCAGAGGATCTGGATGACCCGCTCGACCTCGCCTTCGCGGCCGATCAGCGGATCGATCTTGCCCTCGCGGGCAGCCTGGTTCAGGTTCTGCGTGAACTGGTCGAGCGGCGAGGCCTTGCCTTCGCTGCCGCCCTCTTCCTTCTCGCCCTCCCCGCCCGAAGCGCCGCTGCCGTTCTCCGGGCCCTTGCTGGGCTCGGGCGGTTCGCTCTTCTTGATGCCGTGGGCGATGAAGTTCACCACGTCCAGGCGGGTCACGCCCTGCTGGTGCAGGTAATAGACGGCGTGCGAGTCCTTCTCGCCGAAGATCGCCACCAGCACGTTGGCACCAGTCACTTCCTTCTTGCCGTTGCCGGTGGACTGCACATGCATGATGGCGCGCTGGATGACGCGCTGGAAACCGAGGGTCGGTTGGGTGTCGACCTCGTCGGTCCCTCCCACTGTCGGCGTGTTTTCCTTGATGAACTGCGTCAGGCTCTTGCGCAGGTCGTCGATGTTGGCCGAGCAGGCCTTGAGCACCTCGGAGGCCGAGGGGTTGTCGAGCAGCGCGAGCAGCAGGTGCTCGACGGTGATGAATTCGTGGCGCTGCTGGCGTGCTTCCACGAACGCCATGTGCAGGCTCACCTCGAGTTCTTGGGCAATCATGCGGCCTCCATGGTGCATTGCAGGGGGTGACCGGACCGCCGCGCGGCCGTGAGCACCAGTTCTACCTTCGTGGCCGCGACGTCCTTGGTGTAGACACCGCAGACGCCACGTCCCTCGTGATGAATCTTGAGCATGATCTGCGTGGCGCTCTCCAGGTCACGCTGGAAAAACTCCTGCAAAACCATGACGACAAACTCCATCGGCGTGAAGTCGTCGTTGAGCAGCACCACCTGGAACATGCGGGGCGGCTCCACCTTGGCCGTCTTGCGCTCGGCAAGCACCGTGCCCTGGCCGGCTTCCTTGGGCGGACCGGGAGGCGCGGGATCCTGGGGGCGGGATGGACTCGACATGCGATCCATTCTATAGACGCCCCCTCGACCTTCCGGCCCGCGGGGCCGGAAGGTCGAGGAGGGGGGGGACGCAGCCGCCCTGCCCCGCCCCGCCCGAGGGCCGGGAGAACGGGGGCTCGACAGGCCTTTGACAAGGCTCGACATCGCCTTGACACCTTCGGGCGCCGATTCGCAGAATCCCGCGCAGCACAGCGGCTTCGAGGGAGACATCCATGCCCAGCGGTACCGTCAAGTGGTTCAACGATGCCAAGGGCTTCGGCTTCATCGCGCCCGACGGGGGCGGCGAGGATGTCTTTGCGCACTTTTCCGCCATCCAGATGGACGGCTTCCGGACCCTGAAGCAGGGCGCGCGCGTCGCCTACGACGTCGTGCAGGGGCCCAAGGGCAGCTTGGCGCAGCACATCGTTGCGCACGCCGGGGCGGGGCGGCAGCCGGCGAATCCCGCCGAACTTGCGGTCATGCCCGACGGGGACTGAGGCGCTCAACCCTTCTGCCGGAGGCTGCAACAGGCCGCGAGGACCGGCAAAGAAAAAGGCCCACGTCGGAAACGTGGGCCTTCAAGTTTTGGTGGAGAGGAGGAGGATCGAACTCCCGACCTTCGCATTGCGAACGCGACGCTCTCCCAGCTGAGCTACCCCCCCAAAACAATTCTTTGATTCGACACCGTCGAGCTTGTGGCTTCTCGGTGGATGCCCTGGAGGCCGGGGAGCCTCCAGGGACTTGGGTCTCGTGGTCGGGGTGGCGGGATTCGAACTCGCGACCCCTTGCACCCCATGCAAGTGCGCTACCAGGCTGCGCTACACCCCGACGAGCCCTCTACTATAACGTCAATTCCGCGATGAGGGGCAAGTCACACCGTCAGCAGGCTGCGAATCAGCAACAGTTCGCTGATGAGCACCTGCCGGTCCGCCGGACTCGGCGCCGTGTGGCTGCCCAGGGTGGCCAACGCATCCTGGGCGATGCCCTCCCGTTCCGTCGCAGACTGCGCCTCGTCGCTGGACACCATTCGCAGCTCGGCCAGCCGGTTGCGTGCCCCGCTGATCGTGAAGCCCTGGTCGTAGAGCAGTTCGCGGATGCGCCGGATCAGGAGCACCTCGTGGTGCTGGTAGTAGCGGCGGTTGCCGCGCCGCTTCATCGGCCGAAGCTGGGTGAACTCCTGTTCCCAGTAGCGCAGCACGTAGGGCTTGACGGCGCACAGCTCGCTCACCTCGCCGATGGTGAAGTAGCGCTTGGCAGGGATCGGCGGAAGCGCTTTTTCCATGAATATCAACGGCGAATCGAAAGAAGCTCAGACTTTACTCGAACTGATCCTCGGCCCCGGGCTCGCCCTGGACCAGGGCCTTGAGCTTGGGGCTGGCGTGAAAAGTGACCACATCCCGGGCCTTGATCGGGATGGTCTCGCCGGTGCGCGGGTTGCGGCCCGGCCGCGGGGCCTTGCGCCGGATCTGGAAGTTGCCAAAGCCCGACAGCTTCACGTCCTGCCCACCGACCAGGCGGCCATGGATCAGCTCGAAGAAGGCTTCGACCATGTCCTTGGACTCGCGCTTGTTCAGGCCCAGGCGCTCGAACAGCAGCTCGGCCAGCTCGGCCTTGGTCAGGGTCGGGGTCTCGAAGCTGGCCAGCAGCGTTGCGACCTCACTGTCGGTCCCGCGCAACGGTGCCTCCGCAGGGCGCAGATCGGCGGGGGCATCCGGTCCGGTTTCGGGGTCGCGGTCGTCGATGGGGTCGTCGTGGGCAAGCATGGGCATGGTCGGGGTCCTCAGCCGCGCAGGCGCACGGCCAGGGCCGCGGTCAGATGGGCCACCAGGGCCTGCAGGGTGGCGTCGATGCGTTCGTCGGTGAGGGTGCTCTCCTCGTCCAGCAGGTCCAGGCGCACGGCCAGGCTGCGCTCGCCGGCGGCCATCTCGCCACCCGCCGCGGTCGGGCGGTACACATCGAACAGGCGGGCACGGCGCAGCAGGCCGCCATGCGGGCCGGCCTGCAGGGCCTCGATCAGCGCGTCATGGCTGACGGCGTCCGGCGCGATCAGGGCGAGGTCGCGCTGCACCGCCAGCAGCCTGGGCAGGGCCTGGAGCTGGGGCAGCGGCAGGCGCTGTAGCGCCTCGACGTCCAGCTCGAACAGCACCGGGGCGCCCGGCAGCTCGTAGGCCTGACGCCAGCGGGGATGCAGCTCGCCCACCCAGCCGATGGCCTGGCCGTCGAGCTCGATGCGTGCGCTGCGACCCGGGTGGAGGGCCGGATGCTCGGCCGCCACGAAGCGGGGCTGACGGGGACTCAGCAGGGCCTCGACATCGCCCTTCGCGTCGAAGAAATCGACCGTGCGCTCGCGGCTGCCCCACTGCAGCGCGTCGACGGCGCCAAAGGCCAGGCCGGCCAGGCGCAGCGGCTGGTGCACGCCGGCCACGGTGGTGTCACTGTCTTCGACGGATGCATCGCGCAGGAAGACGCGACCGAGTTCGAACACGCGCACCCGCGGCGCCTTGCGCGCCAGGTTGTGGCGCAGCACGGCCACCAGGCTGCCGAGCAGGCTGGAGCGCATCACGGCCAGCGGGCTGGCGATGGGGTTGAGCACGCGGAGGGGCTCGACGTTGCCCGCAAGCTCCTGCTCCCAGCGGGCTTCGACGAAGCTGTAGTTGACCGTCTCCTGGTAGCCCAGGCCGGCCAGGGCATGGCGCAGGGCGTGGCTGCCGCGGCGGGTTTCGGAACGCACGCGGGCGGTCACCGGGGCCCGCGGGGGCGTGTCCGGCAGCTGCGGGTAGCCGATCACGCGGATCAGCTCCTCAATCAGGTCTTCCTCGATCTGCAGGTCGAAGCGCCAGCTCGGCGGGGTGATGCGGATCACGTCCCCGCCCTCCCCTGCGGTCTCGGCCACAGGCGCCAGGCCCAGGCGCTGGAAGATCTCCAGGGCGCGGGCCATGCCGATCGGCATGCCGATCACCTTCTCGGCCCGCGCCAGGCGCAGCGCCAGCGGCGGCCGGGCGGGCAGCGCGCTGACGGTGTCGTCGACCGGGCCGACCGTGGTCTCCGGCGTGCCGCAGACCTCGAGGATCAGCGCAGTCAGGCGCTCGAGGTGCAGCGCGGTGCGCTCGGCATCGACCCCCCGCTCGAAGCGGTGGCCGGCGTCGGTCGAAAACTTGTAGCGCCGCGAGCGACCCGCCACGGCCTGCGGCCACCAGAACGCGCATTCGACATACACGTCGCGCGTGGTGTCGGACACCGCCGCCGCCTGGCCGCCCATGATGCCGGCCAGCGATTCCGCGCCGGCCGCGTCGGCGATCACGCCGACCGGCTGGCCGGCCGCATCGGGCCCCAGCTCGACGGTCTGGCCATTGAGCAGGGTGAGCGATTCACCGTTGCGGCCCCAGCGCACCGTCAGGCCGCCCTGCAGGGTGTCGAGGTCGAAGACGTGGCTGGGCCGGCCCAGTTCGAACATCAGGTAGTTCGACAGATCGACCAGGGCGCTGACCGGCCGCTGCCCGCAGCGGCGCAGGCGTTCGGCCATCCACTCGGGCGTGCGGGCCTGCGGGTTCAGGCCGCGGATCACCCGGCCGCTGAAGCGGCCGCAGAGCTCGGGCGCCTCGATCGTGACCGGCACGCGTTCGTCGCGGCTGGCCGGCACGGGCGGGATGGCGGGCTCGAGCAGAGGCGCGCCGGTCAGGGCCGACAGCTCGCGGGCGATGCCGTAGACGCTCAGGCAATGCGCCAGGTTGGGCGTGAGCTTGAGCGTGAACAGGGTGTCGTCGAGCTGCAGCAGCGCGCGCAGGTCGGTGCCCACCGGCGCTTCCGCGGGGAGCACCATCAGGCCGGCGTTCTCTTCGGACAGCTTCAGCTCGCGCGCCGAGCACAGCATGCCCGCGCTCTCGACCCCGCGCAGCTTGCCCAGCTTGATGCGGAAGGGCGCCCCGCCCGGCTCGGCCGGCGGCAGCTCGGCGCCGACCCGTGCGCAGGGCACCTTCAGGCCGACGGCGACGTTCGGCGCGCCGCAGACGATCTGCAGCAGCGGGCCGCTTCCGTCGTCGACTTCGCAGACGTTCAGGCGGTCGGCATTCGGGTGGCGGGTGACGGACTTGACCTCGCCGACGACGATCTGCGTGAAGGGGGGCGCCACCGGGCGCAGCTCCTCCACTTCCAGACCGGCCATGGTCAGGGTCTCGGCCAGTTCGGCCGTGCTCAGCGGCGGGTTGCAGAAGGCGCGCAGCCAGGATTCGGGGAATTGCATGGCGTGGGATCAGCTCGTTTCGGCTCGGACGGCGGTGAGGGCCATCGAGGGGGCAGGCAGGCTCACTGGAACTGCGCGAGGAAGCGCAGGTCGCCGTCGAAGAAGAGGCGCAGGTCGTTGACGCCATAGCGCAGCATGGCCAGGCGGTCGATGCCCGAGCCGAAGGCGAAACCGAGGTAGCGCTCCGGGTCCAGCCCCATGTTGCGGATGACCTGCGGATGCACCTGGCCCGAGCCCGAGACCTCCAGCCAGCGGCCCTTCAGCGGCCCTTGGCCGAACATGATGTCGATCTCGGCGCTGGGCTCGGTGAAGGGAAAGAAGCTCGGCCGGAAGCGCAGCTCCAGGTCCTTCGACTCGAAGAACTGCTGGATGAAGTCGAGGTAGACGGCCTTCAGGTCCTTGAAGCTGATGGCCTCCCCGATCCACAGGCCCTCGACTTGGTGGAACATGGGGGAGTGGGTGGCATCGCTGTCGACCCGGTAAGTGCGGCCCGGCGCGATCACGCGGATCTCGGGCATGGTCTGGCCGGCGTCGATCAGGTGGCGGTGGGCCTTGACGTGACGCACCGCATGGCGGATCTGCATCGGGCTGGTGTGGGTGCGCAGCACATGGTCCCCCTCCACGTAGAAGGTGTCGTGCATCGAGCGGGCCGGGTGGTCGGCCGGCGTGTTCAGCGCGGTGAAGTTGAACCAGTCGGTCTCGATCTCCGGACCGTCGGCCACCTCGAAACCCATGGAGCCGAAGATGGCCTCGATGCGCTCCATGGCGCGCATCACCGGATGCAGGCTGCCGGCCCCGCGGCGTCGGCCGGGCAGGCTCACGTCCAGGGCCTCGGCCTGCAACTGCCGGCGCAGCTCGGCCTCGGCCAGGGCCTGGCGACGGGCATTCAGCGCCGCCTCGACCTGGGTCTTCACGGCATTGATCTCGGCCCCGCGCGCCTTGCGTGCCTCGGGGTCGAGCTTGCCCAGCCCCTTCATCAGCTCCGTCAGCGCTCCAGTCTTGCCCAGGTAACGGGCCTTGGCATCCTCCAGCGCAGCCGGGGTTGCGGCCGCTGCGAAGTCGCGGGCCGCGTGGTCGGCCAGGTCGGCCAGCGGAATCAAGGGGTCAGTCATGGGCGGCGTGGGAGACAAGCGGCGCGGCAGCAGCGCCGCAGAGACGAAAAAGGCCTGCCGCAGGGCAGGCCTTGAAGCGGGGCACGGGACCGTGCCGGGGTCGTTGAACCCCGGCGTGGCCTCAGGCCCTTCAGGCGAATTGCGCCTTGGCCTTCTCGACGATGCTGCCGAAGGCGGCCGGATCGTTGACGGCCAGATCGGCCAGCACCTTGCGGTCCACCTCGATGGCCGCCTTCTTCAGGCCGGCCATGAACTTGCTGTAGGTCAGGCCCAGCGCGCGCGAGGCGGCGTTGATCCGGACGATCCACAGGCGGCGGAACACGCGCTTCTTCGCGCGGCGGTCACGGTAGGCGTACTGACCCGCCTTCATCACCGCCTGCTTGGCGATGCGATAGACGTTCTTCCGACGACCGCGATAGCCCTTGGCCAGGGCCAGAACCTTCTTGTGACGGGCGCGGGCGGTAACACCACGTTTGACGCGAGGCATGTCTTACTCCTTCAGTCGATGTGGTGATTACAGGCCGGCGAACGGCAGCATCTGTGCCATGTGGCCCATGTTCGTCTCGTGGACGTTCACGGCACCGCGCAGCTGACGCTTGTTCTTGGTCGTCTTCTTGGTCAGGATGTGACGCTTGAAGGCTTGACCGCGCTTGACGGTGCCACCCGGGCGCACGCGGAAGCGCTTCTTCGCGCTGCTCTTGGTCTTCATCTTGGGCATGACTGCTCCTTTTGTTGTTCCCGCCGGCGCCGCGAACCGCTCGCGGACTTGGGGGCCGGCAGGCACTGCATCCCCGGCGAACCGAGGACGCCGGACCCGGCCGAAACCGGATCCAGGGCCGCAGCGGTGACCGAACCGCTGCAGCCCAAACCACTCATTTTCGCTTCTTCGGCGCCAGCACCATGATCATCTGACGCCCTTCCAGCTTCGGCATGTTCTCGACCACCGAAAGCTCGGCCAGATCATCACGCACCCGTTCCAGCAGGCGCATGCCGATCTCCTGGTGGGTGATCTCGCGGCCGCGGTAGCGCAGGGTGACCTTGCACTTGTCGCCGTCTTCCAGGAAGCGGCGCATGTTGCGCAGCTTGATCGCGTAGTCGCCGTCGTCGGTGCCGGGGCGGAACTTGATCTCCTTGATGTCGACGACGTGCTGCTTGGCCTTGGCTTCGGCGGCCTTCTTGGCCTCGGCGTACTTGAACTTGCCGTAGTCCATCAGGCGGCAGACCGGGGGATCCGCCGTCGGCGCAATCTCGACCAGATCCACATCCTGTTCGCCAGCGAGGCGCAGCGCCTCCATGATCGTCATGACGCCCAGGGGCTCGTTCTCGGGACCGTTGACCCGCACCTCGGGCGCCATGATCTCCCGGTTGAGGCGGTGCTTGCGCTCGTCGTTGCGGATGCGGCGCTCGAAGAAATTAGCGATGGTCTGGGTCCTTCCGAGCCCTGGGGCTCACTGATTGATCGGGGTGCGTCCCTGGGCGAAGTCGTCAACCGTGCCGGGCAAAGGCCGGTCGACGCCGCGGACCTGTTCAGGCCTTGCGGGCGATGTCACCGGTGATCTTCTGGGAGAAGGCTTCCAGGGCCATCGCTCCGAGGTCTTGGTTGCCCCGGGCGCGCACCGCAACAGCTCCCGCTGCCATTTCCTTGTCGCCAACGACAAGGATGTAGGGAAGCTTCTGCATCGAATGCTCACGGATTTTATACGTGATCTTTTCGTTGCGGAGGTCCAGCGCAACCCTAAGGCCTTGTTTTTGCAGCGTTTTGGCGACTTCCCGGGCGTAGTCGGCCTGCGCGTCGGTGATGTTGAGCACGGCCACCTGGACCGGCGCCAGCCAGGCAGGCAGTGCGCCGGCGTGCTGTTCGATCAGGATGCCGATGAAGCGCTCCAGGCTGCCCAGGATCGCCCGGTGCAGCATCACCGGGCGCTGGCGGCTGCCGTCCTCGGCGACGTACTCGGCATCGAGGCGCTCCGGCAGGGCGAAGTCCACCTGGATCGTGCCGCACTGCCAGGGCCGGCCCAGCGCGTCCTTCAGCGTGTACTCGATCTTGGGGCCGTAGAAGGCGCCGTCGCCCGGGGCGATCTCATAGGTGCAGCCCGAGCGCTCCAGGCTGGCGAAGAGCGCCGCCTCGGCCTTGTCCCAGCTGGCGTCGGAACCGATGCGCGCGGCCGGGCGGGTGGCCACCTTGTAGAGGATGTCGGTGAAGCCGAAGTCGGCATAGACCGACTTGAGCAGCTCGGTGAAGGCGCCGCATTCGTCGAGGATCTGGTCCTCGGTGCAGAAGATGTGGCCGTCGTCCTGGGTGAAGCCGCGCACCCGCATGATGCCGTGCAGGCCCCCCGTGGGCTCGTTGCGGTGGCACTGGCCGAACTCGCCGAAGCGCAGCGGCAGGTCCCGGTAGCTCTTGATGCCCTGCTTGTAGATGAGCACGTGACCGGGGCAGTTCATCGGCTTGAGCGCGTAGTCGCGCTTCTCCGACTCGGTCGTGAACATGTTGTCGCGGTACTTGTCCCAGTGGCCGGTCTTCTCCCACAGGCCCTTGTCGAGGATCTGCGGGCCCTTGACCTCCAGGTAGCCATGGTCCTGGTAGACGCGGCGCATGGTCTGCTCGACCTGCTGCCACAGCGTCCAGCCCTTGGGGTGCCAGAAGACCAGGCCGGGGGCGTGCTCGTCGAGGTGGAAGAGGTCCAGCTCGCGGCCAAGCTTGCGGTGGTCGCGCTTCTCGGCCTCCTCGATGCGGCGCAGATAGGCCTGCAGGTCCTCCTTGCTGGCCCAGGCCGTGCCGTAGACCCGCTGCAGCATCTCGTTGCGGTGGTCGCCGCGCCAGTAGGCGCCGGCCACCTTCATGAGCTTGAAGTGCTTGAGCTTGCCGGTGCTGGGCACGTGCGGGCCGCGGCACAGGTCCTCGAAGCTGCCCTCGCGGTACAGGCTCACGTCCTGACCTTCGGGGATGCTGGCGATGATCTCGGCCTTGTAGTGCTCGCCCTGGGCCTTGAAGTGGGCCACGGCCTCGTCGCGCGGCAGCACGCGGCGCACGACCTGCTCGTCGTTCTTCGCCAGCTCGCCCATGCGCTGCTCGATGGCGGCAAGGTCCTCGGGCGTGAAGGGGCGCTTGTAGGCGAAGTCGTAATAGAAGCCGTCCTCGATCACCGGGCCGATGGTGACCTGGGCCTCGGGGAAGAGCTCCTTGACCGCATAGGCCAGCAGGTGGGCGGTGGAGTGGCGGATCAGCTCCAGGCCGTCGGCGTCCTTCTCGGTGATGATGGCCAGCTCGACGTCCTCGGCGATCGTGTGCGAGGTATCGACCAGACGGGCCGCTTCGCCGCGGCCGATGCGGCCGGCCAGCGCGGCCTTGGCCAGGCCGGCGCCGATGGAGGCGGCGACCTCGGCGACGGTCACGGGACCGGGAAACTCACGGCGGGAGCCGTCGGGAAGCTGGATCGCAGGCATGGAGGAATCTCGTCGGGCAAGAAAAAAGCGCGGGCCGGGCCGCGCTTTCGGGAGGGAGCAGGAGCGGTCGCGCGCGGGCCGGGGCTCAGCGCAAGGGGCGCTGCAGCATGGGAGGGGCCGGAGTCCGCGGTGTCATAACCGTCGTGCCTTTCTCGTCCTTGTGGCGTTTCGGAAAGAGCGGATTCTAGGGGTGCCGGCGTCCGGCGCGCCCCGTCCGGGGCCCAGGCGCGGGCGGGGCCCCATGCAAGAGGGCCCGGGACTTGCGCCCCGGGCCCTCCGGCGGTTCACGCGATCCGGGGCCGGCCTGCGCCGGCCCTGGGGATCAGTGGAACTGCTCTTCTTCGGTCGAGCCGGTCAGGGCCTTGACCGACGACGAGCCACCTTGGATCACGGTGGTCACGTCGTCGAAGTAGCCGGCGCCAACTTCCTGCTGGTGCGACACGAAGGTGTAGCCCTTCTCGCGCGCTGCGAATTCCGGCTCTTGCACTTGCTGGACGTAGTGCTTCATGCCTTCGCCGCGGGCATAGGCGTGCGCGAACTGGAAGGTGTTGTACCAGTTGACGTGGATGCCAGCCAGGGTGATGAACTGGTACTTGTAGCCCAGCGCGCTCAGGTCTTCCTGGAAGGAAGCGATCTGGCTGTCGTTGAGGTTCTTCTTCCAGTTGAAGGACGGCGAGCAGTTGTACGACAGCAGCTTGCCCGGGCAGGCGGCGTGCACGGCCTGCGCGAACTCGCGGGCGAAGCCGATGTCAGGCACGCCGGTCTCGCACCACACCAGGTCGGCGTAGGGCGCGTAGGCGACGCCGCGGCTGATGGCCTGCTCCAGGCCGTTCTTGACGCGGTAGAAGCCTTCCTGGGTGCGCTCACCGGTCAGGAAGGGCTTGTCGTTGGCGTCGTGGTCGCTGGTGATCAGGTTGGCGGCTTCCGCGTCGGTGCGGGCCAGCACGATGGTCGGCACGCCCATGACGTCGGCAGCGAAGCGGGCCGAGATCAGCTTCTCGATGGCTTCCTGGGTCGGCACGAGCACCTTGCCGCCCATGTGGCCGCACTTCTTGACGGCGGCCAGCTGGTCTTCGAAGTGAACGCCGGCGGCACCCGCGGCGATCATGTTCTTCATCAGTTCGAAGGCGTTCAGCACGCCGCCGAAACCGGCTTCCGCATCGGCGACGATGGGCAGGAAGTAGTCGATGAACTCGGCCGAGCCCGGCTCGATGCCACGCGACCACTGGATCTCGTCAGCGCGCTTGAAGGTGTTGTTGATGCGGCGGACCATGGTCGGCACCGAGTCGTACGCGTAGAGCGACTGGTCGGGGTACATGGTTTCGCTGGTGTTGCCGTCGGCGGCGACCTGCCAGCCCGACAGGTACACGGCTTCCAGGCCAGCCTTGGCCTGCTGCATCGCCTGGCCGGCGGTGATCGCGCCGAAGGCGTTGACGTAGCCCTTCTTGGCGCCGCCGTTGACCTTCTCCCACAGCGTCTCGGCGCCGCGCTTGGCCAGGGTGTACTCGGGCTGCAGGCTGCCACGCAGGCGAACGACGTCGGCCGCGCTGTAGCCGCGCTTCACGAGCTTCCAGCGGGGGTTTTCGGCCCAGTCCTTTTCGAGGGCGGCGATCTGTTGTTCGCGGGTCAGTTGCGTCATGGGAGAGACTCCAGGGATGGAACGGAAAGTGCCGATAGCGTAGCGGTGCCGCCGCGCTTTGCGAAGACTTGTGTCTTATAGAAGACTCACTGGCGAGCCCTTGTAAATCAAGGGCTTGGCGACGAGATTTCCGGATGCGAAATCTTGTTCCCCACAATGGGAAATTTTGCGGCGCCGCACCAGTCCGCATTTTTACATAGTGGAAGCCCTACCTCCCCCGATGAAATGAGGATCGGATCACGATGAGCGCCTTCGCCTTCCACAGCGACCAGCGGTTCCTGCGCGTTCCCTCGCCCCAGGCCGGCGACGGCCGCCCCTTCGGCCTGGCCGGCATCGCCTGGGACGGCAGCGTCACGAACCGGCCCGGCGCGCGCTTCGGCCCGGCGGCCATCCGGGCGGCCAGCCTGATGCTCTGCGACGGCATCCACCCGCATTTCGATCTCAGCCCCGACCTCGCCCTGGCCGACGCCGGCGACCTGGCCCTGCCCAACACCAGCCTGGAGCGGATGCGCGCCGCCCTGGCCGCCCCGGTGGCGGAACTGCTCGCGCAGCGCCACATGGTCTGGCTGGGCGGCGACCACAGCATCACCCTGCCCCTGCTGCGCGCGCTCAAGGCCCGGCACGGCCAGCCCCTGGCGGTGCTGCACTTCGATGCGCACTGCGACACCTGGACCGACCACTTCGGCGAACCCAGCGGCCACGGCACCTGGGTGCACGAGGCCATCCAGGAGGGCCTGGCCCGGCCCGAGGGCTTCGTGCAGATCGGTATTCGCTCGGCCGGCGAGCGCGCCGCCCGCGACTACGTGGCCGACCGTGGCGGCCAGATCTTCACCGCCCGTGCGCTGCGCGGCCTGGAGGGGCCGGCCCAGCTCGCGCCGGTGCTGGAGGCCATCCGCCAGCGCATGCAGACCCTCGGCCACCCGCCGCTGTACCTGAGCCTGGACATCGACTGCCTCGATCCGGCCTTTGCGCCCGGCACCGGCACGCCCGAGCCGGGCGGCCTCAGCAGCAATCAGGTGCTGACGATCCTGGAGGAACTGGCCGACCTGAACTTCGTCGGTATGGATTGCGTGGAGGTCGCCCCGCCCTACGACCATGCCGACCTGACCGCCCAGGCCGCGGCCTGCTTCGTCTGGACCTACCTCTGCGGCCGCCTCCAGGCCCGCAGCCGCCAGGCCGAGGGCGGCGGCAGGTAGGACAGCAGCAGCGCCAGCAGGGCCGCACCGCCGAGCAGGGGCGCCAGCGCATGGCGCGTCTCGGCCGGGTGGGCCAGGGCGGGGTCCAGCAGCCGATCGCGCAGCGCGGCCGGTTCACCCAGGCGCAGGTAGCCGAGCTTGAGGCCGCTGGCCAGGTCCTGCAGGTAGTCGCCGCGCAGGGCCGACAGGTGTTCCTTGCCCGGCACCACGCCGGGGATGGGCTGCACGGGCTTGTCGGCCTCGGTGTCGACCAGGGCCTCGCCGGTCCCGCCGCGGCCCAGGCTGCGCGGGTCGACCTGCATCACCTCGTTGGCGCCCCAGAAGCCCAGCGGCCGTCCCGCCGGGTCCGAGCGGGGGATCGGGGCCAGTGCATCGCCGCCGACGCCCAGCACCACGCCGCGCACCTCGCCCGGCCGGCCGGGAAACTGGGGGCGGTAGCGCGGGTTGACCGGCGGCGATTCGTGCCCGTCGCTGACGAAGAGCACGGCCGGCTTGTCCGGCAGCCCGGCGGCGATCGCCACCGCGCCGAACAGGCCCTTGGCCACTTCGCTGTTGCCGGTCCAGGCCATGCGGCCGTCGATGCGCGCCAGGGTGTCCTTCAGTTCGCGGTAGTTGGCGCAGACCTCCACCGGCGCCAGCAGCAGAAAGCTGCGCGCCTCGGTGAACAGGCCCAGGCCGAGCCGGGAGCCGCAGGGCAGCTCGCCGATCAGGCCGTCGATCTGGCGCTTGGCCGCCTGCAGCCGGCTGAGCAACTGGGTCGAACCGTCGGCCGCCGGGACCGGCATGTCGCGCACATCCATGCTCTGGGTCACGTCCAGCACCACCACCCAGTCGTGGCGCTGGCCCGGGCCGCGCAGCTGCGGGTCGATCAGGGCCAGCAGGACCAGCAGCAGGGCCAGCGGCCGCAGCTGGGCTTGCCGCGGCCGCAGGCGACGCAGGTCGGGTCGGCGCAGGGGCCAGGCGCTGCGCCGTGGGGAGACGGCGGGCCTCATGGCAGCCCCTGGGACACGCCGCGCATGGTGGTGGCTGCACGCTCGGCGTTCTCCGGCGGGCCGGCGGCCTCGCTGTCCTCATGCTCCGGATCGGGCAGCAGGCGCTGCGCGCGCTCGTAGTTGTAGCGGGCCGGCCAGTGCGCGGGGTCCAGCCGCAGCACCTGGCGGTAGCTTTCCTTGGCCAGCTCGATCACCGGCACGGCCTGGCCCGGCGAGGGCGACTCGCGCAGCCGCAAGGCCTGCTGCATTAGCACGTTGCTGCTGTTGTAGCGCGCGGCCAGGCCCAGGCGCGGGTCGTCGACCAGGCTGCGGTAGCGCGCCAGCGCGGCCTCGTGCTCGCCGGCGGCGGCCAGGACCTGGGCCTCGGCAAAGCGCCACTCCAGCGGGACCGCGGCGTCGAGCCACTCCGGCCGGGCCGACGCGGCCGAGGCTGCCGGCCCGGCGCCGGATGCGGCTTCGGGGGCGGCTTCAGGGG
>CAYSQO010000013.1:0-38611 GCA_964433315.1 uncultured Rubrivivax sp.
CGCGGGCCCCGGCGGGGCGTGCCATGCTGATGCCCGTCGCCTGAACCGATGCCCCCGATGGACTCCCGCACCCACCCCGCCCGCGAACGCCTGGCCCTGCTGCGCGAGGCCCTGGCCGCCCAGCGCCTCGACGGCGTGCTGCTGCCCTCCAGCGACCCGCACCTGTCCGAGTACCTGCCCGGCCACTGGCAGGGCCGCGAATGGTTCAGCGGCTTCACCGGCTCCATGGGCACCCTGGTGCTGACGGCCAGCCGGGCCGCCCTGTGCGCCGACAGCCGCTACTGGACCCAGGCCGAGCAGGAGCTGGCCGGCAGCGGCATCGAGCTGGTTAAGGTGAGCGGCTCCATGGCGCAGGCCCCCATCGACTGGCTGATCCGCCACACGCCGCGCGGCGGGCGGGTCGGCGTCGACGGCGCGGTGCTCGGCCTGGCCGCGGCCCAGACCCTGCGCAGCGCGCTGGCCGAGGCCGGCCTGGGCCTGGTGACCGATCGCGATCCGCTCGAAGGCGCCTGGCCCGAGCGCCCGCCGCTGCCGGCCGCGCCGGTGGTCGAGCACCTGCCGCCGCAGGCCACCACCACGCGGGCCGACAAGCTGGCCCGGCTGCGCGAGGCGATGGTGGCGCGCGGCGCCACCCACCACCTCGTCTCCACCCTCGACGACCTGGCCTGGCTGCTGAACCTGCGCGGCAGTGACGTCGACTACAACCCGGTCTTCCTCGGCCATGCCCTGGTCGACCTGCGCGGCGTCACCCTCTTCGTCGGCGAGGGCAAGGTCGATGCCGCCCTGGCCCACCGCCTGGCGGCCGATGGCGTGCAGCTGGCGCCCTACGGCGCGCTGCGCGAGGCCCTGGCCGCCCTGCCGACCGAGGCCGTGCTCTGGCTGGACCCCAAGCGCGTCACCCTGGCCTTCCACGAAGCCCTGCCGCCCGGCCTGAAGCGGATCGAGGCGATCAACCCCAGCACCCTGGCCAAGAGCCGCAAGACCGCCGCCGAGGCCGCCCATGTGCGCGAAGCCATGGTCCGCGACGGCCTGGCCATGTGCGCCTTCTACGCCTGGTTCGAGCAGGCCCTGGGCCGCGAGACGATCAGCGAGCTGACGGTCGCCGAGCGCCTGTCGGCCGAGCGCGCTCGCCAGCCCGACTTCCGCGGCCTGAGCTTCCCGGTGATCGCCGGCTTCAATGCCAACGGCGCGATGCCGCACTACCGCGCGACCGAGCAGGCTCACGCCGTGATCTCCACCCCGCAGGGCGTGGTGGCCGACGGCCTGCTGCTGATCGACTCGGGCGGCCAGTACCTCGGCGGCACGACCGACATCACCCGCGTCTGGCCCATCGGCACGCCCAGCGCGGCCATGAAGCGCGACTTCACCCGCGTGCTCCAGGGCACGATCGCGCTGTCGCGCGCGGTCTTCCCGCGCGGCACGCCCAGCCCCATGCTGGATGCCCTGGCGCGTGCGCCGCTGTGGGCCGAGCGCCTGGACTTCGGCCACGGCACCGGCCATGGCGTGGGCTACTTCCTCAATGTGCACGAGGGCCCGCAGAGCATCAGCAAGGCCACGCCGACGCCGGAGATGGCCATGGAGCCCGGCATGATCACCTCGGTCGAGCCCGGCCTCTACCGCCCGGGCCGCTGGGGCGTGCGCATCGAGAACCTGGTGCTCAACGTGCTGGCCGAGGGCCCGCGTCCGCCGGAGGACGCCGGTCTGGACCTGGGCGACTTCCTCGCCTTCGAGACCCTCAGCCTGTGCCCCATCGACACCCGCTGCATCGACCGCAGCCTGCTGCGCGAGGACGAGGCCGCCTGGCTCGACGCCTATCACGCGACCGTGCGCGAGCGCCTGCGCCCGCATCTGGCCGGCGCGGCGCGCGACTGGCTCGACGCGCGCTGCCAGCCGCTGGGCCGCGGCTGAGGCCGGTCCGCGGGCGCCTGCCGGCCGCGGGTTGTCCCCAGGGCGCCGGCGGGTCTAGCGTCAGCACGGGTTCAGCGCGGCCCCGCACGATGCGGACCGCAACGCCGGAGCGAACAGCCCGGCGGGCGGCCGCGTCCCGACCCGGGCCGGCCTCATCCGAGGAGACACCATGAGTGCAGCAGAGATCTTCGTCGTCGGCGCGGCGCGTGCCCCGATCGGCGGCTTCGGCGGTTCGCTGAAGGACCTTCCCCTGGCCAAGCTGGCCACCCATGCGGTCGGCGCGGCGCTGCAGCGCGCCGGCGTGGCCCCCGAGACGGTGGGCCAGCTGATCATGGGCAACGTCGTGCCCGGCGAGCCGCGCGACGCCTACCTCAGCCGCGTCGCCGCGATCGAGGCCGGCCTGCCCAAGGAAGTCACCGCCTACAACGTGAACCGGCTCTGCGGCTCGGGCCTGCAGGCCATCGTCTGCGCGGTGCAGGGCCTGGCCCTGGGCGACACCGAGGTCGCCGTCGGCGCCGGTGCCGAATCCATGAGCCGCGGCGCCTACGTGCTGCCGGCCGCCCGCTGGGGCGCACGCATGGGCGATGTGCAGGCGCTGGACTATGTCGTCGGCGCGCTGCACGACCCCTTCCAGACCATCCACATGGGCGTGACCGCCGAGAACGTCGCGGCCCAGTGCGGCATCAGCCGCGAGCAGCAGGATGCGCTGGCCCTCGAAAGCCAGCGCCGCGCCGCCCGCGCCATCGCCGAAGGCCGCTTCAAGAGCCAGATCGCGCCGGTCGAGATCGCCGGCCGCAAGGGCACGGTGGTCTTCGACACTGACGAGCACGTGCGCCCCGACACCACGCTGGAGGCCCTGGCCAAGATGCGCCCGGCCTTCAAGAAGGACGGCAGCGTCACGGCCGGCAACGCCTCGGGCATCAACGACGGCGCCGCCGCGCTGCTGCTGGCCACCGGCGCCGCGGTGAAGGCCCAGGGCCTCAAGCCGCTGGCGCGGGTCGTGTCCTACGGCCACGGCGGCGTCGAGCCGGCCACCATGGGCCTGGGCCCGGTGCCGGCCACCCGCATGGCCCTGGCCCGCGCCGGCCTGAAGGTGCAGGACCTGTCGGTCATCGAATCGAACGAGGCCTTCGCCGCCCAGGCCCTGGCCGTGGCCCAGCAGCTGGACTTCGACCCGGAGCGCCTGAACCCCAATGGCTCGGGCATCTCGCTGGGCCACCCCATCGGCGCCACCGGCGCCATCCTCGCGACCAAGCTGGTCTACGAACTGCAGCGCACCGGCGGCCGCTACGGCCTGGCCACCATGTGCATCGGCGGCGGCCAGGGCATCGCGATGGTCTTCGAGCGGGTCTGAACCCGCCCGGCCCCGGCCCGCGCGCCTCAGTGCCGCGGGCCGCTCGCCTCCGGCCGGCGGAGGCCCTCGGTCGCCAGGGGGCGCCGCGCCGGCCGGAGGGCCGGCAGGCGCCGCATGCGGCCGGGCAAGGGCATCGTGCTCCGGGCCGGGGCCCAGCCCTCGGTGGCATGGGCCAGCGGCCGGGTCTGGAGCTGCAGGCCATCCAGCGCGGCGCCCTCGGCCAGGCGCTCGAGCAGCGCGGTGCAGCCCGCCTCGCCCAGGGCCTCGCCGAAGCGGTGCCAGGCCTGCTGCACGCGCGGGTCCCGCCAGGCGTCCTCGATGGCGTGGCGGCTTGCGCGCGGATCGGACTTGGGCGCGGCCTCCAGCACCCGCGGCAGCAGGGCGAAATGCAGGCGGCGCAGCCGTGCCCTGAGCATCGGTCCGGGCAGCGCGGCTTCGATCTGCGCGATCCGTGCGCTGAAGCCGGGCCGCAGGTACTGCCAGGCGATCAGGGCCTGCAGGCCCTGGGCCGGGTTCAGCAGCCGCAGCCGCGGCGGCGGCAACACGCCCAGCGGCCGTGCCAGGGCCTCGGCATGCGGCAGCGGCCGCACCATGTCCATCAGGGCGGCCAGGCGCTGCCATTCGCCACGGTCCAGGCCTTCGGCGGCCGGGGCGTCCTCGGCCTCCAGGGCCTGCAGCCGTGCATGCACCGCGGCGGCGTCGCGCCCGCCGAGCGCCCGGCGCACCCGTGGCGCCAGGGCCACCAGGTGGCCGGCGGCCCAGGCGCAGTCGGGCCGCAGCCGCACCAGGTCCTCGGCCAGCCGGGCCGCATCCAGCGGCTCGCGGCTGACCGGGCAGTGGCTGCGTGCCAGGCTGGCCAGGTGGCGCGGATTGAGTTCCAGGGTCTCGAAGCCGCAGCCCGCCAGCCAGGCGCGGCGGCGCAGCGCCAGCCAGGGCCCGAGGCCCGGCAGGCCGGGGCGGCTGCCGCCCCGCCCCGCGCGCTGGGCGGCCTGGTAGCCCTGCCACAGCGGGTTGCCGGGCTGCATCAGGGCGGCGGGCGGCAGCTGGCCGTGGCAGGCATGGTCCCAGCCGAGGGCGAAGCCGGTGGCGGCGTCGGCCGGATGCTCATCGAAGGCCAGCAGGACTTGGGCGGACATGGTGCGCTCCTCGGCCGGGCCCCATGCCCGGCATGGCTGCGCAGTCTGCCGGGGTCAAGGCTCAGGGCATGAGCCTGCGGCGGCCTGTTTTTGGCACACTCGGCCTGTTCCTGAACCGCCCGCCGGAGAGCCGATGGACCGCACCGAACGTTTCTACCGGATCGAGACCCTGATCCGCAGCCGGGGCTGCGTCCCCTTTGAGGCACTGCAGGCGGCGCTGGAGGTGTCGCGCGCCACCCTCAACCGTGACCTGCTCTACCTGCGCGACCGCCTGGGCGCGCCCATCGTCTACGACCGCGAGCGCGGCGGCTACCGCTTCGGCGACGAGCCTTCGGCCGAGGCTGCCTCCGGCCGTGCCGGCGCCGCGCCGCGCCATGCCCTGCCGGGCGTGTGGTTCAGCGAGCCCGAGATCCATGCCCTGCTGAACATGCACCAGCTCATCCGCGGCCTGGACGAGGGCGGCGTGCTGGCCCGCCACCTGCAGCCCCTGCTCGACCGCCTGGACGGCATGCTCGGCGCCGACGCCGGCGAGACCCGCGAGGCGCTCAAGCGCGTGAAGGTGCTGGCCGCCGCGCGCCGGCCGGTCGACAGCCAGCACTTCGAGCGCATCGGCAGCGCGCTGATCCGCCGCCGCCGCCTGAAGCTCCAGCACCACAGCCGGGCGCGCGGCGAGCATGGCGAGCGCATCGTCTCGCCGCAGCGCCTGGTGCACCACCGCCATGCCTGGTACCTGGATGCCTGGTGCCATGCCAAGGAGGCGCTGCGCCGCTTCGCCGTCGATGCCATCGAGTCGGTGGAGCCGCTGGAGCAGCGCGCCAAGGACATCCCGCTCAAGACCCTGGAGTCCGAGCTCGACGGCGGCTACGGCGCCTTCGTCGGCGGCAAGCTGCAGACGGCCAAGCTGCGCTTCTCGGCGCGTGCGGCGCGCTGGGTCGCCCACGAGCAGTGGCATCCGCAGCAGCAGGGCCGCCTGCTGCCCGACGGCCGCTACCTGCTGAGCCTGCCCTACACCGAGCCCACCGAGCTGCTGATGGACCTGATGCGCCACGGCGCCGAGGTCGAGGTGCTGGGCCCGGTGGCACTGCGCCGGCAGCTGCACGAGGCCCTGGCCGCCGCGCTGGCCCGCGCCGCCGCCCCCGACCCGGACTGAAGCCGCCGCCGGCCTGGCCTGCCCCTTGCTGACAGCCGGGCCCGGAGCGGCCACGGGGGCAGCTCCGGCGGCCGGCGGTCAAGGGCCGCCGCTACCATCGCCCGCTTTGGGCTGACGAGGGGATCGAGTTGGAGCTGAGCGTTCTGTGGTTGCAGGCGGCCGTGATGGGCGTCGTCGAGGGGCTGACCGAGTTCCTGCCCATCTCCAGCACCGGGCACCTGATCCTGGCGGGTTCGCTGATCGGCTTCACCGGCGAGATCGCCAAGGTTTTCGAGGTCGCCATCCAGACCGGCGCCATGCTGGCCGTGATCTGGGAGTACCGCCGCCGCCTCGGCGCCACCCTGGCCGGCCTGCCGACCCGCGACCCCTGGGCCTGGCGCTTTGCGCGCAACGTGGTGATCGCCTTCATCCCGGCGGTCGTGCTGGGCCTGGCCTTCGGCAAGTTCGTGAAGGCCCATCTCTTCCATCCGGTGCCGGTGGCCACGGCCTTCATCGTCGGCGGCCTGATCATCCTGTGGGTCGAAGGCCGTCACCGCCGCCAGTTCGGCGTGCAGGACACGGCCGGCACGCGCCGGGCCCGCATCGAGTCGGTCGACGACATGGGGGTGCTCGATGCGCTCAAGGTCGGCCTGATCCAGTGCCTGGCCCTGATCCCGGGCACCAGCCGTTCGGGCTCCACCATCATCGGCGGCATGGTGCTGGGCTTCTCGCGCAAGGCGGCGACGGAGTTCAGCTTCTACCTCGGCATCCCCACCCTGATCGGCGCCGGCGTCTACGCGCTGTGGAAGCAGCGCGAGCTGCTGAGCTGGGGCGACCTGCCGGTCTTCCTGATCGGCGGCTTCTTCGCCTTCCTCAGCGCGCTGGTCTGCATCCGCTGGCTGATCCGCTACGTGTCGACCCACGACTTCACGGTCTTCGCCTGGTACCGCATCGTCTTCGGCCTGCTGGTGCTGCTGACGGCCTGGACCGGCTGGGTCGACTGGTCGGCCTGAGCTCCGGCCCGGCCACGCAAGCCGCCGGCGGCCTGGGAAGAGGCGCGGCCGGCTTCGGCGCCCGGTTCAGCGCCGGCTTCAGCGCCGGCTTCAGCGCCGGCTTCAGCGCCGGGTGAAGAGCAGGTCCCACACCCCGTGGCCCAGGCGCAGGCCGCGCTGCTCGAACTTGGTCAGCGGCCGGTAGTCGGGCCGCTCGGCGTAGCCGGTGGCCGGCGCGGTGTTCTGCAGGGCCGGCTCGGCCGAGAGCACCTCCAGCATCTGCTCGGCATAGGGCTGCCAGTCGGTCGCGCAATGCAGCAGGCCGCCCGGGGCCAGGCGGCTCATCAGCTCGGCGATGAAGGGCGGCTGCACCAGGCGGCGCTTGTTGTGCCGCTTCTTGTGCCAGGGGTCGGGAAAGAAGATGTGCACGCCGGCCAGGCTGGCGGGCGGGATCATCCGGGCGAGCACCTCCACCGCGTCATGCTGGACGATGCGCAGGTTGCGCAGGCCGCCGGCCTCGATGGCCTGCAGCAGGGCGCCGACCCCGGGTTCATGCACCTCGCAGCCGATGAAGTCGGTGTCGGGCCGCGCCGCGGCGATGGCTGCCGTGGCCGCGCCCATGCCGAAGCCGATCTCCAGCACCCGCGGTGCGGTGCGGCCGAAGACGGCGTCCCAGTCGGGCGGGGTGGCCTGGAAGGGCAGGCGGTAGCGCGGCGCCAGTTCGGCCAGGGCGCGGATCTGGCCGCTGCCCATGCGGCCGGCGCGCAGCACGAAGCTGCGGATCGGCCGGCCGGCGGGCGCGGCGGCGGGCTGCGGATCGGCCGGGGAGCCGGCGGGTTCGGGCGGGAAGGCGGGGTCGGACATCGTTCGGGGCGGGCCGCCGGGCGCCGCGGGGCGGGCGTCGGCCAGGCGTGGGAGGAAGGGGGACGGGCGGCGGGGCCGGGCAGGCCCGGCGAGGCCGCGGGACAGGGGTCGGCGGGGGCCGGGGGCTCCGTCGCTCAGCCGCTGGGCCGCGGAGTCCGGCGCGCATGGTCCTGCCTTTCGCAGGCCGGGTCCAGGCATTCCAGGCAGCGTGCGCGCCAGCGGCTGAAGGGCGCGCCCTCGTCGGCGCTGCGCCAGGCCGGCGCAGCGGCCGGGGCCAGGCCGGGCAGGCCGTCCAGCGCGGCCCGGGCGGCGGCGGTGCGGGCTGCGTCGCGGCCGTAGATCACGCGGTGGTCCAGGCCCAGGTCCAGCAGCTGCGCGCGCAGCAGGCGGTCGACCGGCGCGCGCACCTGCGGGCCGTCGCGCTGCAGGCCGTCGGCCTGCCAGGGCAGGTCCAGGCCGGTCAGCAGGGTGCGGGCCACGGTCGCGCGGTGGGCGGCGCCGGTGGCGGCGTAGAGGCTGCGGTCGCCGAAGACGATCTCGCTGTAGACGGCGGTCTGCAGGCCCGTGGTGTCGGCCAGCACGAGGGCGTGGCGGTCGGCGGCGGCCTCGATGCGGCGCTGCTGCTCGGCGGCGATGGCGGCCTGCTCGTCCTGGCGTGGCGTGCGGCCGGCGGCTTCGCAGAAGCTGCGCAGCCACTCGCCGACGACCACCGCGTCATGGCCCTCGCCGCGCAGCGTCAGCGCCAGCGCATGCGCCAGGGTGGACTTGCCGCTGCTCTCCGCGCCCAGCAGCGCGATCACCAGGCCGGGCATCGCCGGGGGCCTCCGTCCCGCTGCCTCAGGCCCGCGCGCCGGCCTGGCGGGCCCAGGCCTGCAGGCCGAGCAGGGCCATGGCCAGGAAGGCGGCGTAGAGCCCGGCGCTCAGCAGCAGGCCCTGCTGCAGGAAGAGGGCGATGGCCACGGCATTGACCGCGACCCAGCCCCCCCAGTGCTCGACCCGCTTGCGCACCAGCAGGACCTGGGCGACCACGCTGCCGGCGGTGATGAAGGCATCCGGCCAGGCCGCCGCGGTGTCGGTGCCATGGTGCAGGCCCAGGGCCAGCAGCGGCCACAGCAGCGCCAGGGCCAGCAGGGCCAGGGCGCGCTGGCGCGGCCTCAGCCAGCGCACGCGCAGGGCCTCGCCGCCAGCCTCGCGGCCGTGCAGCCACTGCCACCAGCCCAGGGCCGCCACGGCGATGAAGAGCAGCTGCAGTGCGGCCTCGCCGTAGAGCCGGGCATCCCAGAAGACCAGGCCATAGAGCGCCGAGCTCAGCATGGCCAGCGGCCAGGCTGCCGGATGGACGCGGATGTTGCACACCACCATGGCCAGGCCCAGCACGGCGCCCAGCAGCTCGGCGCGGCTGCCCAGGCCGTCCAGCGCCTGCGCCTGAAGCCAGGCGATCGGCGCGGCCAGCAGGGCCGGAAGGGGGGCCAGCTCGCTCATCGCGTGGGGGGCCGCCGGCGGGGCGGCATGCAGACAAGGGGGAAGGGAAACCGGGACAGGGCCGGCGGGGGGAGGGCAGGGGCCGGTGGGCAGGGGCCGGTGGGCAGAGGCCAGGTGGCGGGCCCCGCCGCGGCCGGGCCGCGCTCAGCGGCGCGGGCCGAACTGCACGACGATCTCGTCGGCCTGGACCATGCCCAGCTCGACCCGGGCCCGCTCCTCAAGCAGTTCCAGCCCTTCGCGCAGGTCGCGCACCTCGGCGAGCAGGCGCGCATTCTGTTCGCGGGCCTGCTCGTTGCGGGCCTGCTTGGCCGTCAGCTCGCCCTGCAGCCGGGCGAGCTGGGCCAGTCCGCTGTCGCCCAGCCAGAGCTGCGCCTGCACCAGCAGGAGCAGCCCGGCCAGCAAGCCGTTGAGCCAGCGCATCGCAGGCCGTTGCGGTCGACAGCGCCTGAAAGCGGGGCGGGGCCCGGCTTACTTCAGGTTGTAGAAGGCCGAGCGGCCCGGGTAGACGGCCACGTCGCCGAGGTCCTCTTCGATGCGCAGCAGCTGGTTGTACTTGGCGATGCGGTCGCTGCGGCTCATCGAGCCGGTCTTGATCTGGCCGGCGTTGGTGCCCACCGCGATGTCGGCGATGGTGCTGTCCTCGGTCTCGCCCGAGCGGTGGCTGATGACGGCGGTGTAGCCCGCGCGCTTGGCCATCTCGATGGCGGCGAAGGTTTCCGACAGGGTGCCGATCTGGTTGATCTTGATGAGGATCGAGTTGGCGATGCCCTTGTCGATGCCTTCCTTCAGGATCTTGGTGTTGGTGACGAAGAGGTCGTCGCCCACCAGCTGCACCTTCTTGCCCAGGGCCGCGGTCAGGTGGGCCCAGCCGTCCCAGTCGCCTTCGTGCATGCCGTCCTCGATCGAGACGATCGGGTACTTGTCGCACCAGCTCGCCAGCATGTCGGTCCAGCCGGCGGCGCTGAGCTGCAGGCCTTCGCCGTGCAGGTGGTAGAGGCCGTCCTTGTAGAACTCGCTGGCCGCGCAATCCAGGCCCAGCGCGATCTGCGTGCCGGCGGTGTAGCCGGCCTTGTCGATGGCTTCCAGGATCAGCTGGATCGCCGCCTCGTGGCTGGCCACGCTGGGGGCGAAGCCGCCCTCGTCGCCGACCGCGGTGCTCATGCCCTTGGCGTGGATGATCTTCTTGAGCGCGTGGAAGACCTCGGCGCCCCAGCGCACCGACTCGCGGAAGCTCGGCGCGCCGACCGGCAGGATCATGAACTCCTGCAGGTCGAGGTTGTTGTTGGCGTGTGCGCCGCCGTTGATGACGTTCATCATCGGCACCGGCAGCTGCACCGCGCCCATGCCGCCGAAGTAGCGGTAGAGCGGCAGGCCGGCCTCTTCGGCCGCGGCGCGGGCCACGGCCATCGACACCGCCAGCATCGCATTGGCGCCCAGGCGGCCCTTGTTGTCGGTGCCGTCCAGCTCGATCAGGGTGCGGTCGAGGAAGGCCTGCTCGGATGCGTCCAGGCCCAGCACGGCTTCGCTGATCTCGGTGTTGATGTGCTCGACCGCGCGGCGCACGCCCTTGCCGAGGTAGCGGCCGGCCTCGCCGTCGCGCAGCTCGATCGCCTCGCGCGAGCCGGTGGACGCGCCCGAGGGCACAGCCGCACGACCGAGCGTGCCGCTTTCCAGCAGCACGTCGCATTCGACGGTGGGGTTGCCGCGGCTGTCGAGAATTTCTCTTCCGACGATGTCGACGATGGCACTCATGTTCGGGTCGCGTTGAAGGTGGGGAAGGGGGGAAGCGGGCGGGTGCGGCGCCGGCCGGTCAGGCCGTGGCCTCGGTTCGGGCCTCGCGCTGGTGCGCCAGCGCGGCCTTCACGTAGTGGATGAACAGCGGGTGGCCGTCCCAGGGCGTGGACTTGAACTCGGGGTGGAACTGCACGCCGACGAACCAGGGGTGGACGCTGGTCGGCAGCTCGATCATCTCGGTCAGCTTCTCGCGCTGGGTGATGGCGCTGATCACCAGGCCGGCGTCCTGCAGGCGCTGCAGGTACTTCTCGTTGGCCTCGTAGCGGTGGCGGTGGCGCTCGGTCACGACCGGGCCGTAGATGCCGTGGGCCAGGGTGCCGGGCTTCACATCGGAGCTCTGCGCGCCCAGGCGCATGGTGCCGCCCAGGTCGGAGGAGGCATCGCGCTTCTGGATGGAGCCGTCGGCGTCCTGCCATTCGTCGATCAGCGCGATCACCGGGTGCGGGGTGTCCGGCTCGAACTCGGTGGAGTTCGCCCCGGCCAAGCCGGCCTTGTGGCGCGCGTACTCGATGGTGGCTACCTGCATGCCCAGGCAGATGCCCAGGTAGGGGATGCCCTGCTCGCGGGCGTAGCGGGCCGCGAGGATCTTGCCCTCGATGCCGCGCCGGCCGAAGCCGCCCGGCACCAGGATCGCGTCGAAGCGCGCAAGCTGGCCCAGGTTGTCGGCCGTCAGCGTCTCGGAGTCGAGGTACTCGATCCGCACCCGCGCGCGGTTGTGGATGCCGGCGTGGCGCAGCGCCTCGTTGAGCGACTTGTAGCTGTCCGACAGGTCGGTGTACTTGCCGACCATGGCGATGCTGACGGCATGCTCCGGGTGCTCGACCGCATGCACCAGATCGTCCCAGCGCTTGAGGCTGGCCGGCGGCGTGGCCAGGCGCAGCTTGTCGCAGATCAGGCCGTCCAGGCCCTGCTCGTGCAGCATGCGCGGCACCTTGTAGATGGTGTCGACGTCCCACATGCTGATCACGCCCCACTCGTGGACGTTGGTGAACATGGAGATCTTGCTGCGTTCCTCGTCGGGCACGCGGCGGTCGGCGCGGCACAGCAGGGCGTCAGGCTGCACGCCGATCTCGCGCAGCTTCTGCACCGTGTGCTGGGTCGGCTTGGTCTTGAGCTCGCCGGCCGCGGCGATCCAGGGCACGTAGGTCAGGTGGACGAAGGCGGTCTGGTTGGGACCGAGCTTCAGGCTCATCTGCCGAGCCGCTTCGAGGAAGGGCAGGGATTCGATGTCGCCCACCGTGCCGCCGACCTCGACGATGGCCACGTCCACGTCCTGCGCGCCGCGGCGCACGAAGTCCTGGATCTCGTTGGTGACGTGCGGGATGACCTGCACGGTCTTGCCCAGGTAGTCGCCGCGGCGTTCCTTCTCCAGCACCGACTTGTAGATCTGGCCGGTGGTGAAGTTGTTGGTCCGCTTCATCCGCGTGGTGATGAAGCGCTCGTAGTGGCCCAGGTCCAGGTCGGTCTCGGCGCCGTCTTCGGTGACGAAAACCTCGCCGTGCTGGAAGGGCGACATCGTGCCCGGGTCCACGTTGAGGTACGGGTCCAGCTTGATCAGGGTGACCTTCAGGCCGCGCGATTCAAGGATGGCGGCGAGCGACGCTGACGCAATGCCCTTGCCCAGCGAGGACACCACACCGCCGGTGACGAAGACAAACTTGGTCATGTCGTGAGCCCCCGGGCACGCGGGCGACGGCACCGGGCCGGCCGCGCCCCGAAAGGGCTGAGGTGGTAAAGCGGCAGTATATCGGCCGGACCCGGCGGGCCCGGCCGCACGAAGGCGCCGCCGGCGGGCGGCGGCACCGGGCTTCAGACGATGCGCTCGCCCGGATGGGCGATCTTGCGCAGGGGCTCGAAGCGCTCGCTGCTGGCCAGCAGCGGGTGCTCGGCCGCCCCGCCGTCCCACTGCGGGGCATCGATGCCCTCGAAGGCTTCGCGCAGCCGCTGGCCCCAGGTGCTGCGGATCATCTGGAAGTAGGGGTTGTGCTCGTCGATGCAGACGATACGGTCGCTGGCGAAGCTGCCCTCGCGGTAGACCAGCAGGTCCAGCGGCAGGCCCACGCTCAGGTTGCTCTTGAGCGTGCTGTCCATCGAGACCAGCGCGCACTTGGCCGCCTCGTCCAGGTCGGTGCCCGGGGTCAGCACGCGGTCGAGGATGGGCTTGCCGTACTTGCTCTCGCCGACCTGGAAGAAGCAGGTCTCGCGGGTCGCCTCGATGAAGTTGCCGGCCGAGTAGACGAGGAAGAGCCGCATGGCTTCGCCCTGGATCTGGCCGCCGAAGATCATCGAGGCGTTGAAGTCGATGCCGGCCGCCTTCAGCGCCGGGCCGTCCTGCTCGTGCACCCGGCGCACGGCGGCGCCGAGCACGCGGACCGCGTCGAACATGCTGGTGGCGTTCCAGATGGTGATGGGGGGCTGGTCGCCGTTGTCGAGCTTCTCGACCTGCAGGATCTCGCGCACCGACTGGCTGATCGACAGGTTGCCCGCCGACAGCAGGACCATGAAGCGGTCGCCCGGCTTCTCGTAGACCATCATCTTGCGGAAGGTGCTGATCTGGTCGAGGCCCGCGTTGGTGCGGGAGTCGGACAGGAAGACGAGGCCTGCCTGGAGCTTGATGCCGACGCAGTAGGTCATGGGGTGCCTGGCGTGTGGGGAGGTTGCAGGGATTTGAGCTGGTAGAGCGCGGCCAGCGCCTCGCGCGGGCTGAGCTGATCGGGTTCGAGCGCGGCCAGGGCGGCCCACAGGGCCGCGGCAGCCGGGTCGGGTGCCGCGCGGGGGGGCGGTGCCGGTTCGGGCTCGGGCGGCGGCGCGGCGAAGAGGTCGATCTGCGGCCGCTCGCCGGCTTCGCGCTGCTCCAGCGTCTCCAGCAGCGCGCGCGCCTCGCGCAGCACCGCCGGCGGCATGCCGGCCAGGCGGGCGACCTGCACGCCATAGCTGCGGCTGGCCGGGCCGGGCTGGATCTCGTGCAGAAAGACGATGTCCTCGTGCTCGCCCGTCTGCGCGGCCGCCACGTGCACGTTCTGCAGGCCGTGCAGGCGGGCGGCCAGCGCGGTCAGCTCGAAGTAGTGGGTCGCGAACAGGGTGCAGGCGCGGTTGCGGTCGTGCAGGTGGCGGGCGATGGCGCTGGCCAGGGCCAGGCCGTCGCTGGTCGAGGTGCCGCGGCCGATCTCGTCCATCAGCACCAGCGAGTGCTCGGTGGCGCCATGCAGGATGGCGGCCGCCTCGCTCATCTCCAGCATGAAGGTGGACTGCGCATTGGCCAGGTCGTCGGCCGCGCCGATGCGGGTGTGGATGGCGTCCAGCGGCCCCAGCCGGCAGCGCTGCGCCGGCACCCAGGAGCCGATCGAGCCCAGCAGCGCGATCAGGGCCACCTGCCGCATGTAGGTGCTCTTGCCGCCCATGTTGGGGCCGGTGATCAGCAGCATGCGGGTCTTCGCGTCCAGCCGGCAGTCGTTGGGCATGAAGGGGCTGCCGCCGGTCTCGGCCAGGCGGGCCTCCACCACCGGGTGGCGGCCCCCCTCGATGCTCAGGCCGGGGTGGCTGACGAAATCCGGTGCGCACCAGTTCAGCGTCGCCGCGCATTCGGTCAGTGCGCCCAGCGCATCCAGCCCGGCCAGGGCCTGGGCCAGTCGGCCCAGGGCGGCCAGGGGCGCGGGCTCCAGGGGCTGCAGGCCGAGGGCCGCGGCATCCTCGGCCGTCAGGCTGCCCAGCAGAGCGTCGAGCAGGCGCTCCCACAGCCACTTCTCGCGCGCCAGGGCGCGTTCCTGGGCCGACAGGGCCTGGTCCTCGAAGGCCTTGAGCTCGGGTGTGGTGTAGCGCTCGGCGTTCTTCAGGGTCTGGCGGCGCTGGTAGTCGGCCGGCACCTTGCCCGTCTGGCCGGCGCTCACCTCGATGTGGAAGCCATGGACCTTGTTGAACTGCACCCGCAGGTTGGGGATGCCGGTGCGGGCGCGCTCGCGGACTTCGAGGTCGAGCAGGAACTGGTCGCAGTTCTGGCTGAGGCCGCGCAGCGTGTCCAGCGTCGCGTCGAAGCCGGGGGCGATCACGCCGCCCTCGCGCACCAGCACCGCCGGCTCGGCGGCCAGCATGCGCTCCAGCAGCGCCTGCACCGCGGGTTCCGGACGCAGGGCGGTGGCCAGCTCGTCGAGCAGCGGGTCGGTGCCGGCCGGCGGCAGGGCCTCGCGCAGCGCCGGCAGGGCCTTCAGCGTGCTGCGCAGGCCGGCCAGCTCGCGCGGCCGCACCTGGCGCAGGGCGATGCGGGCGCAGCTGCGTTCGACGTCGCTCACGGCCTTGAGCGACTCGCGCAGCGGCCCGCTGCCGTGGGCGATCAGCCGGCCGATGGCCGCCTGCCGCTCGCGCGCGACGCGGCGTTCGCGCAGCGGGTGGGTCAGCCACAGCCGCAGGGCGCGGCTGCCCATGCCGGTCACGCAGCGGTCGATCAGCGAGAGCAGGGTCGGGGCCTTCTCGCCGCGCAGGGTCTGGGTCAGCTCCAGGTTGCGCAGGGTGCTGGGCGGCAGGTCGATGAGGGCGCTGGCCCGCTCGACCTGCAGGTCCTGCACATGGGCCAGGGCGCGGCCGCCGCTGGTGTGCTCGGCATAGGCCAGCAGGGCGCCGGCCGCGGCCTGGGCCAGGATCATGGCCTCGGCGTTGTGGCCGGCCAGCTGCTGCACGCGCAGCAGGGTGCAGAGCTTGCGCCGGCCCAGGCCGGTGTCGAAGCCCCAGACCGGCCGGCGGGTGAGGGCGGCGGCGCAGGCCGCCAGGGCGGCCGCGGGCAGCTGCTGGGCCTCGTCGGCGGCCAGCAGCAGCTCGGCCGGGCCCAGCCGGGCCAGCCAGCCCGGCAGCTCGGCCTCGGCGCATTCGGCCAGGCCCAGGCGGCCGCTGGCCAGGCCCAGCCAGGCCAGGCCCCAGGCCCCGCGCCGTCGGAAGGCGGCCAGCAGCAGGGTGTCGGCGCGCTCGTCGAGCAGCTCGCTGTCGGTGACGGTGCCGGGCGTGACCACGCGCACGACCTGCCGCTCGACCGGGCCCTTGGCGGTGGCCACGTCGCCGACCTGCTCGGCAATCGCCACCGAGCAGCCCAGCTTGATGAACTTGGCCAGGTAGCTCTCGACCGCGTGCACGGGCACGCCGGCCATCACCACCGGCTCGCCCGCGCTTTGGCCGCGCACGGTCAGGGTCAGGTCGAGCAGGGCGTTGGCGCGCCGCGCGTCCTCGTAGAACAGCTCGTAGAAGTCGCCCATGCGGAAGAAGAGCAGCGCGTCTTCATGCGCGGCCTTCAGGCGCAGGTACTGCGCCATCACCGGGGTGTGGGCGCTCAGGTCCGGGGCGGTGGCCATCGCGGGGCAGGACGGTTCGGGGCAGGGCGGCCGGGCCGCCGGGGCTCAGAAGGGCGCGTCTTCGTCCGGGCGGCGGGGGGCGGGCTCGTCCGCGGACGGCGTCGGCTGCGCCTCGTCCGGCGGCGCGAAGGCGGCTTCTGCTGCGGCCTTGGCCAGGCTGCGCGCATCCGGCTCGCTGGCCTGCGGGGCCCGCGGGGGGCGCTCGGCCACGGTCGGCGGCGGCGGTGCGGCCGGCAGATCGGCCTTGCGGATGCGGACCGGCGGGCGGGCCACCGCCGGGGCGGGGGCCTCGGCCGGCGCCGGCGGCGGGGCCTCGACATAGTCCGCGCCGATGGGCTCCAGGAAGGCCAGGGTGGCGGCTTCGGGATCGGCCTCGGCGGCGGCCGGCTTGCGCGGCGTCGCGCGCGGTTTCACGGCCGGCTTGGCGGCAGGCCGCGCGGCCGGACCGGTGCCGCTGGATGACTCGGCCGGCTCGTCCTTGATGACCCGGGTGTAGGGCGCCAGGATCTGCACCAGCTGCGCGTAGATGCGCGGGTTGCCCGCCACCAGCTCGCGCTGGTGGAGGAAGTCGGCCTCGCCGGTGAAGTTGCCGACCAGGCCGCCGGCCTCGGTGATGATCAGCGAGCCCGCGGCCACGTCCCAGGGGTTCAGGCCGGTCTCGAAGAAGCCGTCGTACCAGCCCGCGGCGACGTAGCAGAGGTCCAGCGCGGCGGCGCCCGGGCGGCGCAGGCCGGCGCAGACCTGCATCACGTCCTCGAAAATCTTGAGGTAGCGCTTGAAGTTGTCGCCCTTGCGGAAGGGGAAGCCGGTGCCGATCAGGGCCTCCAGCATGCGGCTGCGCTTGGACACGCGCAGGCGGCGGTCGTTCAGGTAGGCGCCCTTGCCCTTGCTGGCGTAGAACAGGTCGTTGCGCGCCGGGTCGTACACCACCGCCTGCTGCACCTGGCCGCGGAAGGCCAGGGCGATGGACACCGCATAGACCGGGAAGCCGTGGATGAAGTTGGTCGTGCCGTCCAGCGGATCGATGATCCAGACGTACTCGCTGTCGCGCGCGCCGTGCGTCCGCCCCGATTCCTCGGCCAGGATGCCGTGGCCCGGATAGGCCTGCAGCAGGGTGTCGATGATGGCCATCTCGGCCGCGCTGTCGACTTCGGTCACGAAGTCGTTGTGCGACTTGGCGGTGACCTGCACGCGCTCGATGTCCAGCGCCGCCCGGTTGATGATCGCGCCCGCGGCCCGTGCGGCCTTGATCGCGATGTTGAGCATGGGATGCAGGGTCTGGGACATGGCGTGCAGCGCGGGGCGAGGGGTGCGGGCCGACGCGGCCGCAGGGGCGGCATCGGCAGGGCGGTGGCGGGGACAAAGAGCGGGGTGCATCGTCGCGGCGCGGGGCCGCCGGTCACACCCGGGTAACCCCCGAGTTTAGCCGCCCGGGCCGTTGCGGCCGGCGGGCGCCGCAGCCTGCGGCGCAGGCGCGACACTGCCGGCCCCGGCCGCCGCGCCCGTCCTGTCCCGATCTGCGTCCCGCCATGAACGATGTCACCGCCGACCCCAGCACCTTCATCCTGGTGGGCACCAGCCACGCCGGCAACGTCGGCGCGGCGGCCCGCGCGATCAAGGTCATGGGCTTCGGCCGCCTGGTGCTGGTGGCGCCGCGCTTCGCCGACGTGCTGAGCCGCGAGGAGACGGTGGCCCTGGCCAGCGGTGCGGCCGATGTGCTGACCCGCGCGCGCATCGTCGCCACCCTGGACGAGGCGCTGCAGGGCGTCGACCACGCCTGCGCCACCGCCATGACCCCGCGCGACTTCGGCCCGCCCACCCGCGCCCCGCGCGAGGCCCTGGCGGCCCTGGCCCCCACCGGTCCGGCGGGCGGCCCGCGGGTGGGCTTCGTGTTCGGCAGCGAGCGCTACGGCCTGTCCAACGAGGACGTCTACCGCTGCCACAGCGTGCTGAGCATTCCCACGGCGCCGGGCTACGGCTCGCTCAACCTGGCCCAGGCCGTGCAACTGATGGCCTACGAGTGGCGTTGCGCGCTGGGCGGCTTCGGCGTGGCCGAGCGCCGCATCGACCCGGTCCTGGCCGATGCCGCCGCCGTGCAGGGCCTGCTGGCGCACTGGCGCGAGGCCCTGGTGGCCACCGGCTTCCTCGACCCGGCCGCGCCCAAGAAGGCCCTGCCGCGGCTGAATGCCCTGATCAACCGCGCCCAGCCCACGCAGGAGGAGGTGCACCTGCTGCGCGGCATCGCCAAGGCCATGCTGGAGCGTGCCGCCGGCGGCGCCGGACAATCGCGGCCATGAGTAAGGCCTTCACCCGCGAGACCGAGGGCGGCGACGAGGACGACGACCTCCCCGGCCTGCCGCCGCTGCCCCCCGGCAGCAAGAACTACATGACCCCCGGCGGCCACGCCCGCCTGCGCGCCGAGCTGCTGCAGCTGCTGGACGAGGAGCGCCCCAAGGTGGTCGAGACCGTGTCCTGGGCCGCCAAGAACGGCGACCGCAGCGAGAACGGCGACTACCTCTACGGCAAGAAGCGCCTGCGCGAGATCGACCGCCGCATCCGCTTCCTCACCAAGCGCCTGGACCTTGCCGAGGTCACCGACCCCAGCGTGCACCACGGCCGCGACCAGGTCTTCTTCGGGGCCACCGTCACCTACGAGGACGGCGAGGGCGTCGAGCGCACCGTCACCATCAAGGGCATCGACGAATCCAACAGCCAGGCCGGCGAGATCAGCTGGATTGCCCCGGTGGCCCGGGCCCTGCTCAAGGCCCGGGTGGGCGACGAGGTCACGCTGATGACCCCGGGCGGGCCGAGCACGCTGAGCGTGCTGGAGGTGCGCTACCCCGCGCCGGGCGCCTAAGCGCGAGCGCCCGAACGCCTGCCCCCCCCCCGACCGTCTCGGCGGTCGGGCACCCCAAACGCCAAATCCCAAACCCCAGGCCAGCAGGGCAGGCCGCTTGACCGCGGCCCCGTGCGTTGTCGTGTGTTGTTTTCGCAACCGCGGTGGCCGCGGTGCGGGGCGCACAGAACGCGCAAAAGAAAACGGGACGCTCCCGTGAGGAAGCGTCCCGTGAAGAAGTGGCGCGGCTGGCAGGATTCGAACCCACGACCCCTTGGTTCGTAGCCAAGTACTCTATCCAACTGAGCTACAGCCGCGCTGAGTCAGTGACTATAGCACGCTTTTTATCGGCGTGGGAAGAGGTACGTGTGCAGCTTGTCGAAGGGCGTGGGCGGCGCGCATCTCGTCGCGGTCGTGCTCGGCCATCGCGGCCAGCAGCAGCCAGGCCTCGCGGCGCGCGGCCGGGGCCAGCAGCGGATCGTCGGCCACCGGCTCCAGCCACTGGCGGGCCTTGCCCCACAGCTGCAGGGCGGCCAGTGCGCGGCCGGCGGCGTAGGCCAGCGCCGGTTCGCGCGGATGGCTCTGCGGGGCGCGCTCCAGCAGGGGCAGCCAGTCGGGGGTCAGGCCCTCGCTGACCTGGGCCAGGGCCAGGGCCAGGGCCTCGCGGCCCTCGGCATCGGTCTTGTCCAGGCGATCCCAGAAGGGCCGCAGCCAGACCCGGGCGATCGCCTCGTGGCCCAGCCCGCCCAGGCAGTGCGCGGCATGGGCCGCGACATGCGGATCGCGGCGGTCGGCCGGATCCAGCTCGCGCCAGATGCGTTCGAGCTGGTCGAGGTCGCGCGCGTCGTCGAGCGCCCCCGCCGCCAGCGAGCGCAGAAGGCCCTGGGCGGCGACCGGTGAAAAGGCCTGGTGCTTGGCCAGCAGGCGCGCCGTGCGCAGCGCCTCCAGCGGCTGGCGGGCCAGGCGGGCGGCCTGCAGCCGCAGCCGCAGCGCGTGGGTGCGGCGGGCCACGCCGGGCGGCAGCTCGCCCAGGCGGCTCAGCGCCAGCTCGGCCTGGCGGTCGTCCACCGCCCACTCGGTGGCCAGCAGGCAGGCCGCCTCGTCGGCCGTGCGCCCGCGCGGGTGGCGTGCCGCGGCGGCGCGGGCACGGGCCAGGGCCTCGTCGCGCCGGCCGCGGTCCTGCAGCCGGTGCAGGCTGCTGGCGGCCAGCAGCTCGGCCAGCGCGGAGAACTCGGGGTCCTCGGTCAGGTCGGGCGATTCCCGCTGCAGCCTCACCGCATGCGTCGCCGCACCGTGGGCGCGGGTGTAGCGGCCGGCCCAGTACAGCACCATGGCCTCGCGCAGGGCGTTCTGCGCCTTGCGGTTGCGCTGGCTCAGCCGCCAGGCCCGCGCCCGTCCGGGCAGGCCCAGCAGGGTGATGACGGCCTGCACCAGCGCGACCGTGGCCAGCCCCGTCAGCCCCACCAGCACCAGGAAGAGGTTCAGCGAGAGGTCGATGCGCCAGGGCGCCCAGTAGATGGAGACGAGGTCGCTGCTGCGTCCCATCACCGCCGCGGCGACCACCGCGACGATGGCCACGACCAGCAGCCAGACGATGCTGCGCATGCCGCCCCCCGCCTCAGCGCGCACCAGCCGCAGCCGCCAGCGCGGCCAGGCTGTCGTCCGGGCGGGGCAGTCCGCCCGGCTGGGCCTGGCGGGCCACGCCCTGCAGCAGCTCGCTCAGCTGGGCATGGCGGCGGTGCCCGCGGTCGAAATAGCGGTCCAGCGCGGCGCGGCAGGCCTGCAGATCGGTCTGGGCGGTGTCGAACTGCCGGCTCATCACGGCCAGGCGTGCGTTCAGCAGCTTGAGCTTCAGGTTCTCGCGCAGCAGGAAGCCCTGTTCCGGCGCGAGCAGCATGCCCTCGGGCTGGTCGATCCGGCGGATGCGCACCAGGCTGCGCAGCTCCTCGCCGAGCTGGCCGCCCCACCAGGCCAGCCGGCTCGCCCAGCCCGGGGCCGGGCCGGCCGGGGCCGAGGCGGCGGCCTCCGCCGGGGCGGCGGCCGCGCCGCTGCGCGCGCTGTCCGTCGTCAGCGGCAGCGCATCGACCAGGCCGACGGCCTCGTCGAGCCGACGGGCCAGGGTGGCCACGTCGGCCAGCGGCGCGTTGCGCAGGCGCTCCAGGTCGCGCGCCAGCGCGCTGCGCACGGGTTCCAGGCGCAGCGAGCCGCCGGCCAGCCGCTCCTGGGCCAGCTGCATCGCGGCCACCAGGGGTTCGGCGCTGCCGGTGATCGCGCTGAGCTGCAGGGCCGCACGCAGGGCGGCTTCGGCCTCGCCGAGCAGCTGGTCCTCGCGCGAGCGCACCATCGATCGCATCAGCTCGTCGATCTGCTCGCGCTGCACGCCCACCTCGGCCAACCGGGCCTCCAGCAGCGTGGCCTTGGCGATGGCCTCGCGGGCGCTCTCCTCGGCCTGCTTGGCCACCACCCGGGCTTCGGTGATCTGCTGGGCGCCGTCGTCCTGGCGCTTGACCAGGATGCGTTCCACCTTGCCCAGCCGCTGGCTGCTCCAGGCGGTCCAGCCCAGGGCCAGCACCGCGGCCAGCAAGGCCGCGCCCGCAAGGCTCAGGGGCGGCCCGGAGCGGGCCTTGACCGGGGGCGCCGCGGGCGGCGGCGGGCTGGCGGCGGGGGGCGCGGAGGCAGCTTCAGTCACCCGATCGATTCTATCGACGGGCCCCCGGCCCCCCGGGCGAGGCGGGCCCGGGCTTTCAGTCGCCCTTGCGGTCGCTGCTGCCTTCGCTGCCGCCACCGCAACCACCGTCGCCGGGCATGGCGGCTTCGCCGTGCGCCGCTGCGCGTCGCCACCAGTCGATCACCGCCGCGGGCTGCGGTGGCAGCTCCTCCACCCGGGCGAAGCCGGCCGCCCGGGCGCGGGCGGCGATGCGGGCGTGGGTGCACAGGGCGGTGCTGGCCGCACGCCAGGGCGTGGGGAGCGGCGGCATCGTGGCCTCCAGCCGGGCCAGGTGGTCCAGGGCTTCGGCGCTGCTGAACAGCCAGACGGTCTCGGCCGCCGCCTCGCGCAGGGCCAGCAGGCGGGCCTGCAGCGCGGCATCGGCCGGGGGCGCGCCGCGGCGGTAGCAGGCCAGGGTCTCGACCGATGCGCCGGCCGCCTCCAGCGTGCGGCCCAGCCATTCGCGGCCCACCCCGGCCTGCGCGCCCGGCAGGTCCGGGGCCCGGCTCGGGGGGCGGGCCGCCGGGGCGGCGTCTTCCAGGCCGCGCAGGATCAGCACCGGCTGGCCGGCCCAGCCGCCCGGCCGGGCCTGCAGCACGGCCCACAGGCTTTCGGTGTCGAAGCGCTCGGCATCCGGCCGCGGCTCCACCACCTGGGCCGCCGGCACGCCCGCCGCGCGCAGCGCAGCCGCGCTGCCCGGGCCCGGGGCAGCGGCCTGCGTGGTGGCGGGCCAGGCACAGTCGGCCGGCCGCGCCTCGAAGAAGTGCTGCACGGCATTCGGGCTGACGAAGACCAGCAGCCGCCAGTCGCCCAGCCGCGCCCAGGCGGCCTGCAGGGCGCGCCGGTCGTCCAGCGGGCCCACGGCCAGCAGGGGCAGGGCCTCAGCCGGCAGGCCGGCGGCTTGCAGGGCCCCGACCCAGGCCGGGCACTGCTCGGCCGGCCGGGTGACCAGCAGGCGGCGCCGGGCCGCGGCCGGTCCGGGCATCAGGCGGGGCAGGACGGGGCCAGCAGGCGGTCGCCGCCGGCGGCCTTCAGGGCCGCGACCACGCGCAGGCCCAGGGCCTCCGCCTCGGCGACGGTCTGCACGGGCGCCTCGGCCTCGGCGCGGGCCAGGCCCAGTGCGCGCACCGCGGCCGGTGCGTCCTCGCCCGGGCCCAGCACGGCCACCAGGCGCAGGCTGCGGCCGTCGGCCGCGAAGCGGGCGTGCGCCGCCAGCGGCATCGAGCAGGAACCGCCCAGCGCCCGCGACACGGCCCGCTCGGCATGCACCGCCAGCCAGGTGGGCGTGTGGTTCAGGCCCTGCACCACCGCCCACAGGGCGGGGCAGCGCTGCACCGCGTCGGCACGCAGTTCAAGGCCCAGCGCGCCCTGGCCGGCCGCGGGCAGCATTTGCCCGGGCTCGAACACGGTGCGGATGCGCTCGCCCAGGCCCAGGCGCTTCAGGCCGGCGGCGGCCAGCACGATGGCGTCGTACTGGCCCTCGTCGAGCTTGCGCAGCCGGGTGTCCAGGTTGCCGCGCAGGGGTTCGATGCGCAGGTCGGGTCGCGCCGCGCGCAGCTGCGTCAGGCGCCGCAGGCTGGAGGTGCCCACCACGCCGCCGGCCGGCAGCGCGTCCAGGCTGGCGTGCCGGGGCGAGACCCAGGCGTCGCGCGGGTCCTCGCGCTCCAGCGTGGCCGCCAGCACGAAGCCGGGCGGCAGCTCCATCGGCACATCCTTGAGCGAGTGCACCGCCAGGTGGGCGCTGCCGTCCTCCAGGGCGGTTTCCAGCTCCTTGACGAAGAGGCCCTTGCCGCCGACCTTGCTGAGACTGCGGTCCAGGATCTGGTCGCCGCGGGTGGTCATGCCCAGCAGTTCCACCGGCTCGGGCAGACGGGCGCCAAGCAAGGCTTGCACGTGTTCGGCTTGCCACAATGCGAGCCGGCTTTCGCGCGTGGCGATGACCCAGCGGGAATGTTCCGTGCTTTGTTTCATGGCGAAGATGCTAGCAGCGCGTTCCGGTCACCCCGGGCTGCTGCGGCGCCTCGCCCTCAGCCGCCATCGCGGCATTTCGCTCAACCTACGAGACACCATGCCCAGTACGCGCCGCAAGAGTGCACCGATCCCGGTCGACAAGGTCGACAAGAAGAACGCCCCCCTCCTCGACGACATCCGCCTGCTCGGCCGCCTGCTCGGCGAAGTCATCCGCGAGCAGGAAGGGGCCAGCGCCTTCGAGCTGATCGAGAAGATCCGCCAGCTCTCGGTCAGCTACCGCCTCAAGCAGGACGCCCAGGCCGGCAAGACCCTGGACCGCCTGCTCAAGAACCTCAGCGTCGAGCAGGCCGTGTCCGTGGTGCGCGCCTTCACCTACTTCTCGCACCTGGCCAACATCGCCGAGGACCGCCAGAACGTGCGCCAGCACGCCCTGCGCGAGCGCCGGGCCGAGGCCGAGGAAGGCTCCCTGGCCGCCAGCTTCGAGAAGCTCGCCCGCAAGGGCCTGCGCAACAACGAGGTGGCCGCCACCCTGGCGCGCGCCCACGTCTCGCCCGTGCTGACCGCCCACCCGACCGAGGTGCAGCGCCAGAGCGTGCTGCAGGCCGAGCGCGCCATCGCCGCCCTCATCGGCGAGCGCGAGGGCCTGCACAGCGAGCGCGAGCTGCGCGCCAACGACGCCGCCCTGCGCGCCCGCATCGCCCAGCTCTGGCAGACCCGCCTGCTGCGGCCCAACAAGCTCAGCGTCGCCGACGAGATCAACAGCGCGCTCAGCTACTACCAGAGCACCTTCCTGCGGCAGATCCCCCGCCTGTACGCCGACATCGAGGAGGCTCTGCCCGGCCAGCCCATCGCGCCCTTCTTCCGCATGGGCAACTGGATCGGCGGCGACCGCGACGGCAACCCCAACGTCAAGGCCGAGACCCTGCAGCTCGCCCTCTCCCGCCAGTGCGAGACCGCGCTGCGCTTCTACCTGACCGAGGTGCACGAGCTGGGCGCCGAGCTCTCCATGTCCGGCCTGCTCGTCAAGGTGACGCCGGCCATGCAGGCCCTGGCCGAGCGCTCGGGCGACGACAACCCCCACCGCGGCGACGAGCCCTACCGCCGCGCCCTCATCGGCGTCTACGCCCGTCTGGCCGCCACGTTGCAGAAGCTCACCGGCACCAGCGCGCTGCGGCATGCCATCGCACCGTCCACGCCCTACGCCAGTGCGGCCGACTTCCTGGCCGACCTGCGCACCGTCGACGCCTCCCTGGCCACCCACCACGGCCAGGCCCTGGCCGAAGTGCGGCTCAAGCCCCTGATCCGCGCGGCCGAGGTCTTCGGCTTCCACCTCGCCACCGTCGACCTGCGCCAGAGCTCCGACCAGCACGAGAAGGTCGTCGCCGAACTGCTGGCCGCCGCCCGCATCGAGCCCGACTACAGCGCCCTCGGCGAAGCCGCCAAGGTGCGCCTGCTCGTCAACGAGCTCAACGACGTGCGCCCCCTGCGCGTGCCCCACGGCCAGTACAGCGAGCACACCGTCGGCGAACTCGCCATCTTCGAGCGCGCCCGCCTCAGCCGGCAGCTCTTCGGCGACGTCGCCATCCGCCACGCCATCATCAGCCACACCGAGACCGTCTCCGACCTGCTCGAAGTGCTGCTGCTCATGAAGGAGGCCGGCCTCCTCACCGGCACCCTGGGCGAGAACGCCGTCGCCTCGCTCATCGTCGTGCCCCTGTTCGAGACCATCGGCGACCTGCGCGCCGCCGCCGGCATCATGCGCGAGTACCTTGCCGTGCCCGGCATGCTCGACATGCTGCGCCGCTCCGGCAACGAGCAGGACGTCATGCTCGGCTACTCCGACAGCAACAAGGACGGCGGCTTCTTCACCAGCAACTGGGAGCTCTACCGGGCCGAGATCGCCCTGGTCGAACTCTTCAAGCCCCTGCACGCCAGCCAGGGCCTCACCCTGAGGCTCTTCCACGGCCGCGGCGGCACCGTCGGCCGCGGCGGCGGCCCCAGCTACCAGGCCATCCTGGCCCAGCCCCCGGGCACCGTGAACGCCCAGATCCGCCTGACCGAGCAGGGCGAAGTCATCGCCTCCAAGTACGCGCACCCCGAGATCGGCCGGCGCAACCTGGAAACCCTCGTCGCCGCCACCCTCGAAGCCACCCTGCTGCAGCCCGCCCGCCAGGCCCCCAAGGCCTTCCTGGAGCGCGCCGCCGAACTCTCCGAGCGCAGCATGGCCGCCTACCGCGACCTCGTCTACGGCACGCCCGGCTTCGTCGACTACTACTTCGCCGCCACCCCCATCCGCGAGATCGCCGAACTCAACATCGGCTCGCGCCCTGCCTCCCGCAAGGCCACCCGCGCCATCGAAGACCTGCGCGCCATCCCCTGGGGCTTCAGCTGGGGCCAGTGCCGCGTGGCCCTGCCCGGCTGGTACGGCTTCGGCTCCGCCGTCATGGGCCACCTGGACGCAGCCGCCGACGCCACCGAACGCGAGGAACGCCTGGCCCTGCTCAAGCGCATGCACGCCCAGTGGCCCTTCTTCCGCACCCTGCTGTCCAACATGGACATGGTGCTGGCCAAGAGCGACCTCCACATGGCCGAGCGCTACGTGGAACTGGTGCCCGACCGCAAGGCCGCCAAGGCCATCTTCGCCCGCATCGAGGCCGAATGGGCGCGCAGCAACGAAGCCCTCAGCCTGCTCACCGGCGCCAGCCAGCGCCTGTCGGGCGACCCCGCCCTGGCCCGCTCCATCGCCTACCGCTTCCCCTACCTCGACCCGCTCAACCACCTGCAGGTGGAACTGATCCGGCGCTACCGCGCGCAGAAGGACGCCGGCACCGAAGTGCACGAACGCGTGCAGCGCGGCATTCACATCTCCATCAACGGCGTGGCCGCGGGCCTGCGCAACTCGGGCTGAGCCCCGAACAGCCCGGGGGCGGTGTCCCCCGGGCCCACCCCGGCCGGCGGCCGCCCGCCCGGCCGGGGCCCCCGCCTTACTTGGCGCTCAAGTCCGGCACAAAGACCACGCCCAGCGCCCCGTAGCTCACCGTCTTGTCGTTGAGGGTCGCGTACGACGCGATCCCCAGCGAGTGGTACGACGACGCCATGGCCGCCAGGCTCCCCACCTGAAGCAGCCCCGCCAACTGGTTGCGGGCCGAAATCTCGGCCTTCAGCTTGTCCCGGTGCGCCTGCGGGCCCGGGTTCAGCAGGAAGGCTAGGCCGATCAGGGCGAGGAGGGCGATGAGTCTCCTCACATTGCTGAACTCCGCTGAGTGTCAGATTTGAGTGTCAGATTGGGTGAGGGTTCGTTCGCAAGTGCCGCTGCAGCTGCGGGGCTCACGCGTTATGACAAAACATACCGTAGCAACGCACGTGGAACATTAGTTAAATACGTTGCTGGGTGAGAACTTTTTGCATCTGGCTTGGGTTTCATGCTCATGGATGTCGCCCCTCTTGGTGAATACTAGGCGACGTATGCTGATACTTCCTGAGTCCAAGTTTAAAATCAAAACGGGTGAGCCGTCACCTTCTGGGCCTTTGTAGAATCGACCCCCGTCGGGATCTCGCTTTTTGTCGCGAGAAAATGTGGGGCCATAGAGATACCTGTCCCCCTCGGAAATAATTGCGTCTTCAGCATCAATCTTCATTATTGCGAAGAATTTAACTTCGCTGCCAACTCCATTTCGTCTCTCTCTGGTAACGCCCTCGCATTCCACTGTATTCCAATTTCTTTCGGCGCAGTGGGCGACTGGGAGCATCAAAAAAAATAATGATGCCAGCACTTGGTGATGTATTGGTTTCATTGAATTCCCCCTTTTAAGATTTTGCGCTAGTGATTCTAACGAAAAGGCCATCCCCGTATGCGCGATGATGGGGTTGCAAACGCTCATCAACTCACACCTCTCGGAAGGGGACGGCCATGACCATTGTGTTTGTAGGGATCGATCTCGGCAAGAATGTTTTCGCGCTGCACGGCGTGGATGAGGCGGGCAAGGCGGCGCCACTAAAGTGAAACAAGGTTTGGGTCAGCTTGAGCGAGGGGTTAGCCGTCACTCAATGACTCACAGCGGCTCATCTGACTTATCAGAGAAGCGAGTCGGAGATCCTATCGAATAGCACCTTGAACTCCGCAAGATCGTCTTCGGCCGAAAAAGTCAGAGCTAAGGCGGCGTTGGCCTTCTTGTTGTCCAAAACCTTGAAGCTCTTGATGTTTCCGTGAACATCCTCGCTAAGTTGGACCTGAGCTGGGCGTTCGGCATGCAGAAGACGCTTCACTCTGTCGGACAAGAGGTTCTCAATGTCTAACGGCAGCTGGAAGTAGTCATCGTTAGCCTTCCACTTGACGCCGTCTCGCTTGCCTCGGCCAAGAAGTCCGTCGAGAGCTGTGATTCCTGCCCTATCGCCATCAATTACGAGTTTGACAGTGGTCTCCGGAGTCGAGAAGGTCACTAATGACTCAAACAAGTAGGTTGCCGAGGTCGCATTGTTGGCTGGGAAGCACTTGACATCGAGTGCGGAGAGAGAGTGCTTGCCGTCAAGCATACGAAGCGCTCCGTTGATCAGTATCTCGTCGCTAGGTCCCTCAACTACAAGATTGACCGGATAGAGAACCATCGAGTCCAGAAGTGAGACGCCAAGTGTCTGGCGTGCAAGCTCGTAGTCTTGCCCCACGACCTCCGTGCTCCACGGCTTAGCACTCGCCTTGTCGACCACGTAAGCAGCAGAGCCAGACGCCTGCCGGGGAACAAAGTGTGCGCAGTGAGTTGTGATGACCGTTTGGACTTCAGCGGCAAATCCAGTGAGCATTTCAGCCATTGCTCGCTGCTTAGTTGGATGCAGGAATGACTCCGGCTCCTCAACAGCCCATATAAACGTCTGTCGTGCGTTGTGTCTTTGGGGGTGATTGTCTGCAAGGTACTTCAACAGGAAGAGCAAGCTGCTGGTTTGGATTCCCGCACCTTTGGATTTTAGTCCGGTCTCGGCGGTATCGCTGATGACCGGCGTCAGATTTGGGAGCATCTGCTCAAGGTTCTCAAATGGAAGCCTCAGCTCAAGCTTCTTTACTTCTGCGAAGACCTTCTGAATAGACCCGGTCACTGAGTCGGAAGAAGTCTGAAGCTCTGGCGTCAATCGTGCAAGTAAAGTAGCGATAGCTTCGTTGATCTCCTGTCGCTTCTTAACCGCGCCACTCCATCCGCTGAAAATCGTACGGATGAGTTCGGTGCTGATCTCGCTAGTGATGCTTTCGAGTGAATCTCGTCCGACAGGGATGTACTTGAAAATGACAGACTGGACAAGGGAGTCACGGACTCTGAGGATGAGCTCTTTTCTGATGTTCCGAGCGCCCTTCTTACCTAGGAACTGCCACGATTCTACTCCATTCTTCGAGTAGGAAAGTCGTAGTGAAACTTGGTTGTCGTCGAGACGCTTCTGATCCGAGTCCCTTTCCAGATCATCTAGGGCGCGCTTGAGCGAGATTTCCTTTGTCGGTTCGTAGCTGACGGTGAGCGTGATTTTTGTTTGAGCGTTCTTGTTGAGCTCGTCGCTCTTTGGATAGTCTCGTTCAGAAGCGTAAGGAAGTCCCTCTACCGTTCCCGTGAAGAACAACTGCAAGGCGCGCAGGATGTTCGACTTTCCGCAGTTGTTAGGCCCGACGATTACCGTAAGGTCGTCAAACGCAACTCTCAGCGGCTTGTCGATGATCGAGCGGAAATTTTCGATTTCAACTGCGAGCAACTTGATCATATTGTAAGTGCAGCCGGTCGCCTTGGTGTTTCATGTCGGGGCAGTGTACGGCGGTTCGACGGCATCTAGCTGGGGGCGAACCATGGAGTAGCTTGTGACGGCTAACGTGTAATGACCCGCGTTGACCGCCACAACCCGTGCCGCTCAACGCTCCGGGCCGTGACGGTATCGCAAGCTTCGCGCTCAGGAAAGCTGTGCACGCCGCCCCTTCCCAGGGGGGGCGTGTGTTGCGCGTTGGGCGGCCCAATCGGTGTTAGGCGCGCCCGGGCTTCGCCCGTGGGGCGAAGCCGGTTTCACATCCCCGCGTAATTCGGCCCCCCACCCCCCTCGGGCGTCACCCACACGATGTTCTGGGTCGGGTCCTTGATGTCGCAGGTCTTGCAGTGCACGCAGTTCTGCGCGTTGATCTGCAGGCGCTGGCTTGCGGCCTCGGTGGGCACGTATTCGTAAACCCCCGCCGGGCAGTAGCGGGCTTCCGGCCCGCCGTAGAGCGGCAGATTGATCCGGGTGGGCACCCCCGCATCCTTCAGGGTCAGATGCGCCGGCTGATCCTCCGCATGGTTCGTGTTGCTCAGGAACACGCTGGAGAGCCGGTCAAACGTCAGCACCCCGTCGGGCTTGGGGTAGTCGATGCGCGCGCAGTCGGCCGCCGGCTTGAGCGCCGCATGGTCGGGCTGCGTGCGGTGGATCGTCCACGGCGGCTCCTGCACCCCCAGCTTGGGCAGCAGCCACTGCTCGATGCCCGTCATCAGCGTGCCCACCGCCCGGCCCTTCTTGAACCACTGCTTGAAGTTCTTCGCCCGGCGCAGCTCCGCGTGCAGCCAGCTGGCCTCGAAGGCCGCCGGATAGTCCGCCAGCTCATCGTGCTGGCGCCCGGCCTGGAGTGCCGCAAAGGCCGACTCGGCCGCCAGCATCCCCGTCTTGATCGCCGCATGGCTGCCCTTGATCCGGCTGGCGTTGAGCGTGCCCGCCTCGCAGCCCACCAGCACCCCGCCGGCAAAGCTCAGCTTGGGCAGCGACAGGATCCCCCCGGCCGTGATCGCCCGTGCCCCGTAGGCAATGCGCTTGCCGCCCTGCAGGTGGCTGCGGATGGCCGGATGCGTCTTCCAGCGCTGGAACTCCTCGAAGGGGCTCAGCCAGGGGTTCGCATAGTCCAGCCCCACCACGAAGCCCAGGGCAATCGTGTTGCCCTCGCCGTGGTACAGGAAGCTGCCGCCATAGGTCTGCCCATCGAGCGGCCAGCCGGCCGTGTGCACCACCAAACCCGGCCGATGCTGGGCCGCCGGCACCTCCCAGACCTCCTTGATCCCCAGGCCGTAGCTCTGCGGATCCCGGCCCGCATCCAGGCCGAAGTGCGCAATCGCCTGCTTGCCCAGGTGCCCGCGCGAGCCCTCGGCCAGCACCGTGTACTTCGCCCGCAGCTCCATGCCCAGGGCAAAGCCCGGCGTGGGTGAGCCATCCCGGCCCAGGCCCTGGTGCCCCGTGGCCACGCCCACCACGGCCCCGGCGTCGTCGAACAGCAGCTCGGAGGCTGCAAAGCCCGGGAAGACATCCACCCCCAGGTTTTCAGCCTGCTGGCCCAGCCAGCGCACCAGGGCGCCCAGCGAGAGGATGCGGTGGCCGTGGTTCTGGAAGCACTCGGGCAGCAGGGCCGGCGGCGTGGCGCGGGCGCCGGATTCGGAGAGGAAGAGGAACTCATCCGCAGCGACGGGCAGGCCCAGCGGGGCACCCAGGGCCTCGGCGTCGGGGAAGAGCTCAAGCAGCGCGCGCAGATCCATGATGGCGCCCGAGAGGGTGTGGGCACCGGGCTCGGAGCCTTTTTCCAGGACGCAGACGGAGAGCTCGGAGCCCGCGGCGGCGGCGAGCTGCTTGAGGCGGATGGCCGTGGCCAGGCCGGCCGGGCCGGCGCCGACGACCACCACGTCCACGTCCAGGGTGTCGCGCGGGCCGTGGGTGGCGAGCAGGGGGGCGGGGGTTTGCATGGGGGACGTCCAGGAAGAAGAAGGGCCCCGCCGCAGGCTGCGGCGGGGCCCAGGGCAAGGCCGGGTCAGAAGGTGTGACGCAGGCCGATCATCATGCCGCTCTGGCTCTGGCCCGCGACCGGACGCAGGTCGGGGGTGACCTGGGCATCGAGGGTCACGCCGCCGTTGGCCGCGCCGTCGTTGGTGCGGTGACCGACGGTGGCGTACAGCGTGGTGCGCTTGGACATCAGGTAGTTGGCACGCACGACGGTCAGGGTCGAGTCGTTCTGGCTGTCCTTGAGGTTCAGGTCGTAGTAGGCGGCCTCGACATTGAAGGTCGGGGTGACGGCATAGGTGCCGGCGAGGAACCAGACGTCGCTCTTGGTCTTGCCCACTTCGTTGTCGCGGTGGATGACGCCGAGGATCAGCTTGGCCGCGCCGAGCTTGACGTGGCCGTTGAGCGAGCTGCGGGTGTCGGTGTCGTTCTGCTGGGCCCCGGCACCGTGCTGGGTGTCGATCCAGGCGCCGACGCCCCAGCCGGCCGTGTCGTACTTGACGACGGCCGACCAGGCGCGGCAGGCCTTGTCCTCGGTGGCGGACTCGCCGGCGCAGGTGGGCGCGGTCGAGCCGTTGTTGTCGCGGCCCAGGCTGTAGGTGCCCCCCACCGTCAGCGGCCCGAAGGTGCCGGTGTAGGCGACGGCGTTGTCCATGCGCGGACCGGCGAAGTAGATGTCCAGCGAACCCGGGCCGTAGATGCTGGCGAGGAAGGGATCGATCATGCCGCCGGCCAGCAGGGCCGAGTACTGGCGGCCGAAAGTCAGCGTGCCCCAGCCCCCTTGCAGGCCCACGTAGAGCTGGCGGCCGAAGAGCCGGTTGCCCTGCTGGAAGCCGCCGGTGTCGGGTGCCAGGCCGGACTCGAGCACGAAGACGGCCTTCAGGCCGTTGCCCAGGTCCTCGCTGCCGCGCATGCCCCAGCGCGAGGCCGACTGGCCGGTGATGGTCGGCATGCGGACCACGGTGGAGCCCTTGGCGCCCGCTTCGTCGATGACTTCGACGCCGGTGTCGACGAGGCCGTACAGGGTCACGCTCTGGGCCAGGGCCGGGCCCGCGGCCGCAGCCAGCAGGGCCAGCGGCAGGGTGGCAAGCTTCATCTTCATGTCTTCCTCCTAGGGTGTTGTGAAAAACGTCGGGTGCAGTCCGGCCGACCCGTCCTTCGACGGGCCGTGCCAGGGGGTGCTCGGGGGGGCTCGCGGCGCCGGGCCGCGCGGCTGGGGCGGGGGATACCGCGGCGATCAGAGGGCGGCGACGAGGCGCGGCACGGCCTCGAACAGATCCGCCTCCAGGCCGTAGTCGGCCACGCTGAAGATGGGGGCCTCGGGATCCTTGTTGATCGCCACGATCACCTTCGAATCCTTCATGCCCGCCAGGTGCTGGATCGCGCCGCTGATGCCGCAGGCGATGTACAGGCTCGGCGCCACGATCTTGCCGGTCTGCCCCACCTGCCAGTCGTTGGGCGCGTAGCCCGCGTCCACCGCCGCCCGGCTGGCGCCCAGCGCAGCACCCAGCTTGTCGGCCAGCGGCGTGAGCACCTGGTCGAACTTCTCGCTGCTGCCCAGGGCGCGGCCGCCGCTGACGATGATCTTGGCCGCGGTCAGCTCGGGCCGGTCGCTCTGGGTCAGCTCGCGGCCGACAAAGCGGCTGCGGGTGCTGGCATGCACCGCCGTCACGGTCTCGATCGGCGCGCTGCCGCCTTCGGCCGGCGCGGCGTCGAAGCCGGTGGCCCTCACGGTCAGCACGAGCTTGGCGTCGGCGCACTGCACGGTGGCCAGGGCGTTGCCGGCGTAGATGGGGCGCTCGAAGGTGTCCGGGCCCAGCACGCGGCTGATGTCGCTGATCTGCGCCACGTCCAGCCGGGCCGCCACGCGCGGGGCGGCGTTCTTGCCGCGGGCCGTGGCCGGGAAGACGAGGTGGGTGTACTCGCCGGCCAGGGCCAGCACCTGCTCGGCCAGGGGCTCGGCCAGGGCGTCGGCATGGGCCGGGCCGTCGGCCAGGATCACCCGGGCCACGCCGGGGATGCGGGCGGCGGCGTCCGCCGCGGCCTGGGCCTGCTGCCCGGCCACGAGGACGTGGACCGCCCCGCCCAGCTGGGCCGCGGCGGTGACGGTGTTCAGGGTGGCGGCCTTGAGGCTGCCGTGCTCGTGTTCGGCGATGACGAGGGCGGTCATGGTCAGATCACCTTGGCTTCGTTCTTGAGCTTGTCGACCAGGGCGGCGACGTCGGCCACCTTGATGCCGGCGGCGCGCTTGGGCGGCTCCTGCACCTTGAGGGTCTTGACGCGCGGGGTCACGTCCACGCCCAGGGCCGCGGGCTGGAGGGTCTCCAGCGGCTTCTTCTTGGCCTTCATGATGTTGGGCAGGGTGACGTAGCGCGGCTCGTTCAGGCGCAGGTCGGTGGTGATGACGGCCGGCAGGCCCAGGGCCAGGGTCTCCAGGCCGCCGTCGACTTCGCGGGTGACGGTGGCGGTGTCGGCACCCAGCTCGACCTTGCTGGCGAAGGTGGCCTGCGGCCAGTCCAGCAGCGCGGCCAGCATCTGGCCGGTCTGGTTGCAGTCGTCATCGATGGCCTGCTTGCCCAGCACGACGAGCTGCACGCCTTCCCGCTCGACCAGGGCCTTGAGCAGCTTGGCCACCGCCAGGGGCTGCAGCTCCAGCTCGGCCGGGGTCTCGACCAGGAGGGCGCGGTCCGCGCCGATGGCCATGGCCGTGCGCAGGGTCTCCTGGCAGGCCGCAACACCGCAGGACACGGCAATGACTTCCGTCACCGCGCCCTTCTCCTTGAGCCGAACCGCCTCCTCGACGGCAATCTCGTCGAAGGGGTTCATGCTCATCTTCACATTGGCGATGTCCACGCCGCTGCCGTCGCTCTTCGCGCGGACCTTGACGTTGTAGTCGACCACCCGCTTGACGGGGACCAGAACCTTCATCGAACGAACTCCAGAGGGAAAGGGGACGGGCCGCATTCTAGGAAGCGGGTCCTGCGTGCCCGGCGCAAGGACATGCTGCCCTCGCGGGTCTGCCGAAAATAGCACGATCGTTCGATTCTAGCCGAGCCCTCGGGCACCCTGGCTAGACTCTCCCCCGAAAAACCATGGAACGCCCCGACCTGCCTCCCCTGCCCACGCCGCCGCGCATCGGCGTCTTCGATTCCGGCCTCGGCGGCGTCTCGGTGCTGCGCGCCCTGCGGGCGGCCCTGCCGGGGGCCGACCTGATCTACGCCGCCGACTCGGGCCATGCGCCCTATGGCGAACGCGACGCCGAGCACGTGCTGGCCCGCTCCGACGCCCTGACCCGCCACCTGCTGGCCGAGGGCGCCGAGCTGCTCGTGATCGCCTGCAACACCGCGACCGCCGTGGCCGCCGCCGCGCTGCGTGCGCGCCATCCGGGGCTGGCCATCGTCGGGGTCGAGCCCGGCCTGAAGCCGGCCCTGGCCGCCAGCCCGAGCGGACAGATCGGCGTGATGGCCACGCAGGCCACGCTGGCGAGCCCGAAGTTCCGCCGCCTGCTTGACGAGCTGCAGGCCGGCGCCCCCGCGGGCACCCGCATCCACCTGCAGGCCTGCCCGGGTCTGGCCGCCGCCATCGAGGCGGGCGAGCCCGACAGCCCGGCCGTGCGCGCCGCCGTGGCCCTGCACACCGCGCCGCTGCGTGCGCAGGGGGTCGACACCGTGGTGCTGGGCTGCACGCACTACCCCTTCGCCGCCGGCCCGATTGCCCAGGCCCTGGGCCCCGGCGTGCAGCTGATCGACACCGCCGAGGCCGTGGCCCGCCAGGCCAGCCGGCTGATCACTGCGCGGCCGGCGGCCGCCGCAGGGCGGCCGGGGCAACTCGCGCTGTGGAGCAGCGGGGCGCCCGACACCCTGGCGCGCTTCGTGGCCCAGGGCCTGGGTTTGCCCGCCTTGCCGGTGCGTCGGCTGCCGGTGTGAGCCTTTGATGCCGATGCGGGAAAGTCGCCGGATCGCACGGCACAATCCCCCGAAATGGCTGAACGAAGCATTCCCCTGGTCGACTGGCGGCAGACGCGGCCTGCGCTGCGCCTGCCCGACGTGCCGGTGCCGGCCACCGGCCTGCTGGGGGATCGGCTGGGCCGCCCGCTGCGCGACCTGCGGATCTCGGTGACCGACCGCTGCAACTTCCGCTGCAGCTACTGCATGCCGAAGGAAGTCTTCGACAAGCACCATGTCTTCCTGCCGCAGCGCGAGCTGCTGAGCTTCGAGGAAATCACGCGGCTGGCGCGCATCTTCCTGGCCCACGGGGTGCGCAAGATCCGCCTGACCGGCGGCGAGCCCCTGCTGCGCAAGGGCCTCGAATCCCTGATCGCCCAGCTGGCCGCGCTGCGCACCGTTGACGGTGAGGCGCCCGACCTGACCCTGACCACCAACGCCTCGCTGCTGGCGCGCAAGGCGCAGGCGCTCAAAGACGCCGGTCTGCAGCGCGTCACCGTCAGCCTGGACGGACTGGACGACGCGACCTTCCGCCGCATGAACGACGTCGACTTCCCGGTCGCCGACGTGCTGGCCGGCATCGAGGCCGCCCGGGCAGCGGGCCTGGCGCCGATCAAGGTCAACATGGTCGTCAAGCGCGGCACCAACGAGCAGGAGATCCTGCCCATGGTGCGGCACTTCCGCGGCACCGGCGTCGCGCTGCGCTTCATCGAGTACATGGACGTCGGCGCCACCAACGGCTGGAAGATGGACGAGGTGCTGCCCTCGGCCGAGGTGCGCGCGCGGATCGCCGCCGCCTTCCCGCTGCAACCGCTGGGTGCCAGCCAGCCCGGCGAGACCGCCGAGCGCTGGGCGCATGCCGACGGGGCCGGCGAGATCGGCTTCATCTCCAGCGTCAGCCAGGCCTTCTGCGGCGACTGCAACCGCGCCCGCCTGTCCACCGAAGGCCAGCTCTACCTCTGCCTCTTCGCCAGCCAGGGCCACGACCTGCGCGGCCTGCTACGCCAGGGTGCGAGCGACGCCGACCTGGCCAGCGCGATCGGCGCCGTCTGGCAGGCCCGCGAGGACCGCTACTCCGAGCGCCGCAGCCAGGGCGGCCCGATGCCGACCGACGGCCCGCGGCGCGTCGAGATGAGCTACATCGGAGGCTGAAGCCGCATGACCCACCCTCCCCTGCCGCGCGAGACGCTGACCGGGCTGGTCCTGGCCGGCGGACGCGGCAGCCGCATGGGCGGAGTCGACAAGGGCCTGCAGAGCTGGCGCGGCCTGCCGCTCGCCCTGCAGGCGCTGATGCGGCTGACGCCGCAGGTGGGCGAGCGGATGGTCAATGCCAACCGCAACCTCGCGGCCTACGAAAGCTTCGGCGTGCCGGTCTGGCCCGACCCGGTGATTCCGGGGGCCGGCGACTTCCCCGGCCCGCTGGCCGGCTTCCTGGCCGGTCTGGAGCGCTGCGAGACCGAGTGGCTGCTGGCCGTGCCCTGCGACACGCCGAACTTCCCCGAGGACCTGGCCGATCGCCTCGGCGCAGCGGCCCGGGCCGCCGGCGCGCCCATCGCCCTGCCGCGCGCGCAGGACGCCGACGGGGTCTGGCGCAGCCAGCCCGCCTTCTGCCTGATTCGCGCCGACCGCATGGAAAGCCTGCTGCGCTTCCTGCAGGCCGGCGGCCGCAAGATCGACCGCTGGACCGAAGCCGAAGGCGCGGTCCTCGTCGACTTCCCGGAGGCTGCGGCCTTCGACAACCTCAACACGATCGCGGAGCTGCAGGCGGCCCAAGGCCGGCCTTCCGCGACGGCCGAAGGAGGCATGCGCTGATGCGACAGGACACCCTTGCCCCGCCCGCGCAGGCCGCTGCCGGCCCGCGCTGCAGCGTGCGCCGTCTCGGCCCGGCGGATCTCGCCGCCTACAAGACGCTGCGCGACCAGGCCCTGCGGCTGCATCCCGACGCCTTCACGGCGGACGCGGAAAGCGAGTCCCGCCGCGACCCGGAGAGCTACCTCGGCCGGCTCGGCCTGTGCGACCCGCTCGGCGGCACGGCCCTGTTCGGTGCCTTCGTCGGCCAGCCGCTGGGGGGCGAGCTGCTGGTCGGCTCGGTCGGCCTGGAGCGCGAGACCCGCGGCAAGCTGCGCCACACCGCCACCGTCATCGGCCTCATCGTGCTGCCCGGTCACACCGGCCTGGGCCTGGGCCGGCTGCTGGTCGAGCGGGTGCTGCAGGAAGCCCGCCAGGCCCCCGGCCTGGAGATGCTGACCATCGCCGTCAGCGCCCACAGCGAACGCGTGCTGCGCCTCTACGAACGCGCCGGCTTCCGCCGCTACGGCCTGCTGCCGCGCGCCCTGCGCCTGAGCCGGCCGACCGGCGTGCAGTACGTCGACAAGGTGCAGATGCTGCTGATGCTCTGAACCCCGGCCGGGCCCTGCCGCCCGGCCCGCCCCGGATCCCGCCCATGAGCGCCCTGCCCCCCGACCTCGAAGACCGCCCGCCGCTGCCGCCGGCCCTGGCGGCCATCGCCTCCTGCGTGAACGGCTACGACCCCTCGGCCCTGCCGGTGGCCGCCGCGCAGGACTTCATCGCCCGCTTCGTGCCCACCCTGGCCGAGGGCGGCGCCGTCGAGCGCCTGGCCCTGCGCGCCTGCCTGGGCCGCGTGCTGGCCGAGGACCAGATCAGCCGCATCGACGTGCCGGCCCACGACAACTCGGCCATGGACGGCTACGCCCTGCGCGGCGCCGAGCTGGCGGCCGAGGGCGAGACCCGGCTGCGCATCGCCGGCAAGGGCCTGGCCGGCGCGGCCTTCCAGGGCGCGGCCGTGCCGCCCGGCGCCTGCGTCAAGATCACCACCGGGGCCGTGATGCCGGCGGGACTGGACACCGTGGTGCCACAGGAGTTCTGCCGGGTCGAGGGCGAGCAGGTCAGCGTGCCGGCCGGCGTCGTCCGCCCCGGGGACAACCGCCGCCTGCGCGGCGAGGACCTGGCCCGCGGCGAGGCCGCGATGCGCGCCGGCCGCCTGCTCAGCCCCTCGGACCTCGGCCTGGCCGCCTCCCTGGGCCTGGCCGAGCTGCCGGTCCGGCGCCGCCTGCGGGTGGCCTTCTTCTCGACCGGCGACGAGCTGCGCTCGATCGGCGAGCCGCTGGACGCCGGCTGCGTGTACGACAGCAACCGCTACACCCTGCACGGCATGCTCAGCCGCCTGGGCGTGGAGCTGCTCGACCTGGGCGTCGTGCGCGACGAACCCGCCGCGCTGGAGGCCGCCTTCCGCAGCGCCGCCGCCAGCGCCGATGCGGTGATCACCTCGGGCGGGGTCAGCGTCGGCGAGGCCGATCACACCAAGCAGGTCATGGCCCGGCTCGGCGAGGTCGCCTTCTGGCGCATCGCCATGCGGCCCGGCCGGCCCATGGCCTTCGGCCGCATCGGC
>CAYSQO010000014.1:0-36424 GCA_964433315.1 uncultured Rubrivivax sp.
CCCGCCCCCGCAACGCCCTGCAGCCGCGTCGAGCCGACGCGGGCCGCGGCTGCGCCCGCGACGGCGCCAGGCCGCCCCGCGGGCGCGGGCGCGGGCGCGGGGGCCGGCCTGCGCTACGGCCTGCTCGGGCTGCCGCTGGCCTTCGTCGCGCTGCCGCTCTACGTGCTGCTGCCCAACCACTACGCGGCGGCCTTCGGCATGCCGCTGGGCCTGCTCGGCGGCCTGCTGCTGGCCACCCGCCTGGTGGACGCGGTGGCCGACCCCTGGATCGGGCGCTGGGCCGACCAGCTCTTCGCCCGCTCGGCCGGCCGGGCCTGGGCGGTGGCGGCCCTGGCCGCGATCTGCCTGGGGGCCGCCTTCCTCGGCCTGTTCTTTCCGCCGGTGCGGGCGCAGGGGCCGCTGCTGGCCTGGGCCGGCGCGATGCTGGTGCTGGCCTACCTGGGCTACAGCACGGTCGGCGTGATCCACAACGCCTGGGGCGCCCGCCTGGGCGGCGAGGCCGCGGACCGCGCCCGCGTGGTGGCCTGGCGCGAAGGGGCCGGCGTGATCGGCGTGGTGGTGGCCAGCGTGCTGCCGAGCATGGCCGGCCTGGCGGCGACGAGCGCCGTCTTCCTGCTCGGCCTGGGGGCCGGCGTGCTGCTGCTGGCGCGGGCCCCGCGGCCGGCGACCCCGGGCGGCGCCCCGCAGCCCGCGGTGGCGCTGGGCCTGCCGTGGCGGGTGCCGGCCTTCCGGCGGCTGATGGCGGTCTTCGTGCTGAACGGCATCGCCAGCGCGGTACCGGCCACGCTGGTGCTGTTCTTCATCCGCGACCGGCTGCAGGCCCCGGCCTGGGAGCCGGCCTTCCTGGCCGCCTACTTCCTGGCCGGCGCGCTGAGCATCCCGGCCTGGGTGCGGGCAGTGGCGCGCTTCGGGCTGGCGCGCAGCTGGCAGGCCGGCATGCTGCTGGCGGTGCTGGCCTTCTCGGGGGCGGCCTTGCTGGGCGCCGGCGACACGCTCGCCTTCCTGCTCGTCTGCCTGGCCAGCGGCCTGGCCCTGGGGGCCGACCTGACCCTGCCGGCCGCGCTGCTGGCCGGCCTGATCCGGCGCGCCGGCCACGGCGATCGCGCCGAGGGCGCCTACTTCGGCTGGTGGGCCTTCGCGACCAAGCTGAACCTGGCCCTGGCCGCCGGCCTGGCCCTGCCGCTGCTGGGCCTGCTGGGCTACGCGCCCGGCGCCCGCGAACCGGCGGCCCTGGGCGCGCTGACCCTGGCCTATTGCCTTCTCCCCTGCCTGCTGAAGCTGCTGGCCGCGGCCGCGCTGCAGCGCCTGATCCGACTCGACGAGCCCCCTGCCCCATGAACCGCACGCTGCCCCCCGCGCCGGCCCGGCGCGCCACCCTGCGCCGCCTGGGCGGCCTGGGCCTGATCGGCCTGGGCCCCCTGGCCGGCTGCGCCAGCGCCCCGAGCCCGGCCGACTACGCGGCCGAGACCCCGGTGCTCGACCTGAAGCGCTACTTCGACGGCCGGGTGCTGGCCCACGGCGTGTTCACCGACCGCGGCGGCCAGGTCAAGCGCCGCTTCACGGTGACGATGGACTGCCGCTGGGACGGCCCGCGCGGCACCCTGGACGAGCGCTTCCTCTACAGCGACGGCCGCACCGAGCGCCGCGTCTGGACCCTGACCGACCATGGCGGCGGCCGCTACACCGGCACCGCCGCCGACGTGAAGGGCCAGGCCGAGGGCCAGGCGGCCGGCAACGCCCTGCAGTGGCGCTACACGCTGAGGCTGCCGGTCGACGGCACGGTCTACGAGGTGCAGTTCGACGACTGGATGTATCTGGTCGACGAGCAGGTCCTGCTGAACAAGGCGGAGATGCGCAAGTTCGGCTTCCGTCTCGGCGAGGTCACCCTCGCCTTCCACAAGCCGGCCGCGCGCTGAGCTTGCCCCCCGCCCCACGGTCCTTCGCATCGAACCCGATCGCCGTACCCCGGAGCCTTCGATGAGCCTGAACCCCCGCCTGAGCGACTGGAGCGACCGCCTCGTCTGGCTGGTCGGCGCCTCCAGCGGCATCGGCCGCGCCACCGCCGCCGCGCTGCATGCGCGCGGCGCGCAGGTCGTGGTCTCGGCCCGCCGCAGCGAGGCGCTGGACGAATTCGTCAGCCAGCACCCCGGTGCGATCGCCCTGCCCTTCGACGCCACCGACCGCGCGGCCATGCAGTCGGCCGCCCGTGCGGTGCAAGGCCTGGCCGCCGCCGCACCGCGCGGCACCCTGGACCTGGCCATGTACTGCGCCGGCCACTACAAGCCGCAGCGCGCGACGGCCTTCGACCTCGACGAGATGCTCCGCCACCAGCAGATCAACGTGACGGGGGCGCTGTACATGATCGACGCGCTGCTGCCCACGCTGCTGGCCCAGGGCAGCGGCCACCTCAGCCTGGTGGCCAGCGTGGCCGGCTACCGCGGCCTGCCCAAGGCCCTGGCCTACGGGCCGACCAAGGCCGCGCTGATCAACCTGGCCCAGGTGCTCTACCTGGACCTGCATGCGCGCGGCCTGGGGGTCTCGCTGGTCAACCCCGGCTTCGTCGAGACCCCGCTGACCGCGCAGAACACCTTCGCGATGCCGGCCCTGCTGACGCCGGACCAGGCGGCCGAGGCCATCCTGCGCGGCTGGTCGGAAGGCCGCTTCGAGATCCACTTCCCGAAGCGCTTCACCCGCGTGCTGAAGGCCCTGGGCCTGCTCGGCGACGGCGCCTATTTCGCGGCCGTGCGCCGCGCCACCGGAGGCTGAGGCCATGCCCGTCCCCGACTGCGCGGACCCGCGCGTGCAGCGCGTGATCGCCGCCTTCGAGGCCCTGCAGCCCGGCGATGTCGAGCGGCTCGACACGCTCTACGCGCCGGACGCGGTCTTCAAGGACCCCTTCAACGAGGTGCAGGGCCAGGCCGCGATCCGCGGGGTGTTCACGCACATGTTCGTCGCGCTGCGCGAGCCTCGCTTCGTCGTGCGCGAGGCCATCGTCCAGGGCGGGCAGTGCTTCCTGGTCTGGGACTTCCTCTTCCACTTCCGCCGCTACAGCCCGGCGCTGCAGACCGTGCGCGGCGGCAGCCACCTGCGCTTCGCGCCGGACGGCCGCATCGCGCTGCACCGCGACTACTGGGACGCGGCCGAAGAGCTGTACGAAAAGCTGCCCGGCGTCGGCGCGCTGATGCGCTGGCTCAAGCGCCGGGCGGTGGCCTGAGACCCCTCCCCATGTCCCCCACACGAACCATCGCCGTGGTCGGCGCCGGCCTGGCCGGCCTGCGCGCGGCCGAATGCCTGCTGGCCGCCGGCGCCCATGTCACCCTGCTGGAGAAGAGCCGGGGGCCCGGTGGCCGCTGCGCGACGCGGCACAGCTCCGTCGGCCCCTTCGACCACGGGGCCGCCGCCTTCGCCGCCACCCAGCCGACCTTCCGCAGCGCCCTGGCAGCGGCCCGGGCCGAAGGCCTGCTGCGCGAAGCCGACCCGGCCGCCCGGCTGCTGCCCGCGCCCGGGGCGCAGGCGGCGGTCTTCGCCGGCCAGCCCTTCATGAACGCCTGGCCGCAGGTGCTGGCGGCACGCCTGGGCCAGGCCGGGCTGCAGCTGCTGCGCGAAGCCACGGTGCGCGAACTGCAGCCGCAGCCCGGCGGCGGCTGGCGGCTGGCACTGGCCGAGGCCGCCGCCAGCGAGGCGCTGGGCGGGCGGATCTTCGACACCGTGCTGCTGGCCGTGCCGGCCGAGCAGGCCGTGCCCCTGCTGGCCCCGCACGACACCGTGCTGGCCGCTCCGCTGGCGGCCTGCCGCAGCGAGGCCTGCATCACGCTCATGAGCGCCTGGCCCGAGACCGCCCCGTCCCGCGGGCCGGGGCTGCTGCAGCCAGCCGACGGCCCCCTGGCCCGGCTGATCCGCCAGCCGGGGGCCGACGGCCGGGCCCGCTGGGTGGCCCACGCCCGGGCGGACTGGAGCCTGGCGCACATCGACGAGAGCCCCGAAGCCCTGCAGGGCCCGATGGTCGAGGCCCTGCGGCAGGCCCTGGGGGCCCAGGCGCCGGCCGGGCTGCCGCCGCACGCCGTGGTCCACCGCTGGCGCTATGCCCAGCAGGGCCGGCCGGCCGCTGGCGCCTGCGGCTGGTCGGCGGCCCGCCGCCTGGGCAGCTGTGGCGACGCCTGGCAGGGCTCGGCCTCGGAAGCCCCGCGGGACGGGGTGGAACGCGCCTGGCTCAGCGGCGAAGCCCTGGCCGGGCGGGTGCTGGCGGACTGAGTCCGTCGCGCCGAGCCGGCCCCCGGCCCGTCCGCCGAACTCAGCGGCTGCGGCCGGTCCGCCAGGCCAGCCAGGCCACGCTGGCCGCGAGCAGGCACAGGCCGGCCGCCAGACCGGGCAGGCCGGCCCGGTCGAGCAGGCGGCCGCTCAGCAGCGGCCCGATCGCGCCCCCCACCGTGTAGCCCCCGATCACGGCCGCGGTGCCGGCCACGGCCGAGCGGCTGGCAAAGGCGCGGGCGGTGCGGACCAGGGTCAGGGTGTAGAGCCCGCCCCCCACGCCGCCCCAGGCCGCCACCGCGGGCCACAGCCAGGGCTCGGCCGGCGCGCCCAGGGCCAGTGGCAGGGTGGCCAGCAGCAGCAGGACGGCCGCACCGGCCAGCAGGGGACGGGCGCCGACCCGGTCGGCTGCGTGGCCGGCCGGGTACTGCAGCAGGAAGCTGCCGGCCCCCAGCACGCCGGCCAGCGCGCTGGCGCTGCCCAGGCTCCAGCCCAGCGCCGCGCCCTGGGCGGCCGACAGCGCGGCGAGACCCGCCTCGAACACCCCGCCGACCAGCGCACACCAGACCAGATCGGGCCGCTGCCGCAGCGCCCAGCCGCTGCCCCGCGGGGGACCGCCCGGCGCACTGGCCTGCAAACGGTCGACCGCCGGCCCCAGGCAGATCAGGACGGCCAGCAACTGCCCCACCAGCGCCAGACCCAGCGCGGCCTGGCTGCCCAGCCCGAGCAGGCCAGGCAGGAAGGGGCCGAGCGCCAGGGCCCCGCCGAGGGCCGTCTGGTAGAGGCCGGTCCAGCGGCCGCGGGCCGCCGGCGGCGCATGGTGGGCGATCAGCGCCTCGATGCCGTTCCAGGCCGCCGCCGCCCCCAGACCGCAGAGCACGCCGGCCGCGCAGACCCAGCGGAAATCGGGGCTCAGCAGGTAGAGGCCGGTGGCCAGGGTCTCCAGCGCCAGGCCGGCGCGCAGCACCGGCCCCAGGCCGAAGCGGGCGAAGAGCCGCGGCAGCAGCGGCAGCGTGCAGGCCACGGTGGCAAAGGGCAGCATCAGCACGAAACCGATGGCCGCGGCGCTGTGCCCCTGGGCCTGCAGACGCACGGCCAGCACCGGGCTCACCAGGCTGAACATCAGCACCAGCAGCACGACGGCCGCCACCACGCGCAGCACGGTGCGCTGCGGCCCGGCGGGCAGGACCCGGCTCACGGCCGGGAGGCCGCGCTGGCGGGCGGGAAGGGCACGCGGCCGAGCGGCACGGCCCGCTCGGGCTGGCGCTCGTCGAAATGGCATTCGCCCTCCGCCCAGCGGGCGCCCTGCTCCAGGCACAAGCTCTCGGCATGGCGCAGCCAGAGCAGGAAGACGCACAGCACGATCAGGGCGGCGGCAGCGAGGAGTTGGAGCTGGGTGCGCAGGGGCATGGGGGCATCCTGGGCTGGGGCGAGGGCGGAGAGACGGGATCTGCGCGCTGGGTCCGAGAGCGGGCGTCAGGGAAAGAGCCGACCCCGAAGGGCGAAGGGGGAGCGATGCGCATCCCGGGTCCGGGCGGGACGCCCGGACCGTGAGCCAGGCGGAAGACGCTCCGCAGGGACCGCCTTCCGTCCGGGCTCACCCCACGCCCTCGCGGAGCTCGGGCGGTTCGGCCCGTCCAAGCCGGCATCGGCCGGCTTGGAGCCGCGGGCCTCACCCCACGCCCTCGCGGAGCTCGGGCGGTTCGGCAGGCTGCGGTCCGTCCGCAGGGCCGGACCGCGGTCCGGCCTCACCCCAACCACCCGCGCTTCTTGAAGTAGAGGAAGGGGGCGATGGCGCTGGCGACCATCAGGCCCAGGGCCCAGGGGTAGCCGAGCGACCAGTCCAGCTCGGGCAGCACCTTGAAGTTCATGCCGTAGATGCTGGCGATCAGCGTGGGCGGCAGGAAGGCGACGCTGGCCACCGAGAAGATCTTGATGATCTTGTTCTGGTTGATGTTGATGAAGCCGACGGTGGCGTCCATCAGGAAGTTGATCTTGTCGAAGAGGAAGGCCGTGTGCGAGTCCAGCGAGTCGATGTCGCGCAGGATCTGCCGCGCCTCCTCGAACTGCTCGGCGTTCAGCATGCGGCTGCGCATCATGAAGCTGATCGCGCGCCGGGTGTCCATGACGTTGCGGCGGATGCGGGAGTTCAGGTCTTCCTGGCGGGCGATGGCGGCCAGGGCTTCGGCTGCGGCCTCGTCGTTGACGGAGGAGCGCAGCACGCGCTGCGAGACCTGCTCCAGCGCGTCGTAGACCCCTTCGAGCGCATCGGCCGAGTACTCGGTGTCGGCGTCGTAGAGCTTGAGCAGCACGTCCTTCGCGTCCTCGATCAGCGCCGGGATGCGGCGCGCGCGCAGGCGCAGCAGGCGGAAGACCGGCAGGTCCTCGGCGTGGACGGAGAACAGCACCTTGCGGTGCAGGATGAAGGCGACCCGGACGTTGCGCGAGCCGCGCTCCTCGTCGTCGTCGAGCAGGAAGTCCGTGCGCAGGTGCAGCTGGCCTTCGTCGTCCTCGTAGAAGCGGGCCGATTCCTCGAGGTCGTCGTCGACGATGTTCTCGGGGATGGTCAGCCCGAAGCGGCCGGCGATCCAGCCCTTCTCCTCGGGCGTGGGGTTCTCCAGGTCGACCCAGACGGGCTCGACATGGGCCAGCGCCTCGGCGCTCTCGATCTCTTCCTGGAACAGCCGGCCGTGGGCCAGCGTGAAGACGTTCAGCATGGGGGGCTCCGACCAGACGGATGGAACGGGCACGGCCGGCGAGCGGGGCTCGGCGGGGGCCGGTCAGGGGGCGACCGCGCGCTCCCTGGGCCATGTGCCTGCGGTCGGAGCGGCGGTCACCGAGGAGGCGAGGGGACGTCCAAGGTGACTCCGTAGCGTCGGAACAGCGTGCAGTATCGCACCGGGTCCGGGCCGGCGGCGGGACGGCCAAGGACGGGGGCTGGACATCGGCTTGTCAGGCTGGACAGGCCGGCGTAGTCTGGGCCCAAGCCCGCGGACATCGCCGCCGCAGGCCCCGGGGGCTGACCGGCCTCCGTCCTTCCCGTGAAAGGAGTTCCCATGAATCTGACGATCAGCGGACACCATCTCGAGGTGACCCCGTCGCTGCGCGAATACGTGCTGACCAAGCTGGACCGGATCACCCGCCACTTCGACCAGGTGGTCGATGTCACCGTGGTCCTGAGCGTGGAGAAGCTGAAGGAGAAGGAGCGCCGCCAGAAGGCCGAGGTCAACCTGCACGTCAAGGGACGCGACATCTTCGTCGAGTCTTCTCACGCCGACCTCTACGCGGCCATCGACGAGCTGATGGACAAGCTGGACCGCCAGGTGATCCGCCACAAGGACCGTGTGCAGGATCACCACCACGACTCGATCAAGCGGCATCAACTCAGCGGCGCCGTCTGAGCGCCGCGGCGGCGGGCCGGCAGCGGCCCGCACGCCTCCCGGAAAGCACGGCCCCCGCGGGGGCCGTTTTCGTGTCCGAAGCCCGCGCGGGGCCTGCGTTGCCGATGCGCAACCGACCCGGATCCAGCAGGGGTCTGACGCGTTTCTATAATCAATTCCACTTTTTTGCAGCAGCGTCGGCCCAGCTTCAGCGTCAAAACCGCCGCGTCGTCTCGATGAACCGTCTCTCGACCATCCTGCCCATCAGCAATGTGCTGGTGGATGTGGACGCCACCAGCAAGAAGCGCGTCTTCGAGCAGGCGGGCCTGCTGTTCGAGAACCGTCATGCGATCGCCCGCGCGACCGTGACGGACAACCTGTTCGCCCGCGAACGGCTGGGCTCCACCGGCCTGGGCCATGGCGTGGCCATTCCGCACGGCCGCATCAAGGGGCTCAAGAACCCGCTGGCCGCCGTGCTGCGCACGCGCCAGCCCATCCCCTTCGACGCGCCCGACGACGAGCCGGTCACGCTGCTGATCTTCCTGCTGGTGCCCGAGGCCGCGACCCAGCGGCACCTGGAGATCCTGTCGGAGATTGCCGAACTTCTGTCCGACCGCGAGCTGCGCGAGCGCCTGAAGTCCGAGCCCGAAGCCGGTGCGGTGCATGCGCTGATCGAGGGCTGGGCCCCGCTGAAGACGGTGGCCTGAGGGCCCGCCGCACACAACGGACGGCCCCGCTAGGATCGGGGCCATGAAAGCCGATGTCATCAGCGCGGAGGCGCTGTTCGAGACGCACCGGGCCTCGCTCCACTGGGAGTGGATCGCGGGGCATGCCCATCCCGAGCGCCGCTTCGACGAGATCGCGGTGCGCGATGCGCAGTCGGCCGCCGACCTGGTCGGCTACCTGAACTACCTCCACCCTTACCGCGTCCAAATCGTCGGCCTGCGCGAGGCCCGCTACCTGGGGGACAGCAGCCTGGAGGACCAGGAGCGGCGCATCTCGCGCATCGTCACGCTGGAGCCGCCCGTGCTGATCGTGGCCGACGGCGTGACCCCGCCGGACCGGCTGGTGGCGATGTGCGAGCGCGCCGAGATCCCGCTCTTCGTCACTGCGGAATCCGCCGGCCACGTGATCGACGTGCTGCGCACCTTCCTGGCCCAGCACTTCGCCGAGCGCACCACCCGCCACGGCGTCTTCCTCGACATCCTCGGACTCGGCGTGATGCTGACCGGCGAGTCCGGCCTGGGCAAGAGCGAGCTGGGCCTGGAGCTGATCTCGCGCGGCCACGGCCTGGTGGCCGACGACGCGGTGGACCTGTTCCGCATCTCGCAGACCGCCATCGAGGGCCGCTGCCCGCCGCTGCTGATGAACCTGCTGGAGGTGCGCGGCATCGGCCTGCTGGACATCAAGGCCATCTTCGGCGAGACCGCCGTGCGCCGGAAGATGCGGCTCAAGCTGATCGTCCACATGGTGCGGCTGGAGACCATGGACCGCGAGTTCGAGCGGCTGCCCAACGAACCCCTCTACGAGACGGTGCTCGGCGTGCCGGTGCGCAAGGTGGTGATCGCGGTGGATGCGGGCCGCAACCTGGCGGTGCTGGTCGAGGCCGCGGTGCGCAACACCGTGCTGCAGTTGCGCGGCATCGACACCTACCGCGAGTTCATCGCCCGCCACCAGGCCGCGATGGAGCGCGGGCTCTGAGCCCGCGCGACCGGCACCGGTCCGCGCTCAGCGGCTGCCGCGCTCGCGGCGCCGGGCGCAGTCGTCCTTGCTGCAGTGCGCATACAGGGCCAGCGCATGCTCCTGCAGGCGGAAGCCGCGGGACTCGGCGACCTCGCGCTGGCGCAGCTCGATCTGCGCGTCATAGAACTCTTCGACCGCCCCGCAGTCCAGGCAGACCAGGTGGTCGTGGTGCTGGCCCTCGTTGAGCTCGAAGACGGCCTTGCCGCTCTCGAAGTGGTTGCGCGAGAGCAGTCCGGCCTGCTCGAACTGCATCAGCACCCGGTAGACCGTGGCCAGGCCGATGTCGGCGCCCTCGCTGAGCAGGGCCTTGTAGACATCCTCGGCCGTGAGGTGGCGAACCGGTGAGGTCTGGAAGACCTCCAGGATCTTGATGCGGGGCAGCGTGGCCTTCAGCCCGCTGCTCTTGAGTTCGTCGGCGTGATTCATCGGGGCCTCCGTGGCGCCCCGGGGGGCTCCTCTAGAATGAATCGATGATATCGGGCCGCCCCTGGGTGGCGCCGTGACTTGCGGCTCCTGCCCTGCGGCGGCGACCGCCTCCCTGGCCTGCGGGCCCCCCTGCGATGAGCAATCCCCGACTCCCAACCTGCGGGCAGACGCTGGTGCTGGCCGGTCTCACCCTGGTGCTGACCGGCTGCGGCCTGACCCCCACCGGGCCCCGCGTGAGCGACCGCGTGCTGGGCGTGATCACGCCCTACCGGGTCGACGTGGTGCAGGGCAATGTCGTCACCCGCGAGATGGTCGAGCGCGTGCGCACCGGCATGAGCCGCAGCCAAGTGCGCGAGCTGCTGGGCTCGCCGCTGATCGCCGACGCCTTCCACGAGAACCGCTGGGACTACGTCTTCACCATCCGCCGCGCTGGCACCGCCTACCAGCAGCGCCGGGTGACGGCGATCTTCCGCGGCGATGCGCTGGAGACCCTCGAATCCGACGAGCTGCCCAGCGAGCGCGACTTCGTCGAAAGCATCGACACCGGCAAGTCCTCCGGCAAGCCCCCCGTGCTGGAGCTGAGCGAGTCCCAGCTGCGCGCGCTGCCGGCCCCCAAGGCCGCCGCACCGGCCGCCCCCGCCCTGGCCCCCGCCAAGGCCGCCAGCGGCCCGAGCCGCACCTTCCCCCCGCTCGAACAGCCCTGAGTCCCCGATGAGCCAAGGTCCCCACCGCGTCGCGATCGCCGGCGCCTCCGGCCGCATGGGCCGCATGCTGATCGAGGCCGTGCTGGCCGCCGACGACTGCGTGCTGGCCGGCGCCCTCGACATCGCCGGCAGCCCGGCCCTCGGGCAGGACGCCACCGCCTTCCTGGGCCAGACCAGCGGCGTGGCCATCACCGCCGACCTCGACGCCGCCCTGGCCGGGGCCGATGCCCTGATCGACTTCACCCGCCCGGCCGGCACCCTGGCCCACCTGGCCGCCTGCCGCCGCCACGGCGTGGCCCTGGTCATCGGCACGACCGGCTTCGACGAGGCCGGCAAGGCCGCGATCGCCGCCGCCGCGCAGGAGATCGCCATCGTCATGGCGCCGAACATGAGCGTCGGCGTCAACGTGGTCCTCAAGCTGCTCCAGCAGGCCGCCAAGGCGCTGAGCCAGGGCTACGACATCGAGATCGTCGAGGCTCACCACCGCCACAAGGTCGATGCCCCCAGCGGCACCGCGCTGAAGATGGGCGAGGTCATCGCCGACGCGCTGGGCCGCGACCTGAAGACCTGCGCGATCTACGGCCGCGAAGGCGTCACCGGCGAGCGCGACCCCTCCACCCTCGGCTTCGCCACCGTGCGCGGCGGCGACGTGGTCGGCGACCACACCGTGATGTTCCTGGGCACCGGCGAGCGCATCGAGATCAGCCACAAGTCCAGCAGCCGCGCCACCTATGCCCAGGGCAGCCTGCGCGCGGTGCGCTTCCTGGCAGGCCGCCGCGCCGGCCTGTTCGACATGGACGCCGTGCTCGGCCTCGGCTGAGCCCTGGAGCCGAGGCCGTGAACAGCAGCCTGAGCGGACTCTGGCAGGAGGGCGACCCCGTCGGCCAGGCGGTGGCCCTGGTGCTGCTCGCGATGTCGGTCGCCTCCTGGGTGCTGATCCTCTGGCGGGGCCGCGTGCTGGCCCGCGTGCGGCGCGACCTGGCGCAGGCCCTGCCCGCCTTCTGGACGGCCCCCGATCTCGCCCAGGCCCGCCAGCGGCTTCAGGCCCTGGACCGCGAGGCCCTGCTGCCCGCCCTGCTCGACGCCGCCCTGCTCGACGAAGGCCCCGGCAGCCTGGCCGCCGAGACCTCGGCCGATGCCCGCCTCACCCGCCGCCTGCGCGACGCGCTGCACGCCGCCCTCGGCAGGCTGCAGACCGGCCAGGTCGTGCTGGCCTCGGTCGGGGCGACGGCGCCCTTCGTCGGCCTCTTCGGCACCGTCTGGGGCGTGACCAAGGCCCTGCTCGGCCTGGCCGGCAGCGAGGTGCAGGGCATCGACGCGGTGGCCGGCCCGGTCGGCGAAGCCCTGGTGATGACCGCCGCCGGCCTGGCGGTGGCCATCCCGGCCGTGCTGGCCTACAACGCCTTCGGCCAGCGCCTGGCCGCCTGCGAGGCCGAGCTGGAGGGCTGGGCCCACGACCTGCGCGCCTGGCGTCTCGGCCCGGACGGCTCGCCGGCCGCGCCGCGGGCCTGAAGCGCCGAGCGCGCCCGCCCCGCCATGCGCTTCGGCCGACTCGAACGCCGCACGCCGGCCCGGCCGATGAGCGACATCAACATGACGCCGCTGATCGACGTGATGCTGGTGCTGCTGGTCATCTTCCTCGTCAGCGCCCCGCTGCTGACCGGCCGCCTGGGCCTGCGCCTGCCGCAGGCCGATGCGCCGGCCGCCGCGACGCCGCCCGGCGCGCTGCAGCTGCGGCTGGATGCCGCGGGCACGCTGCGGATCGGCGAGGAGACGGTCGCGCCGGCCCTGCTCGGCGCGCGGCTGCGCGCCGTGGCCGCCCGCGACCCCGCGACCGAAGTCCACCTGCAGGCCGACCGCGAAGTGGCCTACGGCGAGGTCGCCCGCCTCATCGCCGACCTGCAGGCCGCCGGGCTCAGCCGCATCGCCTTCATCACCCAGGCCCGGCCCTGAGGCCCCCGGCGGTCGCGGACCCGCCACCTAGAATCCGCGACCGCTTTCCCAAGCTGTCCCCTGATCCTTCGAGGGCGCGCCCGCGCCCCCTGCCGCATGAGTGCCGCCCCGCAAGCCCCCGCCGATTCCGCTGCCGACGGCAGCCGCTACGACCCGCAGGCCGTCGAGGCCGCCGCCCGCGCGCACTGGGCCGCCCGCGACGCCTACCGCGTCACCGAGGACGCCGGCAAGCCCGCCTTCTACGCCTGCTCCATGCTGCCCTACCCCAGCGGCAAGCTGCACATGGGGCATGTGCGCAACTACACCATCAACGACATGCTCACCCGCCAGCTGCGGATGAAGGGCATGAACGTGCTGATGCCCATGGGCTGGGACGCCTTCGGCCTGCCGGCCGAGAACGCGGCCATGAAGAACAAGGTGCCGCCGGCCGCCTGGACCTACGCCAACATCGCCCACATGAAGGGCCAGATGCAGGCCATGGGCCTGGCCATCGACTGGTCGCGCGAGCTCGCCACCTGCCAGCCGTCGTACTACAAGTGGAACCAGTGGCTCTTCCTGAAGATGCTGGAGGCCGGCATCTGCGAGCGCCGCACCCAGGTCGTCAACTGGGACCCGGTCGACCAGACCGTGCTGGCCAACGAGCAGGTCATCGACGGCCGCGGCTGGCGCAGCGGCGCGCTGGTGGAAAAGCGCGAGATCCCCGGCTACTACCTCAAGATCACCGACTACGCCGAGGAGCTACGCGCCGCCGTGGCCGACCCGGCGGACCCCAACTTCCTCAGCGGCTGGCCCGAGCGCGTGCGGCTGATGCAGGAGAACTGGATCGGCAAGAGCGAGGGCGTGCGCTTCGCCTTCCCGCACGCCATCCGCGGCGCCGATGGCGCGCTGATCCAGGACGGCCGGCTGTACGTCTTCACCACCCGCGCCGACACGATCATGGGCGTGAGCTTCTGCGCCGTGGCGCCGGAGCACCCGCTGGCCCTGCACGCCGCGCAGGGCCGCCCCGAGGTGGCCGCCTTCGTCGCCGAATGCAAGGCCGGCGGCACCACCGAGGCCGAGCTGGCCACGCAGGAGAAGAAGGGCGTGCCGACCGGCCTGTCCGTCACCCACCCGCTGACCGGCGCCGAAGTGCCGGTCTGGGTCGGCAACTACGTGCTGATGGGCTACGGCGACGGCGCGGTGATGGGCGTGCCCGCGCATGACGAGCGCGACTTCGCGTTTGCGAAGAAGTACGGCTTGACGATCAAGCAGGTCGTGGCCATCGAGGGCATGACCTTCGACGACGCCGCCTGGGCCGAGGGGTATGGCGACAAGCAGCGTGGCGTGTGCGTGAACTCGGGCGAGCTGGACGGCCTCGGCCACAAGGCCGCCGTCGACCGCGTCGCCGAACGGCTGGCCGCCCAGGGCCTGGGCGAGAAGAAGACCACCTGGCGCCTGCGCGACTGGGGCATCAGCCGCCAGCGCTACTGGGGCACGCCCATCCCCATCATCCACTGCCCCGAACACGGCGCCGTGCCGGTGCCCGAGCGGGACCTGCCGGTGGTGCTGCCGGAGGACTGCATCCCCGACGGCAGCGGCAACCCCCTGCACAAGCACGAGGGCTTCCACGCCGGCGTCACCTGTCCGGTCTGCGGCGCCGCGGCGCGCCGCGAGACGGACACGATGGACACCTTCGTCGATTCGTCCTGGTACTTCATGCGCTACTGCGACCCGGGCAACGACCAGGCCATGGTCGGCGCCGGCGCGCAGCACTGGATGCCGATGGACCAGTACATCGGCGGCATCGAGCACGCGATCCTGCACCTGCTCTACGCGCGCTTCTGGACCAAGGTCATGCGCGACCTGAAGCTGCTCACCGTCAGCGAGCCCTTCCAGAAGCTGCTGACCCAGGGCATGGTGCTCAACCACATCTACTCGCGCCGCAGCGACAAGGGCGGCATCGAGTACTTCTGGCCGCACGAGGTGGAGCATGTGCTGGACGCCGGCGGCAAGGTGGTCGGCGCGAAGCTCAAGGCCGACAAGGACGGCCTGCCCGGCGGTACCGCCATCGACTACCAGGGCGTCGGCACGATGTCCAAGTCGAAGAACAACGGCGTCGACCCGCAGGAGCTGATCGACCGCTACGGCGCCGACACCGCACGCCTCTTCGTGATGTTCGCCGCGCCGCCCGAGCAGACGCTGGAGTGGAACGAATCGGCCGTCGAGGGCGCCCACCGCTTCCTCAAGCGGGTGTGGTCCTACGCGCAGAAGCAGGCCGAGACCCTGCGTCGCGCGACCGCCTCAGACCTGTCGGCCGCGCCCCTGCGCGCCGCGGCCAAGGCCCTGCGCCGCGAGCTGCACCTGGTGCTGCGCCAGGTCAGCCACGACTACGAGCGCATGCAGTACAACACCGTGGTCTCGGGCTGCATGAAGCTGCTGAACGCGCTGGACGCCCACGCGCCGGACGGCTCCGACGGCGATGCCGCCGTGCTGTGCGAGGCCGTGTCGGTGCTGCTGCGCGCGCTCTACCCGGCCTGCCCCCACCTCACCCACGCGCTGTGGCAGCAGCTGGGCTATGCCGAGGCGATCGGCGAGCTGCTCGACGCGCCCTGGCCCGCGGTGGACGAGGCCGCGCTGGTGCAGGACGAGATCGAGCTGGTGCTGCAGGTCAACGGCAAGCTGCGCGGCGCGATCCGCGTGCCGGCCGGGGCCGACAAGGCGGCCATCGAGGCCGCAGCACTGGCCTCGCCGGAAGCGCAGAAGTTCATCGAGGGCCAGGCGCCGAAGAAGGTCGTCGTCGTGCCCGGCCGTCTCGTCAACCTGGTCGTCTGAAGCCCAAGGCCCCGCGATGTCCGCTGCTGCCCCCGCTCCCCTGACCCGCCGCCGCCTGCTGCGCGCCGGCCCGGCCGCCGCCCTGGCCCTGCTGGCCGCAGGCTGCGGCTTCCAGCTGCGCGGGGCGGCCACCGGCCTGCCCTTCGAGCGGATCGCGCTGGAGGGCTTCCGGGAGCGCGGCACGCAGCTGGCGCTGACGCTCAAGCGCGACATCGAGGCCGACGGCCGCAGCCGCATCGTCGACGCCGCCAGCCAGGCGCAGGTGGTGATCGAGGTGCTGCTGGCCCAGCGCGAGCGGGTGGTGGCCGCCCAGACCACGGCCGGCCAGGTGCGCGAGTTCACGCTGCGCAGCCGCCTCGCCTTCCGCCTGCGCACCCCGGACGGCCGCCTGCTGGCCCCCGATGCCGAGCTGGTGCAGACGCGCGACATGAGCTTCAACGAGAGCAGCGCGCTGGCCAAGGAGCAGGAAGAGGGCCTGCTCTACCGCGCGATGGAAGACGACATCTCGGCCCAGGTGCTGCGCCGCCTGGCCGTGCTGCGCCTGCCCGCGCCGGCCCCCGCCGCGCGCTGACGCCCAGGCACCCCGGGGCCCGGCCATGCAGGTCCGCGCCGATCAGCTGGCCGCGCATCTGCAGCGCGGCCTGGCACCGCTCTACACCGTGCACGGCGACGAGCCGCTGCTCGCCCTGGAGGCGGCCGACGCCATCCGTGCCGCGGCCCGTGCCGCCGGCCACACCGAGCGCGAGGTGCACACCGTGGCCGGCGCGCATGTGGACTGGTCCGGCATCCTCGGCGGGGCTCAGGCCATGAGCCTGTTCGCCGACAAGCGCCTGATCGAGATCCGCATCCCCTCGGGCAAGCCGGGCAAGGACGGCAGCGCCGCGCTGCAGGCCCATGCCGCCCGGCTGCCGGAGGACACGCTGACCGTGGTCAGCCTGCCGCGCCTGGACCGCATGCAGCTCGGCAGCGCCTGGTTCGGCGCCCTGGACGCGGCGGGCGTGACGGTCAAGGTCGAGCCGGTCGGCCGCGCCGCGCTGCCGGCCTGGCTGGCGCGGCGCCTGGCCGCGCAGGGCCAGCATGTCGCGCCCGGGCCCGAGGGCGAGCAGGCCCTGGCCCGCTTCGCCGACCGGGTGGAGGGCAACCTGATGGCCGCCGCGCAGGAGATCCGCAAGCTCGCGCTGCTGCATGCACCCGGTACGCTGTCGGCGGCGCAGATCGAGGCGGCGGTGCTGCCGGTGGCGCGCTACGACCTCTTCAAGCTCGGGGAGGCCGTGCTCGGCGGGCAGATCGCGCGGCTGCGCCGCATGCTGGCCGGGCTGGAGGCCGAGGGCGAGGCCGCCGTGCTGGTGCACTGGGCCCTGGCCGACGACATCCGCGCCCTGCGCCGCTGCCGGCTGGCCCTGGACGCCGGCCAGCCGCTGGCCGCCGTGCTGCGCGAACAGCGCATCTGGGGCGCGAAGGAAGCCCTCTACGAACGCGCGCTGCCGCGCCTGGACGCCGCCCGGCTGGATGCCGCGCTGGCCGACGCCCACCTGTGCGACGGCATCGTCAAGGGCCTGCCGCAAGCCGGCTGGCCGGCCGCGCCCTGGGCGGCGCTGGAGCAGCTGGCCCTGCGGCTGGCGCTGCCGCTGGCCACCCCGGCGCGGGCCGGCGCAGCGCGCCGCGGCTGAGGGCGGCCGCGCGCCGGGCTTCAATAGCCGCGGCGGCGGTCGACCGTGTGGGCCAGGGGCCGGCCTTCGGCCAGGGCCTGGGCATTGGCGGCGGCGACGCGGGCGGCGCTGCGCGGGTCGGTCAGGGCCGCGACATGCGGCAGCACGGTCACGCGCGGATGGCGCCAGAAGGGATGCCCGGCCGGCAGCGGCTCGGTCGCGAAGACGTCGAGCACGGCATGGCGCAGCCGGCCGGTGTCGAGGGCCGCCAGCAGCTCGGGCTCGACGAGCTGGGCGCCCCGCCCCAGGTGGACCAGGGCCGCGCCGGGCCGCATCTGCGCCAGCCGGTCGGCGTCGAAGAAGCCCTGGGTGGCGGGCGTCAGCGGCAGCAGGTTGATCACCAGCTCGGCCTCGGCCAGGGCGGCGCGCAGGCCGGCCTCGCCCTGCTGCAGGATCAGGCCCGGGGGCAGGCCGGCCGGCCGCGGCGCCTCGGCGCTGCGGCGCCAGCCCAGCAGGCGGTAGCCCAGCGGCGCGAGGGCACGGGCCACCGCCGCGCCCATCTGGCCCAGGCCAAGCAGGAGCACCGGGGTCTCGTCGGCCCGGCGCTGCGGCAGCGGCCGCCACTGCGCGGCGCGCTGCTGGGCGGCGTAGTCGAAGAAGCCGCGCTGCAGGGCCAGCACGGCCCAGAGCGCGGTCTCGGCCATGGCGGCACCCATCGCCGGATCGACCATGCGGGCCAGCGGCAGGCCGGCGGGCAGGCCGGGGTCGGCCAGCAGGCGGTCGACCCCGGCCCACAGCGACTGCACCGCCGCCAGCGCCGGCAGACCGTCCAGCGCGCCGGGCGGCGGGTTGGCGACGAAGGCCAGGCGGATGGCCTGGGCCGGGCCGCAGGCCGGATCCGTCACCAGCCGCCAGGGCGGCTGCAGCGCAGCCAGTTCGGCCTGCAGGGCCTCGGCCCAGACGGCCTGCTCCTCGGGCGTGAAGCGGCCGGCGAGCAGGGCGACCGGGGCCTCGGCGGACGCAGCCCGCACGGCCGGGGCCGCGGGCAGCTCGGCCGGGGCCGCCGGCGCGGGCGGCCGGGGCTGGGCGAGGGCCCAGGCCAGGGCGCGGGCCAGGGCCTCGCGCAGCGTGGCCTCGCGCACCGCCGCGCGGTCGCCGGGCCACTGCAGGTGCAGGGCCTCGCTGCGGACTGCGCCGGCCTGGCGCCAGGCCCAGGCCAGCCAGACGGTGCCGACCGGCTTGCCCGGCCGGGCGCCGCCGGGGCCGGCGATGCCGGTGACCGCCAGGGCCAGGTCGGCGGCGCTGCGCTGCAGGGCGCCTTCGGCCATGGCGCGGGCGACCGGGGCGCTGACGGCACCCTCGGCCTCGATCAGGCCGGCGGGCACGCCGAGCAGCTCGGTCTTGGCCGCGTTGCTGTAGCTGACGAAGCCGCGGTCGAACCAGTCGCTGGAACCGGGCCGCGCGGTGCAGGCGGCGGCGATCAGGCCGCCGGTGCAGCTCTCCGCCGCGGCCAGGCGCAGGCCGCGGGCGCGCAGCGCCTCGGCCAGGGCGTCGAGCGCGGGCTGCAGCGCGGCGAAGGGATCGGACGGGGCCACGGGCTCAGACCCCGGCGAAGCGCAGCAGCGCCAGCACGACCAGGGTGCAGAGCGCGGCCACGAGGTCGTCGAAGACGATGCCGAAGCCCTGGGCCCAGCCGATGCGCGCCGGCGGGCCGCCGACGCCCAGGCCGCGGCGCTTGAACAGGCCGTCGGCCCAGCGCACGGGGCCGGGCTTGGCGGCGTCGAAGAAGCGGAACAGGGCGAAGGCCAGGGTCTGTTCCAGCAGGCCGGCCGGGGTCAGCAGCCACAGCACGATCCAGAAGGCGATGACCTCGTCCCAGACGATGGCGCCCGGGTCGGCCGTGCCCAGGTGCTGCGCGCAGCGGGTGCAGGCCCACCAGCCGCCCGCGAGGCCCGCGGCGATCAGCAGGCCCCAGGCGGCATCGCCCAGCCAGCGGTCGAGCACGAGGAAGCTGAGCCAGGCCCAGAGCGTGCCGACGGTGCCCGGCGCGACCGGGCTCAGCCCGGAGCCGAAGCCCAGCGCGATCCAGCGGGCCGGGTGGCCGCGCAGGAAGCGGGCGTCGGCGCGGCGCGGCGCGAGGGGGGGCAGGGGCAGGTCGGACATGGCGGGACGCGGCACGGGACAGGACGGGGCGGAGGGGACGGCGGTGGCGTGGCGCGGGCCGGGTCGCGGGCGGGACCGGCGCGCGGCTCAGAAGCTGCGGCCGTAGGCCAGGCCCAGGGAAAGCTGGCGCATGCGGATCGTCTCCTCGCCGCCGATGCCCGGCACGCCGAAGGCCTGGTCGAAGAAGGAGGTGCCGCGCACCGACTCGCGCGGCGCCACCATGAAGGTGCCGGTCAGCTCGCTGGCCTCGTCCAGGCGCTGGGTGAAGCCGAGGGTGAAGTGCTTGCGCACGACGCCCGGGGCGAGGATGTTGAAGGTGACGTCGGCGCTCCGGATCGGGTTGTCGCCGACGTTCACGCCGGCGCGCAGCACCAGGTCGGGCGTGGCCTGCCAGGCCAGGCCGAGCTTGATGACGTCGACGTCGCGCCAGCCGAAGCCCGGGCCGCCGGCCTCGCCCAGCAGGGCAGGCGCGGCGCTGGGATTGCCCACCGAGCGGACCTCGCTGAAGCGGATGCGGTTGAGGTCCAGCGCCAGCGTCCAGCGCGGCGCCAGGCGCAGCGCCAGGCCCAGGCTCCAGTTCGAGGGGATGTCGAAGTCGCCGCGCTCGGCGAACAGGCCCTCGTACTTGGTGAAGCGGCTCATGCGCGTGCGGGTGGCGTAGGACGCGCCGAGGCTGAGCCGTTCGCCGAAGAAGCGGCCCAGGTAGCCGAGGCGCAGGCCAGCCCCGTAGCTGCGGTCCTTGCCGCGGTTGCTGACCTTGCCCTTGCGGCTGGTGAAGTCGAACAGCGGGATGGTGTTGTCGAAGGCCTGCAGGCCCTGGGCCTGGAACTGCTGCGCGGTCAGCAGCAGCGAAGCGCCGACGGCCTGCTGCTCGGTGAAGCGCCAGGCCAGCGAGGGCGCGACGACCAGCTGGATCAGGTCCACCCCCAGCCCGCCCTGGCCGCAGAGCTGGTTGTTCGAGAAACCGGTCAGCACGCAGCTGTAGCGGCCCGGGTCGTAGGTGGTGTTCAGGCCGCCGTTGCCGTAGACGCTGAGGCCGAAGCCCAGGCGCTCGCTGATCGGCCGGCTCAGGCCGAACTCGGGGATCAGGAAGGTCTCGCGGCGGCTGCGGCTGGCGCCATCGAGCTGGAAGAGGCCGAGCGGCAGGCCGACGGCCCCCTCGCGCTCGGCGTCGCGCACCGGGCGGAAGACATCGCCGCCGACATCGAAGCGCGCGCCGACGAAGGCGTAGGAGGCCGGGTTGTTGGCGCCGCCGAAGGCGTCCTGCGCCAGCGCGGTCGCGGTGCCGCCCATGCCCTTGGCCTTCAGGCCGTAGCCATGGGCGAAGTAGCCGTTGGTGGCCGCCGCCGGCAGGGCCGCCAGCGCCAGCGCCAGCAGGCCGGGGGAGAGACGGGTGCGGAGGGTGGACATGGGAGTGGAGACGGTGGAGGCGGACTCAGCCGCGGAAATGGTCGAAGGCCTGGTAGTCGGCCGCCAGCGGCTGGCCGGCGGCGTCGACGCAGCGCAGACCGGTCTCGGCCTCGATGCGGCCGACCGGCGTGACGGCCACGCCAGCCAGCGCGGCGGCCGCGCGCACGGCGGCCTCGGCGGCGGCGGGGGCGGTGAAGGCCAGTTCGTAGTCGTCGCCGCCGGCCAGGGTGCACAGGCGCTGCAGGGCCATCGGCTGGGCGGCCAGGTCGGCGCTGCGCGGCAGGGCGTCGGCGTCGAGCCGCAGGCCCAGCGGCTGGGGCCGGCCCAGGGCCTCGGCGCTGCGGGCCAGCAGGTGGCGCACGTCGCCGAGCAGGCCGTCGGACAGGTCGAGCGCGGCGCTGGCCACGCCGCGCAGGGCCTGGCCGAGGGCGACCCGCGGCTCGGGCTGCTCCATGGCGACGCGCACCCGGTCGAAGACCTCGCCCGGCAGCCGGACGGTGCCGCGGAAGGCCTCCAGCGCCAGCCGCGCATCGCCCAGCCGGCCGCTGACCCAGAGCGTGTCCCCCGGTCGCGCGCCGCTGCGCAGCAGGGCCTGGCCAGCGGGCAGCTCGCCGATGACGGTGAGGCTGAGGGTGAGCGGACCGGCCGTCATGTCGCCGCCGGCCAGGGCGATGCCGTGGCGGTCGGCCAGGGCGTAGAGGCCGTCGGCGAAGCGGCCCAGCCAGTCGGCGTCGCCGCGCGGCATGGCCAGGGCAAGGGTGCAGGCCAGCGGCGTGGCGCCGCAGGCGGCCAGGTCGCTGAGGTTGACGGCCAGGGCCTTGTGGCCGAGCCGCTCGGGCGCGACGGTGGACAGGAAGTGCCGGCCCTCGACCAGCATGTCGGTGGACACGGCGAGCTGCATGCCGGGCCGCGGCGCGAGCAGCGCGCAGTCGTCGCCCGGCCCCAGGGGCACGCCGGGCCGCGGGGCGCGGTGGCGGTGGAAGCAGCGGGCGATGAGGTCGAACTCGCCGGGCGGCGGCGCGGAGGGGGTGGCAGACATCGCCGGATTGTCGGCCGCCCCGCTGCCGCTCAGTCGGCGGCGGACTCGCGCAGCATGTTGGCCAGCTCGACGGCCGAGCGCACGCCGAGCTTGTCGAAGACGCGGGCGCGGTGCACCTCCACCGTCCGCACGCTGATGGCCAGGGCGTCGGCGATCAGCTTGTTGGGCCGGCCGTCGACGACCAGGCGCATGACCTCGCGTTCGCGCTCGGTCAGCTCGGCCTCGCGGGCCGCCCACTGCACGCGGCGCTGGCGGGCTTCCAGCGCGCTGCGGCTGGCCTCCAGGGCGCGCTCGATGCGGTCGACCAGGGCGTTGTCGGAGAAAGGCTTCTCGACGAAGTCGAAGGCGCCGCGCTGGATGGCGGCCACCGCGCTGGGCACATCGCCGTGGCCGGTCAGGAAGATCACCGGCATCAGCGGCAGCACGCCGCGCGCGACGAGGCGGTCGAAGAGCTCGATGCCGCTGAGCCCGGGCATGCGGATGTCCAGCAGCAGGCAGGCCGGGTCGGCGTAGGCGCGCTCGCCGCGGCTGAGCAGCATGCGCTCGAAGGCCTCGGCCGAGGGGTGGGCCTCGCTCAGCAGGCGACGGGTGCGCAGCAGCCAGCCCAGGGCCTCGCGGACGACGGGCTCGTCGTCGACCAAATGGACCACCGGCAGGCCGGTGATCGGGGCAGCCGCGGCGGGCGAGGAAGAACGCATGGCGGAGGAGGACGCGACGTTCATGGCGTGGAGGATTCCGGCGCCGCGACGCGCGGCAGAGTGAACGAGAAACAGCTGCCCCGCAAGCCCGGGGCGGCCCGCGGTCCGGCGCCGGCCACCGGGGCCGGCGCATGGCGCAGGGTTCCGCCGTGCTGCTCGATGACGGTGCGGCAGAAGTTCAGGCCCAGGCCCATGCCCTCGGCCTTGGTGGTGAAGAAGGGCGTGAAGAGCTGGGCCGCCACTTCGTCGGGAATGCCCGGCCCGCGGTCGACGACCTCGAAGCGCACGGCCGCGGCCTCCTCGCGCAGGCGCAGGGTCAGCGCGCGCTGCTCGGGCGGGGTGGCGGCCTCCATCGCATGCACGGCGTTGCGGGTCAGGTTCAGCAGCACCTGCTCGATCATCGTGCGGTCGCAGCGCACCTCGGGCAGCTGGCGCGGCAGGTCCAGCACGATGCGGGTGCCGCTCTTGCGGGCCTGCAGGTGGATCAGGGGCAGCACGGCATCCAGCAGGGCGCGGGCGGGCAGGGCCTCGCGCGGCTGCTCGCGGCGGCGCACCACGTCGTGCACGCTCTTGATCACGCGGCCGGCCCGTTCGGCCTGCTCGGCGATGCGCTGCACGGCCTCGCGGATCATGGCGAAGGTGGGGGCATCGGGCGCCTCGGCCGGTTCGCAGGCCGCGGCCGATCCGGCCGGCAGGGGGCCACCGAGCAGGTTCAGCGAGCCGGTGGCGTAGCTGGCGATGGCCGCCAGCGGCTGGTTCAGCTCGTGGCTGAGCAGGGTGGCGATCTCGCCGACGGTGGCCAGGCGGGCCGCGGTCTGGAGCTTGTCCTGCTGCTGTCGGGCCAGCTCCTCGGCCCGGCGCTGGGCCGAGACATCGAGCACCGCGCTCATCCAGCCGGCCTGGCGGCCCTGGGCGTCGACCAGCGGCGCCTCGAAGACCAGCACCGGGAAGCGCTCGCCGTCGGCCCGCATGAACAGGGTCTCGAAGCCCTCGCGCGGCGGCAGGCGGCCGGTCAGGCGCTCGCTCCAGCGCGCCTGGTAGAGCGCGCGCTGCTCGGGCGGCCAGTAGGGCGGGTGCAGCTGGCCGACGAGTTCGTGCGCGGGGAAGCCGACCATCGCGCAGAAGGCCGGGTTCACGTAGGTGATGCGGCCCTGCAGGTCGCGCGCGCGCAGGCCGGTGACGAGGGAGTCCTCCATCGCGCGACGCAGCGCCAGCTCCTCGGCCAGGCGCTGCTCGGCGGCGGCGCGGCGGCGCACGTCGCGCACCAGCAGGGCCACGACGGCGGCCAGGGCCAGCGACAGGCCCAGCACCAGGCCGGTCGAGAGGTTGGGGATCAGCGGCGGGCCGCGGCGGTCGGTGTCGACCCGCAGCGCCAGGCCCAGGCCGGGCAGGTCGAGCAGGCGCTCGGCCAGGTAGACCCCGGCGCCGCGCGGCCCGCCGACGCGGACCAGGCGGGTGCCGTCGCCCTCGACCAGGGCCAGCTCGTGCGTGCGCAGCGTGGCCGGGGGCACCGCCTCCTCGATGGCCAGGCCGAGCGCGACGGTGGCGATCACGTAGCCGCCGGGGTCCTCGTCGCGGCCGATCAGCGGCAGGCAGAGGTCGATCACCTCCAGGCCCAGGCCGCCGGGCTGCGGCACGAAGTAGCTGCGGGACCAGCGCGGCAGGACCAGGCGGCGCGCGCCGGTGCAGGCGAGCTGCAGTTCGAGGTCGAGCTGGGCCCGGGGCAGCAGGCCGTCGGTCATGCGCTCGCTGCCGGGCGGGGCGAAGAGCGGCCCCCGGAAGGGGCTCTCCAGGACCTGGCGCAGCGCCAGGCGGGCGTCGCGCTGCTCGATGCGCAGCAGGTCGCGGCGCTCGCGCAGCAGGGCGCGCGGGGCGCCGGGGCCGTCCTCGTCCGACAGCGACTCGCCCCAGGACAGGGCCTGCAGGGCCTGCTGGTGGCGGCCGAAGCGCAGCCGGAGGTCGGCGGCCACGGCCACCGCGGTGCGCTCGGATTCCTCCTGCAGCCGGGTGCTCTCGGCCTGCAGGCTGAACACGATCAGCAGGGTCTGCGCGATGCCGAGCAGGGCGACCAGGACGGCCCAGGGCAGGGCCCGCCGCCAGGCCGGCGGCCGCGCCGCGGGCAGGCCCGGGCCGGTGGGCCAGGGGGCGGCCGCAGCCGGCGCGGCAGGCGGGGAGGGAGGGGGCGGAGCGCTCGTCATGGTCGGGCGTCCAGTATTCGGACCCCCAGCGCAAAAGTGCTACGCAGTTTCGCGCATGAGCCTGCCCCCCGGGCTGGGAAACACTGCGGGCACGCAGCCTGCCTGGCCCGGGGCGGCCGCGGCCCGGGCGGACAATCCCGGGTTTGCGGCATGCGGGCAGCCCGTCCTGCCCCGCCCTTCCGACCGCCTGCCCGCCCCCCGCCCGCAGGCCCGCCCGCCCCACGCACGCCAGCCCGCGCGATCCCGACCGGAGACCTTCCCCATGTCCAGCCCCCAAGACGAGAAGCGCGACCAGCTGCGCCAGGCCGCCCTCGAGTACCACGAGTTCCCGGTGCCCGGGAAGCTCGCCATCGCCGCCACCAAGCAGCTGATCAACCAGCGCGACCTGGCGCTGGCCTACTCGCCCGGCGTGGCCTTCGCCTGCGAGGAGATCGCCGCCGACCCGTCCACCGCCTTCCGCTACACCGCCCGGGGCAACCTGGTGGCGGTGGTCACCAACGGCACGGCGGTGCTGGGCCTGGGCGACATCGGCCCCCTGGCGGCCAAGCCGGTGATGGAGGGCAAGGCCGTCCTGTTCAAGAAGTTCGCCGGCATCGACGTCTTCGACCTGGAGCTGGCCGAGAAGGACAACCTCGACAAGCTGGTCGACGCCATCGCCGCGCTGGAGCCGACCTTCGGCGGCATCAACCTCGAGGACATCAAGGCGCCGGACTGCTTCTACGTCGAGCGCAAGCTGCGCGAGCGGATGAAGATCCCCGTCTTCCACGACGACCAGCACGGCACCGCCATCGTCGTGGGCGCGGCGATGATCAACGGCCTGAAGGTGGTGGGCAAGGACATCCGCAAGGTCAAGCTGGTCGCCTCGGGCGCCGGCGCGGCGGCCCTGGCCTGCCTGAACCTGCTGGTCAAGCTGGGCCTGCCGCGCGAGAACATCTGGGTCACCGACCTGAAGGGCGTGGTGTACGAGGGCCGCACCGAGCTGATGGACCCGGACAAGGCCGAGTTCGCCCAGCCCACCGAGCTGCGCACCCTGGCCGAGGTCATCGAGGGCGCGGACATCTTCCTGGGCCTGTCGGCGGGCGGCGTGCTCAAGCAGGCCATGGTCGCCAAGATGGCCGCCAAGCCGCTGATCTTCGCCCTGGCCAACCCCAACCCGGAGATCTCGCCCGAGGACGTGAAGGCGGTGCGCGACGACGCCGTGATGGCCACCGGCCGCACCGACTACCCGAACCAGGTCAACAACGTCCTGTGCTTCCCCTACATCTTCCGCGGCGCGCTGGACAGCGGCGCCACGACGATCACGGTGGAGATGGAGATCGCCGCGGTGCACGCCATCGCCGAGCTGGCCCAGGCCGAGCAGAGCGAGGTGGTGGCCGCCGCCTACGCCGGCGCCAACCTGAGCTTCGGGCCGGAGTACCTGATCCCCAAGCCCTTCGACCCGCGGCTGATGATGAAGATCGCCCCGGCCGTGGCCCAGGCCGCCGCCGACAGCGGCGTGGCGGCCCGGCCGATCGCCGACCTCGACGCCTACCGCGAGAAGCTGCAGACCTTCGTCTACGCCTCCGGCACGGCGATGAAGCCGATCTTCAACCTTGCCAAGCGGGCCCAGCACAAGCGCGTGGCCTACGCCGAGGGCGAGGAGGAGCGCATCCTGCGCGCGGCCCAGGTGGTGGTCGACGAGGGCATCGCCCGGCCGACGCTGATCGGCCGTCCGGCGGTGATCGCCCAGCGCATCGAGCGCTTCGGCCTGCGGCTGGCAGCCGGCCGCGACTACGACATCGTCAACACCGAGCACGACGAGCGCTACCGCGACTACTGGCAGACCTACCACCGCATGCAGGCGCGCCATGGGGTGACGGCCCAGTTCGCCAAGATCGAGATGCGCCGCCGCCTGACGCTGATCGGCAGCATGCTGCTGCACAAGGGCGAGGTCGACGGGATGATCTGCGGCACCTGGGGCAGCACCGCGATGCACCTGCAGTTCATCGACCAGGTCATCGGCAAGCGCGCCGGCGTCAACACCTACGCGTGCATGAACGGGCTGATCCTGCCGAACCGGCAGCTCTTCCTGGTCGACACCCACGTGAACCTCGACCCGAGCGCCGAGGAGCTCTGCGAGATCACCATCATGGCCGCCGAGGAAATGCGGCGCTTCGGCCTGCTGCCCAAGGCCGCGCTGCTGAGCCACTCGAACTTCGGTTCCAGCGATGCCCCCTCGGCCCTGAAGATGCGCGAGACCCTGGGCCTGGTGCGCGCCCGCGCGCCGTGGCTGGAGATCGACGGCGAGATGCACGGCGACGCCGCGCTCGACCCCGCCTGCCGCGCCGAGCTGGTGCCCGACAGCACCCTGGGCGGCGAGGCCAACCTGCTGGTGCTGCCGAACATCGACGCGGCCAACATAAGCTACAACCTGCTGAAGTCGGCCGCTGGCGGCGGCATCGCGATCGGCCCCGTGCTGCTCGGCGCGGCCAAGCCCGTCCATGTGCTGACCCCCTCGGCCACCGTGCGCCGCATCGTCAACATGACGGCCCTGACGGTCGCCGACGCCAACGCCGCCCGCTGAGGCGCGGCCACCGCCTCGCCCGGGAGGGCGAGGCGGCCGGTTCCAGGCTGTAAAGGCCTTCTCGAACTGCCTCCATTTGATGCAGTCGACTTGAGCTTTCGGGGCCGATTCGATACCATGCGCGCCTTTCGTTCTCAGGGATAACCCGTGCTGATCTCCGGCCCTCCCGGCCGTCGTTCCGGTCGCTCCCCCCGCCTCGGCGGCTGGATGCGTGTCGCAGCGACCCTGGTGATCGGTGCAGGCGCCCTGTGGGGCGGCCTCTCCGGCGACTCGGCTCTCGGCCGGGCGGACCCGGCCACGACGACCCAGGCGGCCCCGGCCGGCAGCGTGTCGCTGGCCCAGCTCCCGGTCGAGGTGCGCCAGACCCATCGGTTGATCCTGGCCGGCGGACCTTTCCCCTACGAGAAGGACGGCAGCGTCTTCGGCAACCGCGAGCGCCTGCTGCCGGACCGCCCGCGCGGTCACTATCGCGAATACACGGTACGCACCCCGGGATCCCGCGATCGCGGGGCCCGACGCCTTGTGTGTGGTGGTCGCCCCCCGACCCTGCCCGAGGCTTGCTACTACACCGATGACCACTACGCGAGCTTCCGCCTCGTCGCGCAGTGAATCCAGGCATCCGCCGCCACCGAGGGGGAACGTGACCATGCTCTTGCAAACCGTCCGACCCAATATCGTCCAGGCGATCCGCGCCTTCCGCGTGGACGAGCTGATGCAGGCTGCCCAGGATCTGGGCCAGCACTTCCTCTACGCCAACCTCGCGCAGGCCCAGAGCAAGCAGGAGGTGCTGGAGACGCTGGCGACCTCCTTCCTCTTCCCGGTGCATTTCGGCAAGAACCTGGACGCGCTCTACGACTGCATGACCGACATCGTGCACAAGGCCGGCGTGCAGCCGGGCTTCGTCGTGGTGCTCGACCAGCTGCCCGACCACGCCCGCTTCGACCGCGAGGCGCGCGAGCAGCTGCTCGATGTCTTCCGCGAGGCGGCCGACTTCTGGGCCGAACGCAAGATCGCCTTCCGCTGCTTCTACTCCTTCGCGGTCACCCGCCAGGACAGCGCCCCGGCCGGCGAGCGCGCGAGCGCCATCGAGGTGCCGGCGCCCGAGGCCAAGCCGGCCAAGGCGCCGAGCAAGTCGAACGCCAACAACTTCGGCATGAACATGCCGCTGATGAGCAGCGCCTTCGACACTGCCTGCTGGCTGGACGCCGCCTGAGGCGCGCCGGGGCGTCCCGGCACCTCCCACGACGGGCCCTGCGGGGCCCGTCGGCGTTTTCAGGCCGCGGCGGGCGGCAGGGCTGCCGCCAGGGCCAGGTACTCGGCCACCGGCACCTCCTCGGCGCGGCGCTGCAGGTCGAAGTCCCCCGCATAGGCCTGGGTCTCCAGCCAGCGGCCCAGGCTGTGGCGCAGCAGCTTGCGGCGCTGCGAGAAGGCCGCGGTGACCAGCGCGCCCAGGCGCGCGGCCTCCACCCCGGCCGGCGCCGGCAGCGGCTGCATGCGGACGACGGCCGAGTCGACCCGCGGCGGCGGGTCGAAGGCCTCGGGCGGCACGTCCAGCACCGATTCGATGGCGTAGCGCCACTGCAGCATCACGCTGAGCCGGCCGTAGTCCTTGCTGCCGGGGGCGGCGGCCATGCGGTCGACGACCTCCTTCTGCAGCATGAAGTGCTGGTCGACGACCACGTCCACCGCGTCCAGCAGATGGAAGAGGATGGGCGTGGAGATGTTGTAGGGCAGGTTGCCGACGAGGCGCAGCCGGCGGCCGGCGGCCAGGGCGGCCACGTCGACCTTGAGCACGTCGGACTCGACCACCTCCAGCTCGGGCCGGCGGCGCAGGCGGGCCGCCAGGTCGCGGTCCAGCTCGATGACGGTCAGGCGGCCGCAGCGCGCGACCAGCGGATCGGTCATCGCGCCCAGGCCCGGGCCAATCTCGACCAGATGCTCGCCGGGCTGGGGGTCGATGGCCTCGACGATGGCGTGCAGCACGCCGAAGTCGGCCAGGAAGTGCTGGCCGAAGCGCTTGCGCGGGATGTGCTTCATCGGGACGGCGGGCGGCCTCAGCGCGGCGGCTCGCGCATCTCGACGTAGGCGCGGGCGCGGATGTCGCGGGCCCACTCCTCGTAGGCGGGCTCGTACTTCTGCTCGCGCGCGGCGCTGCGGGCGGCCTCGCGCAGCTGGCGACGGTCGACGGGCACGCGGCGGCGCTCGGTGACCTCGATCAAGTGCACGCCGAAGCGCGAGACCACCGGATCGGAGACGGCGCCCAGGGGCAGGCGGTCCATGACCTGCTCGAACTCGGGCACGAACTGCCCGGGCGAGGCCCAGCCCAGGTCGCCACCCTGCGGCGCGCTGCTGTCCTCGGAGACATCGCGCGCGGCCTGGGCGAAGCTGGTGCGGCCGGACTCGATCTGGCCCTTGAGTTCACGCAGGCGGGCCACGGCCTTGTCACGGCCGAGCTGCGGGCTGGTGCGCAGCAGGATGTGGCGGGCATGGCTCTGCTGCACGCTGAGCCCGCCCTCGCTGCGCTCGACCAGCTTGAGCACATGGAAGCCGGCCCCCGAGCGCAGCACGGCCGGGGCCAGCTCGCCGCTGCGCAGGGGCTTCACGGCCTCGACGAAGAGGTCCGGCAGGCGGTCGGCCGTCCGCGGCCCCCCCAGGGAGCCGCCGTTGGCCTTGCTGCCGCCGGAGTACTCGTCGACCAGGGTCGCGAAGGACTCGCCGGCCTTGGCACGGGCCAGGGCACGCTCGGCGATCACGCGGCGCTGGGCGATCTCGGCCTCGGACGCCCCCTCGGGCAGCGGGATCAGGATCTGGGCGATGTGGTACTCCGGCACAGCCTCGGCCTGGCGCTGTTCGAGGTAGCGGTCGATCTCGGCATCGCTGACGCGGATGCGGCCCTGCACCTCGCGCTCGCGGACGCGCTCGACCAGCATCTGGTCGCGCAGCTGGTTGCGGAAGCGGATCGGGTCGGTGCCTTCCTGCTGCAGGCGCTCGCGCAGCTGCTGGGGGCTCAGGCGGTTGGAGGCCGCGATGTTGGCCAGCGCACGGTCGAGGTCCTCGTCGCTGACGCGCACGCCGCTCTCGCGGGCATGGGCGAGCTGGGCACGCTCCTGGATCATCTGCTCCAGCACCTGGCTGCGCAGCTCTTCGGCCGGGGGCAGGCGCTGGCCGCTGCGCTGGGCCTCGCGCTCCAGGGCGACGACGCGACGCTGGACCTCGGCGTAGGTCACCAGCTCGCGACCGACCACGGCCACGATGTAGTCGCTGAGCTGGACCGGCGACGGGGTCTGGGCCGCGGCGAGACCCGCCAGCGCGCAGGCCCCGCCGGCACAGGCGCGCCGCAGCGCGCGCAGGGAAGGAAGACGGAAGATGGACACGATGGACGCCGGACGGAAAGGGGTCATTGCGTGAGCGGCAGGCTGCCGATGGATGCGCCCTCGTCGCGCAGCGGCCGGTAGCCCGGGATGTTGTTGCGCAGCACGTACAGGGGGTTGGAGCCCAGGCGCGACAGGCCGACCAGTTCCAGCTGCAGCAGCAGGCGGGTGGTCGCCTCGGTGCGGCCGGTCGAGAGACGTTCGGCCACGATGCGTGCGATCCAGCAGCCCGAGTCGTACTCGAAGCCGACGATCGCATCGGTCAGCCGGTCGTCGCGGCGGCTGTACTTGAGGTTGCCGACGGTGTACCAGGCCCCGGCGCATCCCGCCCCGGCACGGCCGCTGCCGAAGCGCGACAGGCCGATCGGCTCGCCGCGCTCGGCGGCTTGGCGCTCGCGGTCCAGCAGGATCTGCGCATGCTCGCGGCCCGGCGCGTTCAGCGGCCACTGCCAGCCGACCTCCAGCTGCTCGGTGGCGTCGCGGGTGAAGCGGTAGGCGGCGTTGAGGGTGCGCAGCGGGCCGGGCGAGTAGCGCACGCCGATGACCTGGCGCTGCACGCGGTCGTTCTGGGTGCTGTATTGCAGGTTGCCGTCCAGCCACCAGCGCGGCACGAGGCTGGTGCTGCCCAGCAGCAGCACGTCGGACAGGCGCTGGGTGATGGGGTTGCCATCGGGGGTGACGCGCTGGTCCGAGAACAGCACGCGCTGCACGACGCCCAGGCGCATCGCCTCGGCCCCGGTGGTCGGGTCGAGGAAGCGGCTGGTCACGCCGGCCGTGAGCTGGTTGGCATCGCTGACGCGGTCGATGCCGGAGAAGCTGCTCTCGGCAAAGATCGAGGTGATGTTGAAGTCGTTGGCTGCGCTGTCGAAGTTCGGCAGCTGGTCCTGGCGCCGGTAGGGCGTGCGGACGTAGAGCAGGCGCGGCTCCAGGGTCTGCAGGAAGGCGCGACCGAAGTAGCTGGCGTCCCGCTCGAAGACCCAGGCGCTGTCCAGCGAGGCCGTGGGCAGGGTGCGCGAGGCACTGCTGCGGCCGTTGGCCAGCGGGTCGTCCAGCCTGTAGCTGGCGCTGTTGAGCGTCAGGCGCGGGGTCACCGTCCAGCCACTGGCGCCGAGCGGCCGGAAGGGGCGGGCCAGGCTGCCGAGCAGGTGCACCCGGTCGCCGGCGATCAGGTTGCGGTCCTCGTGGGTGAAGCGGTTGGCCTCGGTCTCCCAGCGCCACTCGAAGCCCTGGGCCGCGCCGACCTGCCGCAGGCCGACCTGGGGCTCGCGGCGGTAGGGGGCGACGATGCGCGCGTTCAGGTCGATGTCCTGCAGCACCTGGTAGCGCTGCACGCGGGCGTAGACCGTGGTCAGGCCCCAGTCGGCGGCCTGGCGGTGCTCGGCCTGGAAGCTGGTCGGCAGCAGCCGCGGCGTCAGGGTCGGCAGCAGGCTGCGCGGGAAATCCTTCCAGTAGGCGTCGTCTGAGACGCGCTGCATGGTGAAACGGTAGTCCAGCAGGGCGGACTCGTCCTTGCGGAAGACGGGCGGCCGCGGATCGAGGCCTCCGTCGTGGCGCAGGTAGACCATCCAGCGGTCGCGGCCGGCGACCTGGTCGTTCGGCAGCGCGGTGGCTTCCAGGGTGCCGCGGTCGCTGGGCGTCAGGTAGCGGTACTCGGCCGTCGCCCCGGCCCCGCGGCGGCTGTAGGCCCGGGGGGTGACCGTCAGGTCGCGGTCCGGCGCGATGTTCCAGTAGTAGGGCACGGCCACGTCCAGGCCGCTCTTGCTGTCGAGGTTGACGTTCGGCGGCAGCCAGCCGGACTTGCGGGCGTCGGTCAGCGGGAAGCTCAGCCGCGGCGCGGCCAGGATGGGCACCCCCATGAAGCGCAGCACGGCCCCCTCGGCCACGCCCTCGTTGGCGTCGAAGTCCAGGGTCACGCGGTCGCTGCGCATGACCCAGTCCGGGTCGGCCGGCGGGCAGCTGCTGTAGGTGGCGTCGGTGGCGCGGCCGCGGTTCTCGCCGAGGAACTCGAAGCGCGCGGCCGTGCCGCCGGCCTGGGTGCGGGCGAAGAAATAGCTGGGTTCGACGAACTCGCCCTCGTAGCGGCCCAGCTTGAGCGACAGCGACTTGCCGCGGAAGACATTGCCCTCGCGGGTGATGATCACCCCGCCGTCGGCCTGGGCCAGATCGTCCGGTGGCTTGTAGCCGATGCGGTCGGCCCGCAGGGTGATAGGCCCCCGGCTGAGGACGGCCGAGCCCTCGGCCACCGACTCGACGCCGGGGGTGCCGCTCAGGCGATCGGCCTCGACCTGGACGGGCAGGTCAGCGTCGCGGCCCACGGGCACCCGGCCCTCCAGCCGGTCACGCGGCCCGGCGGCGGCTTCCGGCGGCAGCAGGGCGCCAAGCTCGGCGCCCGCGCCCCAGGTGGCCGGGGCCGGGCACAGGCCGCTGCCCCCCGTGGCCGCGCCCGGCGTGGACGCCGGGGTGCGGCCCGGCTTGCGTGGCTGGGCCTCGGCCCAGCCAGCCAGCATCAGGCTGGCCAGCAGCGGCAACAAGCCCATGCGCGGCACGGCAAGGCGGGCGCGGACCGGATGGGACAGGGGGGAGGAACGGGCAGCGCGCACGGTCAGGGCAGGCGACGGAAGGGGTTCGCGGTCGGACACCGCCGGGACGGTGGCCCGGGGCATGGCCCGCTGGGCGCCGCGGGCGCGCGCCGGGGGCCGGTGGCCCCGCTGGCAAAATTCGCGCGATTATCCACGCCGCCCCTCGGCGCGCCGCACGGCCTGCGGCCGCCCGCGGCGGGGTGCCGTCCGCAGACGGCATCGCCCCCTTCCCTGCCCCGCCTGCCATGTCTCACGCCCCGATCGCCTGGACCGACCCCGCGCGCCAGGCCCAGTTCGCCGATTGGCTGCACGCGGTCAGCGCGCGCCACGCACTGCAGGCCGACAGCCTGCGGCCGGCCAGCGCCGACGCCAGCTTCCGCCGCTACTTCCGCATCGACAGCCCCCAGGGTCCGCGCATCGTGATGGACGCGCCGCCCACCCAGGAGGACTGTCAGCCCTTCGTCACCGTCGCCGCCCTGCTGCGCGAAGGCGGCCTGCGCGCGCCGGCCGTGCTGGACTGGGACGCCGCCCGCGGCTTCATGCTGCTGGAGGACCTCGGCGACCGCACCCTGCTGCAGGCCCTGGCCGGCTGCGATGCCGCCGCCGCGGCCCCGCTCTACCGCCCGGCCCTGGCGGCCCTGGTGCAGCTGCAGCGCATCCCGGCCGAAGGCCGCGTGCCGGCCTACGACCGGGCGCTGCTGCAGCGCGAGATCGAGCTCTTCAAGCCCTGGTACATCGAGCGCCACTGCGGCGTGACGCTGGAGCCCGAGGCCGCCGCCCAGCTCGACCTCTGCCTGGCCCGCATCCTCGACACCTGCGCCGCCCAGCCCGCCGTGCTGGTGCACCGCGACTTCCACAGCCGCAACCTGATGGTCGGCGGCCCCGAAGGCCGCGACGCGCCCGGCGTGCTGGACTTCCAGGACGCGGTCTGGGGCCCGGTCAGCTACGACCTGGTCTCCCTGCTGCGCGACGCCTACGTGCAGTGGGACGAGGAGGTGCAGATCGACTGGGCCATCCGCTGGTGGGAGCAGGCCCGCAAGGCCGACCTGCCGGTCGACCCGGACTTCGGCAGCTTCTGGCGCGACTTCGAGTGGATGGGCCTGCAGCGCCACCTGAAGGTGCTGGGCATCTTCGCCCGCCTGCACCACCGCGACGGCAAGGACGCCTACCTGGCCGACCTGCCGCGAGTCTGGCAGTACGCGCACAAGGTCGCGACCCGCTACCAGGGTCTGGGCCCGCTGGCGCATCTGCTGGAGCGCCTGGCGGGCGTGCAGCGGCTCGACGCCGCCACCTTCTGAGCCCCGCCCCCGTCCCCATGGCCAGCCGCCCGCGTTGCCACGTCGACCGCCGCCTCCAGGCGGGCGAGACCCTGGATCTGCCCCCCGGTGCCGCCCGCCATGTGCAGGTGCTGCGCATGCAGCCGGGCGAACACCTGCGGCTCTTCGACGGCCTGGCGCATCCGGGCCATCCGGGGGGCCTGGACTGGGATGCCGAGATCCTTCAGATGGGCCGCAGCAGCGTGCAGGTCCGCATCGGCGCGGCGCAGCCGGTGGACCGCGAGCTCCCGCGGGAGGTCCGCCTGGCCCTGGGCATGCCGGCCAACGAGCGCATGGACTGGCTGGTGGAGAAGGCCGGCGAGCTGGGCGCCTCCGGCATCGAACCCCTGGTCTGCGCCCGCTCGGTGCTGCGCATGCAGGGCGAGCGCGCCGAGAAGCGGCTGGCCCACTGGCAGGGCATTGCGGCGTCGGCGTCCGAGCAGTGCGGCCGCGCCCGGGTCTGCACCCTGGCGCCGGTGCGCAGCTTCCGCGACTGGCTGCGCACGCCCGCCGACCCCGCCGTCGGCCTGCCGGACAGCGCCCGCTTCATGCTGAGCCTGCAAGCCGGAGCCCGGGGCCTGGCCCAGGCCCTGGCCAGCCTGCAGCCTGGCCAGGGCCTGCAGCTGCTGAGCGGCCCCGAGGGCGGCCTCAGCCCCGAGGAAGAGGCCGAGGCCCTGGCCGCCGGCTGGCAGCCGCTCAGCCTGGGCCCGCGCGTGCTGCGCGCCGAGACCGCGCCGCTGATGGTGCTGGCCGCGGTCGCGGCCCTGGCCTGAGCGCGTCCGGGCACCGACCCGCAATCCCCCGGACGAAAAACCGCCCCCGGCACGCGAGGTGGCGGGGGCGTTCTTGTGGCAGCGGCCGAGGCCACTGCCGCGGGAAGCGGCTTACTTGCGGCGGAACTTGCGCAGCGCGGCGATCTGGGCGGCCATGGCGGCGAACTCGCCCTGGGCCTTGGCGAAGTCGATGTCGCTCTTGGCGTTCTTCATCGCCTCTTCGGCCAGCTTCTTCGCCTCGGTGGCCTTGGCCTCGTCGAGGTCATGACCGCGGATCGCGGTGTCGGCCAGCACGGTCACGCGGTCCGGCTGCACCTCGAGGATGCCGCCGGCGACGAAGACGAATTCCTCTTCGCCGTTGTCGGCGCGCTCGATGCGGACCGCACCGGGCTTGATGCGGCTGATCAGCGGGGTGTGCTTCGGCAGGATGCCGAGCTCACCGCTTTCGCCGGGCAGCGCGACGAACTTGGCCTCGCCCGAGAAGATGAGCTCTTCGGCCGAGACGACGTCAACGTGGATGGTGGCCATGGGAAACCTTGATGAAAGGATGGGAAGAAGGCAAGTCAGCAGGCGGGGTGCAGGCCGGAGGCCTCGGTCCGCGGGACCGGAGACCCGGCGGACCCACCCCGCACCGGCCGCTTACTGCATCTTCTTGGCCTTCTCGAAGGCTTCGTCGATGGTGCCGACCATGTAGAAGGCCTGCTCGGGCAGCGAATCGCACTCGCCGGCCACGATCATCTTGAAGCCGCGGATGGTTTCCTTCAGCGGCACGTACTTGCCCGGCGAGCCGGTGAAGACTTCGGCCACGTGGAAGGGCTGCGACAGGAAGCGCTGGATCTTCCGGGCGCGGGCCACGGTCAGCTTGTCTTCCGGCGCCAGTTCGTCCATGCCCAGGATGGCGATGATGTCGCGCAGTTCCTTGTAGCGCTGCAGGATGCCCTGGACGGCGCGGGTGGTCGAGTAGTGCTCGTCACCGATGACGTTAGGGTCGATCTGGCGCGAGGTCGAGTCGAGCGGGTCGACCGCCGGGTAGATACCCAGCGAGGCGATGTCACGCGACAGCACGACGGTGGCGTCCAAGTGGGCGAAGGTGGTCGCCGGCGACGGGTCGGTCAGGTCATCCGCAGGGACGTACACGGCCTGGATCGAGGTGATCGAGCCGACCTTGGTCGACGTGATCCGCTCTTGCAGACGACCCATTTCCTCGGCCAGCGTCGGCTGGTAGCCCACGGCGGAGGGCATGCGGCCCAGCAGCGCGGACACTTCGGTACCGGCCAGGGTGTAGCGGTAGATGTTGTCCACGAAGAACAGCACGTCACGGCCTTCGTCACGGAAGGACTCGGCGATGGTCAGGCCGGTCAGCGCCACGCGCAGACGGTTGCCTGGGGGCTCGTTCATCT
>CAYSQO010000015.1:0-33444 GCA_964433315.1 uncultured Rubrivivax sp.
GGCCCAGGCCTTCGACCGGCGCCCGCTGGAGCCGATTGCGCCGACGGTGATCCCGCCGGGCCACTACTACGTGCAGGGCACCGGCCCGGACTCGTTTGACTCACGCTACCGCAGCAGCGGGCTCGTTCGGGCCGAGCAGGTGCTGGGCACCGTGGTGCCGCTGTTCTGAGGGGCTGCCATGGATCCGCATCCGATGCTGCGTTGGCCGGTGCCCCGTCACGTGGCCCAGTCGATCTCCCTGGCCTCGCTGGCTTCCCTTGTCGCCATCGCCGCATTCGCAACGGCCTGGCCGGCGCTGGCGCAGACACCGTCCGAGCCAGCTGTCACGGGCGACGTGCCGATGGCCGACTACCTTGCGCTGCTCCAGCAGATCTCCCATGCGGCACACCAAGGGGCGCAGGCCTATCTCCAGGCGCACGAGCGCCGGTGCCGCCGAAGTCTTTCGAGCCGCGAGTTGCGACAGGCGATGGCGGAAGGAGACGGCGATCCGCTGCTGATGGCGATGATCCGGGCCAGCCACCTCCAGGACGGGCCAGGCCTGACCCGGCTGGGCGAGCAGGTCTCATGCACCCGGAAGGCGGCAAGGTGAAGTTCGAAATGCCACTGCCTCGGGCAGATTGCACCAGCCCGGCGGCGCGCGTCATACGGTCGCAGTTGGTGGCCGTCGCAACGATCCTGAGCACGACCGCCCACGCCGTGGACCTGGGGACCATCGGCCCGACCTACGGCATCGCCGAGCCCCACCTGCTGGAGTTCATCCAGCAGCGCCTGCGCGACAAGGAACGCACGGGTGAGCTGCAGCGTCTTATCGACGAGGCCCGTAACCGCGGTGTGGCCGCCGTGCGCCAGCCCGCTCCGGTCGAGGGCGTACGAAGCACCGAGACTGCACGGTCCTGGACCATCGATCCCACCTTCACGCTCGACCGCAACATTGTCGATGCACAGGGTCGGCTGCTGTTCCCGGCCGGGACGCGCAAGAACCCGCTGGAGGTGGTGTCGTTGTCCAAGCGGCTGCTGTTCTTCGATGCCCGTGACGGACGACAGGTCGCTCGGGCCCGCGAGCTGATCGCGCGCTACGACGGCAAGGTCAAACCCATCCTGACCGGTGGCTCGTACCTGGACCTGATGAAGGCCTGGCGAGTGCCGGTGTACTACGACCAGCAGGGGACGCTGACCCGCCGCTTCGGCATCAGGCAGGTGCCCGCCCTGGTCTCGCAGGAAGGCATGCGCCTGCGCGTCGACGAGGTGCTCGTGCAATGACCACCCTGCCCTCCCTGATCCGCTGGCTTGCCGCACCGAGGATGCCCGCGCTTCGCCGATGGACCAGCCAGGTGCTTGCCCGCGCGTTGCTGGCTGTCGCCCTGCCCTGGGTGGCGCCCGCGCAGGCCGCCGACAGCCTGACCTGCACCGGCCGCTTCCCCAACCCGATCACCGAGATCTGCTGGAGCTGCATCCTGCCGATCAGCATCGGCAGCGCCACCATCGCCAACTTCGATGGGCAGGAGGACATCCCCAACCCGTCGAACCCGGTATGCAGTTGCGGCGTGAACCCCACCATCGGGCTGTCGATCGGGTTCTGGGAGCCGGCCCGGCACGTGGAGGCCGTGCGCAAGCCGTTCTGCCTGGCGTCGCTGGGCGGCATCGACCTCGACCCCGGCATCCCGGCGCCGGCGGCGGCACGGTTCACACGCCCCGAAGGCGATGGCGACGGCGGCAGCTTCTACCAGGCGCACTTCTACGTGAACCCGGTGCTGTACTGGCTGGAGGTGGTGACCGACTTCCCGTGCCTGGAGCGGGGCTCGTTCGACCTGGCCTACCTGACCGAGGTGGACCCGCTCTGGAACGACGACGAGCTGACCTTGATCCTCAACCCCGAGGCCGTGCTGTTCGCCAACCCGGTGGCAGTGGCGGCCTGCGCGGCCGATTGCGTGGCCGCGACCGCAGGCTTCGGCATCGCCGAGATGTTCTGGTGCGCCGGCTGCCAGGGCGGCATCTACCCCTTCGATGGCCACGTGCCGTACCACATGGGCGGGGTGCGAACGGCGGCCCTCATCGCGCAGCGTCTGACCGCCAAGATGCACCGCGAACTGCTGGCCTGGGGCTGGCATGGCCGGCCGGGCCTGTGCGGGCCCTACTTCCTGCCGGCCATGGACAAGACCGCCTACAAGACGCAGCTGACCTACCCGGTGGCCAACACCGCCAAGGACGGCGGCCGCTGCTGCCAGCCTTTCGGCCGCAGCACCATCGTCTGGGGCGCCGGCAAGGAGTACCCGGTGCGCGGCGAGGACTTCGCGTTCATGCTGTTTCGGAAGAGGAACTGCTGTGTGGGCTACTGACGCGGCATCGCCCATCGGACGGACGCTCGGCGCGGGAATCGCTGCGCTCCTTCTTGCCGGCAGCGTGCTGGGTGCCCCGGCGACGCCACCCACGGTGACCGACGCCGAAATCGAGCGCGCGCGCCAGCAGCATCGGATGCCGACCGAGGCTGAGCTTGCACGGTTGCCGATTCCTGGCGCACCGCGCATCGAGAACCTTCCGCGGCCGGTGACCAGCATGCCCATCGACCTCGAGGCCATCTCCAAGGGCTTCGACCTGCAGAACGGAACTCAGGCAGCGGCGATGACTTCGGGCAAGGCAGGGCCGAAGGTGCTGATCTTTGTGAGCTTCGCAATGCCGGAGGCGACGCTCCAGCGCTTGGTCGACCAGGCAGCGCGTGCGGGCGCGACGCTCGTGCTGCGGGGGTTGGTCAATGGCTCGATCCGAGACACGGTGACCCGCATGCAGGCGCTGATCGGCAGCCGTCGCGTTGCCGTTCAGATCGATCCGGAAGCGTTCGATCGCCATGGGATCACGAGAACTCCGACATTCGTCCTGGTCAAGGACGGTGCCGGGGCCGAAGCATGCGCATCCCGCGTGTGTGGCTCTTCGCAGCAGTTCGCGAAAGTCGCTGGAGATGTGACTCTGGACTATGCGATGCAGTACCTGAGTCGGAACTCGCAGGGTTCAGTTCGGCCGAAGCGATAGTCGCTGCTCGTCCATGGGCTCGCGTCCAAAGTCGGCAACGCCCCTGTTGGCAGACGATCGGGCCGCGTTGCGCCCGACCTCCAAACGATTCGCCCCGCAGGCATACGTCGCCCTGATCTCGCCTCCCCTAAAGCTGCCGGTCGAGCACCTCCATAGTCACGCACAGAAGGCCTGGCTGCGCAGGCCCCACTTCGGCGGGCAGCGCTGCCGGCTATTGAGGAGCGAACCACGACTTGAGCCCATGCGGGCGCACCCCAACCGGGGCCGGCGTGCACACTACCGGCCGAAGGTCCCACTTGCGGCGGATGACGTCGGACGGGGCCTCGCTACTCTATGGGAAGCAGAGGGGAAGGCGCGGGAGCAGCGGCTCGAGCAACAGCGCCACCGTGCGCACGCCTTCGGAGTTTCAGCGGCGGTAGCCCCTACTCAGGGTCGTAAGTCAGCAGCGTCACCTTGTGACCGTTCTCCTGCACAAGCGTCTGCTCGTACACAGACTCCGGAGTGTCTTCCCCGCGCCTTTCGACCAGCCACCAATGGGCATCAAGCTCGTGCCACTCGTCGGGGTCGCTCGCTGCTTCTCTGCTCGGGCTCTTCGCCGGGAGCCGCTCTCCCTTCTTGACGCATAGTCGATGCGTGAAGTACGGGCTCCACACTGGGTAGCGAACCACGTTGTCCTTGGAGAAGATAACGGCGCAGGCGTACTCGCTGAGTTCGACGACCCTGCGCGCAGTCATTTCCATGCTCGTCTCGAACTCATCCCTCAGCGCCATGATGTGCGCAAGTTCTGGGTCTTTGAGCTTCTGCAGTCGCGTCTTGACCAGGGGTGCCGGAATCAGCAGTTCCGCCGCAAACTGGTTGGCTTGAATCTCCCAGTCCTTGTTGCCTCCAGACGTAATGTCCTCAGCCGTGCACTGAAACTTCGCCTGCCGGTGCCAAGGCAGCAAGAAGTGACCCAGCTCGTGGCCTATGGTGAAGCGCTGGCGCGGTCGAGGACCACGATTGCTGTAGAAGATTGCACCCTCAGACTTCGTCGCGTTGGCAATCAACGCGCCCTCGAAGCCCTCGCTGGTAAACGCCTCAATCTTGCTGATGCCGGCGAGCCGCGCCAGGTCCTCAAGCGGAACCGGGACTGGCATCTGCGGGTTCTGTCGAAGAATTTCGGCGACGAGCTGCTCCGGCCGAACAAGGTCCGCGAGTTCTATCAGGTCAAGCTGAACCATCTCCCCCAGCCTTCTTGTTCTTGAAGACCTGGAGAGTGTGCTTCAGAAGTTCGCGCTCGGCATCCGACAACGACTTGAAGTCCCGAAAGAACTGCTGCGCCTCGACATCGTCCAGCGACGCCTCCGACTCGGAGTCGGCCAAGTAGGTGAGCGGTACTTCGAAGTGTTCGGCAAGCTTCTTGAGAAGCTCCATGGAGGGGTTGTCGCTGTTCCCCTTCTCCAACTGCCAGACGTGAGTCTTGGAGATGCCGATTGCCGTGGCCACGGTCTGGAGTGACTCGCCCTTGCGCAGCCGTAGCTCAGCAAGCCTGGCGCCGAGTGACATCTATGGATTCCTCGCTACACGCCGACGCGGCGGACAACTCGGCATTCTACTGGACGAACGAGTCGTCCACAAGAGTTGACGGTGTCCGGGTCGTTCACTTAATATAACGCGGCGTTCAGCAAGGAGGCTCTATGGCTGGCAAGAATCAACACGTCGTTCCTCACCAGGGTGGCTGGGCCGTCAAGGGCGCTGGCAACACCCGCGCAACCTCGGTCCACGACACGCAGGCCGCGGCGACGGACGCGGCGCGCCGCATCGCCCAGCACCAGGGCTCGGAACTCATCATCCATCGCCCCGACGGCCGCATCCGCGACAAGGACAGCCACGGCGGCGACCCGTTCCCGCCGAAAGGCTGATGTGACCGAGGTGCCCGACTTTCACGTCCTCGCCCTCTCGGGTGGCGGCTACCGCGCGCTATACACGGCGACGGTGCTCACCGAACTGGAAGCGGCGATGGGCAGGCCCATTGCCTCTCACTTCGACCTGGTCTGCGGCACCTCGGCGGGCGGATTGCTCGCGCTCGGTCTAGCGGCTGACATACCGGCCGTCGAACTGAAGACACTCTTCGAAAAGCAGGGTAGCCGCATCTTCGGCAGCCGCACTTGGCTGCGGCACGCCCTGGGGTTCTGGTTGCAGGCAAAGCACAGCTCGGCGGGCTTGCGAGAAGTGCTGACCGAGCGCTTCGGCGACACAACGGTGGGCGACCTGAAGCACCGAGTCCTGGTGCCCGCGGTGAACTACACCACCGGCCGGGGCCAGTTCTTCAAGACGCCGCATCACCAGACCTTCGAGTTCGACCATCGGATGTCGCTCGTGGACGTAGCGATGGCGACTGCCGCCGCCCCCGTGTACTTCCCGCTGGCCCGAAACAACCGCGGCGTATTCGCGGATGGTGGGCTTGTCGGCAACGCGCCCGGACTCTTCGGTCTTCACGAGGTTCGCACGTTCCTGGCGCCTAAACAGGATGTTCGCGTTCGGGTCCTGTCGATTGGCACCATGACCATCGGCGCGACCCTCCGCGGTTCTGCGAGTCTGGACCGTGGCTTCGGCCGCTGGCGCGGCGGTCTGTTTGACTTGGTCATCTCTGCCCAAGAGTCATCGGTCGACTACATGCTGCGGCAGTCGCTCGGCGACGACTACTTCCAGATTGACGACAAGGCGACGCCGGACCAGAGCCGCGATGTGAAGGAACTGGACCGGGTGACCCCGGGTTCAACCAACACGTTGCGTGACCGCGGCATGCACGCAGCTCAGCGGACTCTCGGAGACCCCAAGTTCCAACCTTTCCGCGCCCACCAAGCTGGCGCCCCGACCTTCTTCCACGGCCCCAACAAGAACGCCTGATAGCAAGACTGCAATGTTGAACCTCAGTTCCCTGTTCTTCACCGGCGACGACGCCGAACAGTGCCTTCAGGCTAGCCTGGACCTGCACAGCCATGAGCGCGACTACATTGCCGCGGCAAAGACTGCGGTACGAGCAGCACTACGCGATGGGATTCCTCGAGAGCTGCGCCTACTGGGCTACACGCAGGACATCCCGACGCCGCGGTTCTTCACGCAAGGTTCCTGGGCATACAAGACGCTGAACTGTCCTGCCAAGAAGCCCCAGCAGGCGGACGTCGATGACGGCTGCTACCTTCCGCTGAGCTTCCTTACCCAGACGCGTCGGCCCAGCATCGCGGCAACCGTGTTCTTCACGGTTGCGCAGAAGGCGTTGGAGCCGCTCATCAAGGAGCGCGGCTGGCAGTTGGTCACCGACAAGCCGACCTGCATCCGCATCGTCATCAGCACGACGGCCCACATCGACGTCCCTCTGTACGCGATTCCCGACACTGAGTTCGCCACGCTGAGTGCGCGGGCAATGGCTCTCGACAGCGTGTATGCGAACTTCAGTGAAGCCATTGCCAAGGCCGAGCGCGACGCCTGGACCGCGCTGCCCAGTGACGGCGTGCTGTTGGCGCATCGCGAGGACGACTGGATGGAGTCGGACCCTCGCCCGGTCAAGCAGTGGTTCCTCCGCAAGGTCGACGAACACGGCGAACAGCTCCGTCGAGTAGTCCGGTATCTCAAGGCTCACAGGGACTGGAGGTGGGCTTCGGGTGGTCCGGCTTCCATCCTGCTCATGGCGGCGGCCGTGCCGCTTTTCGAGAAGCACGACCGGCGCGATGACCTGGCCCTGCTCAAGGTGGTGAAAGGCCTGCCCCCAGTGCTCCGCAAGGGCGTGAACAACCCGGTTGACGATAGTGAGTCTCTGACGGACCGTCTGCGCAAGGCGAGCAAGGAGCGCGACCTTGTTGAGGAGGCAGCGCTGGCGTTCGAGAGACTCGGTTCGCTGTTGGAAGGTGCCCTCGCCGCCAGCAATGCAGCGCAGGCCTGCGAGTGGATGCGGCAGGCCTTCGGCCCCCGCTTTCCAAATTGCCCAGAGCGGGTCAAGGTGGTGTCGGAGCCACCTGCAGCGGCGAAGTCGACCGTCCTCGGCGGATTGATGGCGGCCGGCGCCGCACTGGCGGCTGCCAACCCCACGCGGCCCGTGCCGACTGGCTCCGAGAAGAGCAACACGCTGGGCTGAGCTTGTCGAATCGGCAGGTATTCGAGACCGCGGCATCTGCCGTCGAGCAGTGGCTCGAGGGCAAGGAACACCTACGCCGAGTATCCGTAAGAGCCGCAGAGGGCGGTCTTGCCTGGGACATCGACCTTCAAGGCGAGTTCGCGCCAGTGTCATCGGTCCGGTTGGTGCTTCCTGCCGAGTTTCCGCTCGAGCCGTGCCGATTTGAGGTCGACGCGCAGCTTGAGCTGAAGCTGCCCCATGTTGAACGAGGCGGCAAGCTCTGTCTTGGCCTGTGGGCGTCGCCCTCAGACCTCGAAGCCCCCATCGCCGCAGTGCTGCGAGCGATGGAAACGCTGCAAGACGACTTTCTGGCCAAGCTGCAGCAGCCCGACTGGGCCGAGTCAGAGTTCCACAAGGAACGCATGACCTACTGGTCACTGCACTGCACTGACCCGCGGCGCGCCACTCGGCTGGATGGTCGGATTGGGCGTGTTCATGTTGACACCAGCGGCTTGGCCGGCTGGGCATACGGGACAGTCGCGGGATACCTTCACCCGGGCACAAAGCACGGCCGGTTCTACCGGCAGGTGATTGCGTGCAACGGCGTGGACCCCGATGCAGTTTCACGGCGCCACGGGTGGGCACAGGGCACGGTGGTGAAAGGACATGCGCTCATCGTGAGGCTGCCCGTCGCCCGCCCCTGGACACCGACGACATGGCCGAAGGACGCGAAATCGCTCAACCAGTTGGTGGCTTCGGCCACCGATGGGCAGGCTTCGCTGGAGGGACTTTTCGCAAGAGCTCGGGGCGACTTCAAGAAGCATCAGGCCAAGCACAAGTTCCGCACGACCCACACGGGCCGACAGGTTCCGCAGCCGAGTGCGGCCCCGCAACTGGTCGTGCTCTTCGTTCAGGGTAGTGCCACGTACGGCTTCCAGGTCATGCCTACGTTCGGGCTCACCGCGCGGGGCGTATCGATAGAGCCGTTCGAAGTCTGTCGCATGGACCCCGATTGGTCCCTGGCTCGGGACCACGGACTGCCACAGCTTCAGGCGAGGCGGAGTAAGCGAGTTCTGTTGCTTGGCACGGGCTCGTTGGGCAGCTTCGTGGCACTGCTTCTCGCGCGTGCCGGCATTGGGCACATGACGCTTGTCGACAGCCAGCTCATGGAGGCCGAGAACACATCACGCCATGTGCTGGGACTACAGCACGTGGGCCATGCCAAGGCGCCCGAGTTGGCCGACGAGCTCAAGCGCGCCGTTCCTGGCATCGACGTGGTCGGTGTTCGGTCCGACGCCGGCACCTGGATTGGGAATAATGCGACGCCAGGGGCATTCGACTTGGTTTTCGATTGCACGGCCGAAAGAGGCGTCCGCAACGCCGTGACCTTGTTGCGCGACACCTACTTCGGCAAGACTCCGGTTGTGCATGCATGGTTGGAACCCCTGTGTAGCGCGGGGCATGTGGTGCTCAGCCAACCTGAAGTGCCTTGGCCCATCGAGGACCCGGCGAACGACCTTGTGAACGCCAGTGACCTCTCCATCGACGAGACACGGGTGGACAACCCTGCATGTTCGGCGGGGTTTCACCCCTACGGTGCCGCCGACGTCACGCAGGTGGCGGCGTTCGTCGTCGAACGTGTCCTTGCGGCATTTGACGACCCGAGTACACCCTCCACAGTTTGGTCATGGGTCCGCGCTCAGGCGTTCTTCGACGCACTACCCCTGACCGTGAAGACGCGTTCCATCGTTCCGCAGAGTGGAGGGAAACTCGACACGGCGACCACTACTCGGTCACTCTCGGACGTCCTGGGGCAGCGGTGAGTAAGCCCGCGGTGTTTCAGTTGCCGGGGGCGGCCTGGCGGCTGCGGCTCGAAGCTGAGGTTCTGCGAGAGCTCGGGCGCCACGCCCAACGAGGTCTACTGAGTCGTGAGTCTGTCGGTCAGCTATACGCACAAGACCTCACAGGCAAGACGGTCGTGGTGGCTAAGGCAACGCGATTGAAGCCATCGTGGGCAAGTTGGTCCCGAGTGCGCTTCGACGTTCAGCAAGCTATGCGCGAGCGAGAGCAGTTGTTTCGGGATGGTTGGCACTGCCTAGGCTTCTGGCACACCCACCCTGAACTCGACCCGATGCCCTCGTCCGAAGACCGGGCTTTGGCGGCAGAGCACGCTCGGGCCGCGTTGACGCTGACGAATGGCATGGTCTTCGTCATCGTAGGAACGCGCCCCTTGCCGAGTGGCCTGCGCGTGTGGTGCCATACCGGCTCCGACCTGATGACCATGACGGTCGAGACGCCCAACGTCGCTTACGTGAGTGCTCCACTTGCAGCCCAAAGTCCGCGTGATGAGTAATCGGTAAGCACCGCCAGGCGGGATCCGGTGCGTCGCGATGGCCTGTGGATCGAAGGTCCACGAGCCGCCACTCGTGAACTGCCAGATATGGCCGTCGGAGTGAGTTGCCCGTCTGTCTGCCAATGGCCGGTACCAGCGAGGCGCGGCCATTCGTCAAGGCTTGGCCAGTCTCGAAACCCCACCCTCGCGCACGCCGTTTCCCCGAGACGCCGACAAGACCACGCCTGACGATGGGGCGTGCCACTCCCCACCCCACCCGGCCCCGGTAGCCACCGCCCTTCCCCGCCGCCATCGACGGCGAGCCGCGCCTCGCCGTGGCGCCGCTTCGTCGCATCCATCACCGCCGCCTGCTTCCTGACGACGCAGACCACCGCCGTGGCTGGCCCGCACGAGGAAGGGGTCGCCGCCGGCCAGGCTGCGAACCCGGTGGCCCGCGGCAACGTCACCACCCCGGGCGCCACCGCCGTGGTCCCGGGCTACTCGACCACGCCACCGGAGCGCAGCTACTACCGCCAGCCCAACCTGTCGTCGCAGGGCAGCGCGAGGCTGTCTGCCTGTGCACTGACCCCCACCGACCCGCTCTGCCAGGCGCAGCGTGGCGCCTTCTCCTCGGCCAACACGCCGCGCCCGACGATCGGCCCCGATGACCCTGCCGTGGCTGCCGCACGTGCAATCGGCCGGACGCCATCGGCCGAGCTGGGCAGCCTGGCCGCCTACTACAGCGGGTGCACCACCACGGTCACCCCGGTGCCCGCCGGCATGCAGCCACGCAGCTGCCTGCGCTACGTCGGCGTCGGCAACTACAGCTGCAGCCGAAGCCTGACCGTCAGCACGACGCGGACCATCAGCTGCAACCCGGGCGACTGGTTCGCCCACGCCGCCTCCGGCCCCACGGGTCTGGACGTGCAGTGCCTGCCTGACCGCACCGTCACCGCGCAGCACTTCCGCGTCACCCAGGACGGCAATCCGCTCAGCTTCTTCGACGTGGACATGACGACGCCGGTCGTCTTTCCGCAGATCGTGTCGGTTCTCGACACAACCTACTCGATGATCGACGGCCAGCCCATCCGCACGGCCGTCTGGGTGGCTGACAAGAGCTGCAGCGGATCGACCTGCAGCCTGACGGCGATGGTGGCCCCGGAGCGCGCCGAGGTCTGCACCGGTGGCGGCGACTCCGGCTACAGCTGCACCAGCGTCGAGCCCTTCCTCAAGGTCTACGCCGCCTGCCGCGCCGGCACGCAGAGCGGGGACAACATCCAGGACACCGTCTGCCAGGGCGACAGCGGATGCACCACCACCGCCCTGGACGGCACCAAGTGCTACTCGCCTGCTCCCGGCTGGACGCCCTACGCCGGCATCGACATCACGGGCACCGTGGCCGGCACCTACTGGAACATCGACGCCGACCGGGCCGTGATCGGCTGGGCGCCCAACCCCGCCTTCGGCCCGATTCCGACAATGCGGCTGTCCTACACGCGGCCAGCCACCACCGTCACCGAGACCGACCGCTGGGACGACCAGTGCCCGACCCTGGACGCCGGTGGTCGCTGCACCACGACCTCGCCCGCCGTCTGCACCGATGGCCCGGCGACCAAGGTCGTCGACGGCGTGGCCGTCACCCGCGACTGCTGGGAGTACCGGAGCACCATGTCGTGCAGCGGTGGCGCGTCGGCCGACCAGTGCGCACCGCTGGTGGCAACAGGCTGCACGCCGCAGTCGTCGACCTGTCGGCAGACCAACGCCGTCACCGGCGTGTGCGAGGTGTTCGAGGACGGCTACAGCTGCCCCGTGCCCGCCGAGACCGTCACCACCAGCAGCAACTGCCCGACCAACGTCTTCTGCCTGAGCGGCAACTGCTTCGACATCGGCGCGCCGAACGACCCCGACTTTGCGCGCAGCATGTCGATGCTCGAGGCCGGGCGCGAGGCGGGCATCTACCTGGACGCTGACCGCATGCAGGTCTTCAAGGGCGAGGAGAACCGCTGCCGCGACCGCCTGCTGAAGAACTGCTGCTACGCCGACGGCGCCGGCGCCGGCATGACGAACCAGAGCATCTTCGGAGGTGGCTCGCGCCTTGTGTTCGACGTGCTGATGAACTCGCAGAACCAGCAGTTCATCTACCAGGGCATCTCGGCGCTGCTGATGGGCGGCGGCTTCAGCGGCACGTTCACGACCTACGGCGTGACGGTGGCGGTCAACGGCGCCGCCCTGCCCGCCGGATCGGTGGCCGTGTATGCCGGGGACAGCCTGGTCGTGGCCTTCGACCCGTGGACGCTGGCCATCGCGGTGATCATCTACATCGTCCTCTCGATGATGTCCTGTAACGAGGACGAGGGGAAGCTGGCGATGAAGGAAGGCGCCAGGCTGTGCCACACGATCGGCACCTGGTGCTCATCCTGTTTCCGGGTCCTGGGCGTGTGCGTGTCCTGCGTCGAGCACACCACCTCGAAGTGCTGCTTCAACTCGATGCTGGCGCGCATCGTCAATGAACAGGGCCGCGCGCAGATCGGCAAGGGCTGGGGCGGCGCGCAGAACGCCGACTGCTCCGGATTCACCGTGGCGCAGTTGCAGACGCTCAACTTCGCGGCGATGGACCTGTCGGAGTTCTACGCGTCGCTGGTGCCGACCCTGCCGAACGTCAACGCGCTGCAGGCCGGCAGCGCCAGCCGCGTGCCCACCTGCTACTACGGCCAGGGGAAGTGCCAATGAGGGCCAGCACCGTTCTGGTCGGCGCCGCATGCGCCTTGATCGCCAGCGCTGCCATGGCTCAGGAACGACTGCCGGTCCGCGATGCCAGGCAGCTGATGCTGTCGGCCCTGGACGCACCCGACGGCAAGGCCCACGGGATCCTGGTCGGTGAGGTCGCCGACGCGATCTCGAAACGCTTCAACGCCACGACGCCGATCTACATCGACGTGAGTACCGAGAAGCGCTACGCCCAGCCCGGCTGCAGCCGCCTGAACGTGCGCTTCTGGCAAGACGGCGTGCAGCTGCCGAACTACGGCGCCGGCGGCGTGCAGGCACCACGGCGGCAGACCATCGACTTCGGCATCAACTACTGCCGTGACGGCCAGCCGCCGCGGTCGCTGTCGTGAGGAGGCGCCCATGACGCTGCGCCGCCCTGCCTCGCGCCAAGCTCGGCTCGCAATCTGCTTCGTTGCCATGCTCGGCAGCGGGACGATCGCATTTGCGCAGTCGCAGGACCCCGGACGGCCGTACTGGTCCGACAACTGGCGCGGCTGGCACTTCTACGAAGAGCCGGAGATCCCGCCGCCCGAACCACCGGCTTCCGCGCCGCAGCAGGCCACACCTGCATCGAGCGCCGCCACTGCACCCCGGCGGTTGCCCGCCAAGCCCCCCGAGATCGTCGAGTTCGAGCGCCTGCAGAAGGCCCTCGAGGAGCGCCGGCACATCGCCATCATGCGGCCGACCGAAGCCAACGTGCGCCGCTACATGGAGCTGGAGGCCCAGGTGGTGTCGCGCGCATCCACCTTCGCCGACGTGGCACAGCGCATCGCATGGGCCAGCCCGGAACTCGACCCCACGCTCCAGGGGCGCCCGGTGAACGCGAAGGCGCTGGAAGTGTTCGACCAGCTTCAGACGGCCCAGCGCAGCCAGTCCATCAGCGCCCTGGGCCGCGACCACGTGCTGTTCTTCTTCTTCCGCAGCGACTGCCCCTACTGCCATGCCTTCGCGCCGACGCTCGAGGCCTTCCAGGCCCGGCACGGCATCAAGGTGGTCGCGATCAGCGTCGACGGTGGCCCGATCCCCGGCTTCGCGGATGCCCGGCGAGACAACGGGATCGCCACCACGCTGAGAGTGAGCCAGGTTCCCGCCGTTTACCTCGCCCAGCCTTTCACCGGAAAGATCACACCGATCGGCTTCGGCGTGCTGTCCGAGGCGCAACTGGTGGAGCGCATCTCGATGGTCGCGGCCTCACCCGACAGCGCCGCCACACCGTTCGCCGGCGCGACTGGCGGTCTGCAGGCCCAGGCCCGCTTGACCCATCAGCGCTGAGGCGTTGAGCCCGCACCGGACCGAAATCCAAAGGAGCCCCCGATGAAGCGTACCGACGCCGACCGGTCCCCGTACCGCGCTGTGGTGGTCGCCCTGTGCTGCGCCGCCCTCGCCGTGGGCCCCACGCCACTGCGGGCCGGTGACCTGAACGCCGAGGTGAACAACATGTTCAACAGCCTGGGCGCCATCGGGAACTACACCGCACCGGGAGCGTTCCGCGGCCAGACCTTCAACACCTACACCGGGGGCAGCCTGTTCATGCGGGCACCGAACAAGGTCTACCAGCTCGCGGCGATCCAGTTTCCGAGCGCCCGCGCCGGCTGCGGCGGCATCGACGTGTTCGGCGGGTCCTTCTCGCACATCTCGGCGGCCGAGTTCAAGAACATGCTGCGCAACATCACGGCCGCGCTGCCGGGCATCGCCTTCCAGCTGGCGCTGGAGTCGGTCTCGCCGCTGCTGGGCGGGCTGACCAAGTGGGCCAAGGGCCTGGAAACGTGGATCAACAACGCTCGCATCAACTCCTGCGAGACCGCAAAGGCCATCGTCAGCACCGCCGCCGAGGCGGCGGGCTTCAGCTCGCAGGAGGCCTGCTCCGACCTGGCCATCGAGATGGGCCTGGAGACCGATCGCGATGCCGCGCGCCGCCGCTGCGCGACCGACCGCCCCGGCATCCTGGCCTCGGCCCGATCCTCGGGCGACGCCAACCTCCGCAATAAGGCGCCCTTCGTCGGCAACCTGACCTGGAAGGCGCTGCAGCGCACCGGCACCTACCTCGACGACCAGGAGCGCGAGCTCATCATGAGCATCGTCGGCACGGTGATCTTCTACGCCGAGGATGCGGCGCGCGACCCCGAACCCGTGGCGCCGACGATCACCTCGATCAGCCAGCTGCTGTACGGCCAGGCGGCGGGCACCGGCACCAACGTCACGCAGCACCTTCTCCGGTGCAACAACTACACCGACTGCGACGTGGTGACGCTGAACACCAGCTACACGCACACGCCCTTCACCGCCCGCGTCGAGACCATGATGCGCTCGATCGCCGACAAGATCGCCACGCGCACAGCGATCCCGAACAACTCGGCGGAGGTCGGCTTCGTCAACCAGACCACCGAACCCGTCTACAAGATGCTCTCGATCGGCGCGACGATCCCCGGTTCCGGGCTGTCCGACAGCCTGATAGCGCAGTACCGCGACGTGATCGCGGCCGACTACGCCTACGTCTTCCTGGAGCGTAACCTGCGCGTGGGCATGGCAGCCCTCGACAAGGACTACACCCTGCAGCAGACCCAGCGGGATCGCGCCAACCTGGTGAGGCAGCGGGCCCAGGCCATGCTGCTGCAGTTGTCGCAGGAGAAGAATCTGCTGTACCAGAAGGTCGGCTCGTTCCGGGCCGTGTCCAGCCACCTGGAGCAGCTCGAGCGGCAGCTGCGGTCGAGCATGCCCCAGCACGTGATGGACATGCTGGGGCAGCAGGCGGCCTTCCAGGCCCGCTGACACATCGGTCGGCAGGACCGATTCCGCGGGCACCACGCCAGCAACCCGGAGGCGGGCCAATCCCCTGGAGCGACGCATGTGGGAGATCTACGCCTACCAGAACGCCGACAGCCTGTTCGGCATCTTCAACGCTGCGGCAGCCATCCACGGCTCTGGCGACTACATGGCGGCGGTCGCCGCGGTGGCCTTCTGCGGTTTCATCGCGGCGCTGGTGGCCTACGCCTTCGCGCCCGAGAAGCTGCAGGGTTGGAAGTGGCTGGCCACGGTGCTGCTGGTGTTCTCCGTCCTCATCGTGCCGCGGGTGACCGTGGGCGTCGTCGACAAGACCGGCGGATCCGCCGTGAAGGTGGTGGCCAACGTCCCGTTCGGCGTGGCCTTCCTCGGCAGCGTCACCAGCACGGTCGGGCACACGCTCACGGGCCTGTTCGAGACGGCCTTCCAGGTCATTCCGGGGGTCGGCGCCCTGCCGAGCGAACTGAGCTACGAGAAGAACGGCCTGATGTTCGGCAACCGCCTCATCCGGGAGACAGGCGGCGTCGCCTTCCAGGATCCGAACTTCCGCACGGACCTGGTCAACTTCATCCACAACTGCACGATGTACGACCTGATCGACGGCACGGTCGATCCGGGCACGTTCTCGAGTTCGGACGACGTGTGGGCGCTGATGGCATCGCCCAACCCGGCCCGCTTCACGACCCTGACCAGCGCCGGCGGCTCGATCACCGTCGACACCTGCCCGAACGCCTACACGAACCTCAACGGCCGGCTGCCGGCGCAGCTGACCCGCATCCAGGGCAAGCTCGCCTTCCAGCTCAATCCGACGCTGCCGGCTGCGGCCGCCAACGCCGCCATCGCCGGGCAGATCCAGCAGGCCTACTTGAAGAACAGCATTGCAACTGCGGCCGCGACGGCGGCGGACCTGATCCGCCAGAACGCGGTGCTGAATGCGATCAACGACACCAGCAACATCATCGGTCAGAAGGTGAACGACCCGGCGGCCATGGTGCTGGCCGTCGGGCGGGCGCAGTCCGTGGCGCAGCAGAACGCGGCCTGGCTGAACGCCGGCAAGGTCGCCGAGCAGGCGCTGCCGGTGTTCCGCAACGTGATCGAGGCCATCACCTACGCGCTGTTCCCTCTCCTTGTCCTGCTGATGCTGCTGACCAGCGGGCGCGAGACCATGCTGGCCTTCAAGGGCTATGCCGCGGTGCTGATCTGGATCCAGCTCTGGCCGCCGCTGTATGCCGTGCTCAACTACATGGCATCGATCTACGCCGCCTACGACCTCGCGGCGGCGGCTGACCTGGGCAGCGGCGCCAAGGCCCTGTCGCTGCAGACGGCATCGACGATCTACTCGCGGGCGATTTCCGGCGAGGCGGTGGTGGGCTACCTGGCCATCAGCATCCCGTTCATCGCCTGGGCGGCGCTCAAGCGGATGGAGACCTTTGGCACCGCGCTGGTGGGCGGTCTCTCGGGCCTGCAGTCGATGGTGGCCGGCGCCACGGCAGGCGCCGCGGCCGGCAACCTGAGCATGGGCAATGTCTCGATGGACCAGATCCGTCTCGCGCCGAACCGGACGTCCGCGTTCATGAGCAACTGGCAGAACGACATCAGCGGCAACACCTTCTCGTCGAACATGCTGACCGGCCGGACCGCCGTCAGCCTGCTGCGCAACCAGGGCTACGCGTCCCGGGTCGTATCGATGCGCGTGAGCGAACAGGACGTGCAGGACGCCAGCCGCCAGGTCGACGCAGCTCGCAGCGAGGCGGTCGCTGCCAGCACCGAACGTTCGGCGGTGCTGTCCGAGGCGTTCACCAAGGGCTTGGCAAAGCTGAAGTCATCGCGGAGCAGCACGGGGTCGACATCCAGCAGCTTCGAACAGATGGGGCAAACCATCGATCGGCTGGACCAGATCTCCCGAAGCGTTTCCGAGTCCACTGGGCTGACACAGTCTCAGGTTGCTCGCATTGCGCTTGGCGTTACAGGTCACGCCGGATTCAATGCGCGGTTCGTTGGCGCCCAACTGAACGCGAGTGCAGACAAGACCTACCTGTCCGGACTGAGTGCAGACGAGCGGAAGGTGCTTGGTGCGCTCACGTCCGAGCAGGCCTCGGAGTTCAAGCAGTTCGGCGATCGTGTGTCGCGCGACAGTTCCGTCGCGAGCCTTGTAGCCACCGATGCTCGCGAAGCACGCGAACTGTCGTCGAGGATCGCCACCACAACCGCGCGCTCCGCCCGCGCAGATGCTTCCCTTGCCGATCGCACCGCGTTCTCTGAGCGGCTTGCCGTGGCCAGGGAGAGGGGCGATTCGATTTCAATCGACATTGCGCAGGATCCCTACAACCTAGCGATGTTCACTCGGTACGCTGAACAGTACGGTGGTACCAGCGCGTCCGCTCAACAACTGCTGAGCGCTGAACTTGCCCGACAGGCGCTGGCTCCAACCCGAAACTTCAGCGACGGCACTGGCATGCCGTCATCCTTCGACGACGTCCGCCATCTGTACACGACCAACAGCGGTGACCCGCGCATCACGCCGGACATTGACGCAACATATCGAAGAGCGACGGGCGCGGTTCGTCAGGCTCCTCTTCCAGTCGCTCCACCGGCACAACCTGCGCCCGAACCAAGCGACATTCGCCAGCAGATTCAGACGTCGTCGGACGATCTGCGTGGCCGGACTGCTGCTCGACGGCAAGAGTTCGATGACGAGCGGAGCCCCGGGCGCGCCGACGACGGCACGATTTCCCCACGGCAGTCGCTATTCAAAGGCACCGCAAGGCAAGTGGCCCGGGACGCGGCCGAGACCTTCCAAGATGCCAAAGACGCGGTGAAGGGGATCATCAAGCGGTAGTCAATCGGGCCCGCGAGATGGCGGGTCCCCCTCAGGCGGCTTCATGAAGGGTGGGTGTCCCTTGTCGCGCCAGTAGTTGGCCGCGAGGTCCTCGGAAGTCACGCCGGAACCTGGAATGGGATTGGCTGTGAGCGATCGAGACACCTGCCCCCGCCCAATCTTGAGCAGCGCACCCCCCACTGCAGCCCCCACGAGGGCGCCGACCGCCGCGAGGACAAGCCGCGTGGCCAAAGCTTCGTCCTGCCCTATCGCCCACCCGGCCAGGGCACCCGCAAGGACAAGCACCAAGAAGGCCAGCATTCGCATTTGAAGTGAGGTCAACTCAAGCTCACGGAAGACAGTGTCCTAGCCTTTGAGCTTCACGCTGTTGCAGCCTGTGTCCGAAACGACCTTTGAGGGCCAACACCTGAGCCGTCTCTGGTCGGTCCGGAGGAAGCCTACACAAACATCAGACTTCCGTGGTGCTCTCCCGCGTGGGCTCGCAGGGCACAGCGGGACGCTGCCCCGGAGTGCGGCAGTTCTTCAAGGAGTCCAGGTAGTCGGCCCAGGCGCTCATCATGTCGCGCCGCTGTTCGATGAACTCCGCCCTGTCGTAGGCAGCGCCCAGAGGGCCGGACTTCCCATGTGCCAGCTGGGCCTCGATCACGTCGGGCGCCACGTTGAGCCGCTCCACCATCACGGTACGGGCCATCGCCCGGAATCCATGGGGAGTCATCGTCTCGTTGTCGAAGCCTAGCCGGCGCAGGGCAACGCGGACCGTGTTTTCGCTCATCGGCCGCTTGGCACTGATCAGGGACGGAAACACGTATCGCCCTCGGCCGGTCAGCGGCATCAGGTCCTTCAGAGCGTCCACAGCCTGGCTGGCGAGCGGAACCAGATGCGGTCTTCCGTTGATCTTCTCCCGCTTTGTCCGCTTCATCTTGGCGGAGGGTATCGCCCACATCTTTCCCTCGAGATCCAGTTCGGCCCACTCCATCTGCCGGATATTCCCTGGCCGCTGGAAGAGCAGCGCCGACAGAAGCAGTGCCGCCCGGGTGACGGGGTGACCGTGGTAGCCGTCGATCGCGCGCATCAAGTCGCCGACCTGATCGGGCTCGACGATCGCCGAGACGTGCCTGGTTAGCACCGGCTTCAGTGCGCCGCGCAGATCCGAAGCGGGGCTGCGCTCACAACGTCCGGTCGCAACGCCGTATCGAAACACTTGCCCGCAGGCTTCCAGCAGAGAGTGAGGCAGTTCGCGCGTGCCACGTGCCTCGACGCGCCGCAGCGTCTGCAGCAGCATCGGTGCGCCGATCTGGGAGAGCGGAAGCTTGCCCAGCCAGGGGAAGATGTCCTTCTCGAGGCGCTCCATCCAGCGCTTGGCGTAGTGATCGCTCCAGCCGACCTTCTTGGTCGCGTGGAACTCGCGCGCGGTCACCTCGAAGCTGGCGTTGGCGTCGAACCGGGAACTGAGACGGTCGACCTGCCTTGCGAGCACCGGGTCGATGCCTGATTGGTGTTGCTTCCGCGCATCGTCTCGAGCGGCCCGAGCATCCTTGAGGCTGACCTCAGGGTAGCAACCCAAGGAGAGGCGCTTCTCTTTTCCGTCGAAGTAGTACTTCCAGAACCAGCGCTTGGACCCGGCGCCGGCAACTTCGAGGTAGAGACCACCTGAATCGGTCGCCCGTGCGCGGGCTTTGCCCTCTGGGCAGAACGCGTTCTTGCACTGCTTGTCGGTGAGCATAGGGGAACAAAGCTCCAAATGGCATGACGAACGCCATTTGTTCCCCTACATGTTCCCCTACTTGCGCTGCGCTGCCGTGGGACGGCAGGAACCTTCCTGACTCAAGCGACCGGCTAAGTCGTTGATTTGGCGGGAAGTTCGGTCCGGCATGGGACCTGATGGAACGCTGGGATGGGGTGGCTGATGGGACTCGAACCCACGACGACCAGAATCACAATCTGGGACTCTACCAACTGAGCTACAGCCACCGCAGAGAAGCGAGAGTATAGCTCAGCGGCCCGCGGCTTCCACCGACTTGGCGGCCTTGGGGTCGAGGACGCGCGCTTTGTAGCGCGCCTTCAACGCTTCGACGTAGGCATCGGATTCGACCGAGGCCCACAGCGCCGCGTACTGGCCCTGCAGCTGCTTGGGGTCGCCGGCGGCCGGGTCGCGCGGCAGCACCTTCTCGACGCGTGCGATCAGGTAGCCCTCGGGCCCCTGGTCGAGGCCGATCCAGGCCGGCAGCTTGTCGACCGGGGCTGCCAGCACGGCATCCAGCGCCGCCGGCTTGAGGCCCTTGGGATCGGGCCGCGAGACGGTAACCGGAGCCGTCAGGCCCGCCTCGGCACCGGCCGCGCCGGCCGCGGTCTGCCACTGGGCGAGCTGGGCCTGCCCGTCCTTGCGGGCCTGCTCGGCCGCCAGGTTCAGGGCGACGCGGCTGCGGACGATCTCGCGCGCCTCCTCGAAGCTGAGCTTGCGCTTCTCGCGGTAGTCGACCACGCGGGCCGCCGCCAGGCGGTTGCCACCCAGCTCGATGGCCTCGGTGTTGCGCTTTTCCTTGAGCACCGGCTCGCTGAAGACGGAGGCCACGAACTTGGCATTGCCCAGGGGGCTGAGCTTGTCGTCCTTGACCGGGCTGCGGCCGATGAGCGAGGCGGTCTGGAGGCTCAGGCCGAGCTTGTCGGCCGCCGGCTTCAGGCTGTCGGACTGCTCGTAGACCAGGTTGCTGAAGAGCTCGGCCTGCTCGGCGTAGAGCTTCTGCGCGCGTTCCTTGCGCAGCGTGCCCTCCAGCTCCTCGCGGACCTCGGCGAAGCTGCGCTTGCCCTTGCCGCGCTCGCCGGTGGTCTGGATGATGTGGAAGCCGAACTCGGTCTCGACGAGCTCGCTGATGGCGCCGACCGGCATCTTGAAGACCATGTCCTCGAAGGGCTTGGCCATGGCGCCGCGGCCGAAGAAGTCCAGGTCCCCGCCCTTGGCGGCCGAGCCCTTGTCCTCGGAGCGCTCCTTGGCCAGCTCGGCGAAGCGCTCGGGCTTCTGGCGCAGCAGGGCCAGGATCTCGGCGGCCCGGGCCCGCGCCGCGTCGCGCTTGTCGGCCGGGTCCTTGGGATCGGACTGGATCAGGATGTGGCGGGCGCGACGCTCCTCGGGCTGGCTGTAGAGCGCGGCGTTGGCGTCGTAGGCGGCCTGCACCTCGGCTTCGGTGAGCTGCACCTTGGCGGCGATCTGCGTGGCGTCGAGCACGAGGTACTCGATCTTCAGCCGCTCCGGCGTCGACAGGGCCTCGGCCTGGGCCGGGTCCTGGTAGTGGGCCTCCAGCTGGGCCTCGGTCGGCTGGACCTTGTCGAGGTAGCGGCCGGCGTCGAAGCGGGCCAGGCGCACCTCGCGGCGCTGCAGGAGCGCGTCGAGCGCCGACTCGGCCGCCACGCGCGAGCCGGTCGGGCTGTTGCCGATGCCCAGCAGCACCTGGCGCACGGCCAGGTCCTGGCGCAGGCGGGCCTCGAACTGGGCCACGCTCATGCCCTGAGCCTCGATCAGGCTGCGGTTCAGGGTGCCGTCCGGATTGCGCAGGAAGGCGAAGTCGGCATTCGTCTGGAAGAGCCGACTCAGGCGCTCGTCCGACACGGCCAGATGCTGCTTGACCGCCGCCAGGATGAGGGTGCGCTCGCGCAGCATGCTCTGCAGGGTCTGCGCACGGGCCTCGGGCGTGTCGAGCTGCTTGATGTCCAGCTCGGCGTCCTGCGCGCGCAGGCGGTCGATGTTGCTGCGGTGGGCGGCATCCCACTCGGCCGCGCTGATCTTGAGCTCGCCGACTTCGGCGGCAGGGCCGCCGCCCTCCTTGAAGCCGTCATAGCCCTGCAGGCCGAGGAAGACGAAGGACGGGAAGATCAGCAGCACAAGGATGAACTGCAGGACCCGCTGGTTGTTGCGGACGAAGTCGAACATCGTGGACGGTGCGCAGCGCGTGAGAAACAAAAAAGGCGAACCGGGGTTCGCCTTGTGTCCGGAGCCCCGGGGCGGGGCGCCGCAGTGTAGCCGTCGGGGCTGGACCGGTGCGGTGGTGGGTGCTGAGGGGCTCGAACCCCCGACCTACGCCTTGTAAGGGCGCCGCTCTACCGACTGAGCTAAGCACCCGCGCCGTGCGGACCCCGGAGCCGGAGTCCTCAGTTGAGCGCGTCCTTCAGGGCCTTGCCCGGACGGAACTTCGGCACCTTGGCCGACTTGATCTTGATCTCCGCGCCGGTGCGCGGGTTGCGGCCGACGCGGCCGGCCCGCTTGGTCACCGCGAAGGTGCCGAAGCCGACCAGCGAGACGCTGTCGCCCTTCTTGAGGCTCTTGGTCACCCCGGTGATCAGCGCCTCCAGCGCACGGCCGGCAGCGGCCTTGGAGATGTCGGCTTGCTGGGCAATCAGGTCGATCAGCTCACTCTTGTTCACGTAAGGAACCCCCTCGGACTCGCGGTGTGTGGAAAACGAACGTCCGGCCGATCCGGTCGGGAGCAGGCGTTCGCGGCTGGGTGGGGGACGGTGCATCCGCCCGGGTCAAGCGCCGACACAAGCGAGGTCTGTGCCGAGGACTGCGAGAAATTCTAGCCCTGCCCCGTGGCGCCGAGTCGGCGGCCCCGGGCTCCTGCAAGCCGGAACCGCGCGTTCAGGCGACCAGCGTGACTGCCTGCGCGGGATCGCGGCAGGCGTCGCGGGCCTGGGCCGCGACCTCGCGCACCGGCGCGTGCTTGAGCCGGTGGTCGGACCAGACCTGCCGCCAGCGGCGCGCACCCGGCTGGCCGTCGCGCAGCCCCAGCATGTGGCGCGCGGCGTGGGTCCAGGGGGTGCCGGCCGGCAGGGCGGCCATGTAGTCGACGAAGGCCGCCTCCACCGCGTCGCGGCTGGCGGCGGTGGCCGGCGCGGGCTCGCCGAAGAAGGTGGCGTCCCAGGCCGCCAGGCGCCAGGGCTGGTGGTAGGCCGCCCGGCCGACCATCACGCCCTCCAGGCCCTGCAGCTGTGCGGCCAGGTCAGGCAGCTCGGCCAGGCCGCCGTTGACGACGAAGGTCAGCGCGGGGAAGTCGGCCTTCAGGCGCAGCGCCCAGTCGTGGCGCAGCGGTGGCACCTCGCGGTTCTCCTTGGGGCTCAGGCCTTCCAGCCAGGCGTTGCGGGCGTGGACGATGAAGACGGTGCAGCCGGCCTCGGCCACGGTGCCGACGAAGTCGCGCACGAAGCCGTAGTCCTCGCTGCGGCCCAGGCCGATGCGGTGCTTGACGGTGACCGGCAGCCCGACCGCGTCACGCATGGCCTTGACCCCGTCGGCGACCAGGGCCGGCTCGGCCATCAGGCAGGCCCCGAAGGCGCCGCGCTGCACGCGCTCGCTGGGGCAGCCGCAGTTCAGGTTGACCTCGTCGTAGCCCCAGGCCTCGGCCAGCCGGGCGCAGGCCGCCAGGTCGGCGGGCTCGCTGCCGCCGAGCTGCAGGGCAAGCGGGTGCTCGCGAGCGTCGAAGTCGAGATGGCGATGACGGTCGCCGTGGATCAGCGCGCCGGTGGTCACCATCTCGGTGTAGAGCCGCGCGCGGCGGCTCAGCAGCCGGTGCAGGACACGGCAGTGGCGGTCGGTCCAGTCGAGCATCGGCGCGACGCACAGGCGCCAGGGCGAGGCCGGATCGGGCCGCGGCGGGACGACGGGAGACGTGGAGTCCACGGGCAGGGGGCAGGTCGGGGACGCGGCCGATCAGGCCGGGTCGCGCAGGGCGTTGGCGGCGATCGCGTCGGCGAAGCGCGGCCACAGGGCGGGCGGCAGGTCGTGGCCGAGGCCGGGGATGCGGTCCAGCCGCGCCCCCGGGATCAGCCGGGCCAGCTGCTCGCCGCAGGCCGGTGGCAGCAGGGGATCGTCCTCGCCATGCACGACCAGGGTCGGCATGCGCAGCGCCGGCAGCAGCGGGCTGCGGTCGGGGCTGGCGGCCACGGCGGTCAGCTGGCGGACGTAGCCGGCGGCGGCGCCGGGCCCGCCCTCGCGGGCGCGGCGCACGGCACGCAGGCAGCGCGCGCGCAGGGCCTGCGGCTCGGGCGGGAAGCCGGGGCTGCCGAGGGCGGTGAAGACACGGACCTGGTGCTCGACCAGGGCGTCCTCCAGCGAGCTGGCCGGTCGCGACAGCATGGCCTCGCGGGCGATGGGGCGCGGGCCGGGCAGTTCACGGGCCCCGCTGCTGCTCATCATCAGGGCCAGGCTGCGCACGCGCTGGGGTGCACGGGCGGCCAGCAGCTGGGCCACCATGCCGCCCATCGAGATGCCCAGCACATGCACACGCGCCAGGCCCAGCGCATCCAGCAGCGCCAGGCTGTCCTCGGCCAGGGCCTCCAGCGTGTAGGGCGCATGGACCGGCAGGTGCAGCCAGTGCTTCAGGCCCTGCCAGGCGAGGTTGGGCGTGCCCAGCGCGTCGCAGCGCTCGGACAGGCCGGCATCGCGGTTGTCGAAGCAGATCGTGCGGAAGCCGCGGTCCTGCAGCATGCCGACGAAGCCCTCCGGCCAGTCGATCAGCTGCATGCCCAGGCCCATGATCATGAGCAGCGGGGCCCCGTCGACGGGGCCGCCCTGCTCGACCTCAAGCCGCAGGCGAGCGGTCTGGATCTGCATGGTGCGGCGGGCTCCGGGACCCGGCGGATCAGACCGCCATCTCGCGGCTGGCCCGCTTGCGCTCGTGCTCCTTCAGGTGGCGCTTGCGCAGGCGGATGCTCTTGGGCGTGATCTCGACCAGCTCGTCGTCGTCGATGAAGTCCACGCCGTACTCCAGCGTGCACTCGATCGGCGGGGTGATCTTGATCGCGTCTTCCTTGCCCGAGACGCGGAAGTTGGTCAGCTGCTTGGTGCGGGTGGCGTTGACCACCAGGTCGTTGTCGCGGCTGTGGATGCCGACGATCATGCCCTCGTAGACCGGGTCGTTGGGCTTGACGAACATGCGGCCGCGGTCGTCCAGCTTGCCCAGCGCGTAGGTGAAGATCTCGCCGTCGTCCATGCTGATCAGCACGCCGTTCTTGCGGCCGCCGATCTCGCCCTTGTGGGCCTCGTAGCCGTCGAAGATCGACGAGATCAGGCCCGAGCCGCGGGTCAGGTTCATGAACTCGTTGCTGAAGCCGATCAGGCCGCGGGCCGGGATGCGGTACTCCAGGCGCACGCGGCCCAGGCCGTCCGGCTCCATGTTGATCATCTCGCCCTTGCGCAGGCCCAGGGCCTGCATCACGCCGCCCTGGTGCTGCTCTTCGACGTCGGCGGTGACCAGCTCCATGGGCTCGCTCTTCACGCCGTCGATGTCCTTGAACATCACGCGCGGCTTGGAGACAGCCAGCTCGTAGCCCTCGCGGCGCATGTTCTCCAGCAGGATGGTCAGGTGCAGTTCACCGCGGCCGCAGACCTCGAAGATGCCGTCCTCGTCGGTCTCCTTGACGCGCAGCGCGACGTTGCTCTGCAGCTCCTTCTGCAGGCGGTCCCAGATCTGGCGGCTGGTGACGAACTTGCCTTCGCGGCCGGCCAGCGGGCTGGTGTTGACGCAGAAGTTCATGGTCAGCGTCGGCTCGTCGACCTTGAGCATGGGCAGCGGCGCCGGGTTGAGCGGGTCGGTCACGGTCACGCCGATGCCGATGTCCTCGATGCCGTTGATCAGCACGATGTCGCCCGGGCCGGCCTCGGTGGTCTGCACGCGGTCCAGGCCCTGGAAGGTCAGCACCTGGTTGACGCGGCCCTTGATGCTCTTGCCCTCCGGACCCTCCATCACCACCACGTCCATGTTGGGCTTGAGCGTGCCGGCGCTGATGCGGCCCACGCCGATGCGGCCGACGAAGCTGGAGTAGTCCAGCGCCGAGATCTGCAGCTGCAGCGGCGCCGCCGGGTCGCCCTGCTGCGGCGGCACGTGCTTGAGGATGGTGTTGAACAGGGCCGACATGTCGGGGCCCCACTGCGCGCCCGGCGCGCCCTCGTCCAGGCTGGACCAGCCGTTGATGCCCGAGGCGTAGACCACGGGGAAGTCGAGCTGCTCGTCGGTCGCGCCCAGGTTGGCGAAGAGGTCGAAGGCCGCGTTCACCACGGCCTGCGGCTTGGCGCCCGGCTTGTCGACCTTGTTGACCAGCACGATGGGCTTGAGGCCCAGGGCCAGCGCCTTCTTGGTCACGAAGCGCGTCTGCGGCATCGGGCCTTCCTGGGCGTCGATCAGCAGCACCACGCCGTCGACCATGGACAGCGCGCGCTCCACCTCGCCGCCGAAGTCCGCGTGGCCCGGGGTGTCGACGATGTTGATGTGCGTGCCTTCCCAGCTGACCGCGCAGTTCTTGGCCAGGATGGTGATGCCGCGCTCGCGTTCGATGGCGTTGTTGTCCATCACGGTGTCGACGACCTTCTCGTGCTCGGCGAAGGTGCCGCTCTGGCGCAGCAGCTGGTCGACCAGGGTGGTCTTGCCGTGGTCGACGTGGGCAATGATCGCGACGTTGCGAATCTGGCGGGTGGTGCTCATCGGGAAACTCTCGGGACGGTTCGTTCGGATGCGGGGGCGGCGCGGCCGGGGCCGCATCGCGAGGAAGCTGCGGGCGACATGCAAGCGGCAGGCCGACCGGGGACCGGCTGCCGCAGGGCAACCGGGAGGCAGGCCAGGCCGCAGGGGCCGACCCGCGCGGGAAGCTCAGCCGGCCAGGGCCGGGGCCGCCCGGACGGGGTCGTCCGGCGGGCGTTCGGGCATCGGGCCGGGGCCTTCGGCCAGGGCCTGCACCTCGGGCGGGCTCAGCAGGCGCAGGGGAATCAGCTCGCCCGCCACGATGCGGGCGCTGCCCAGGAAGACCGGTGCGCGGTGGCCGGCCGCCCAGGCCGCCGGCGGCGGCGGGCCGTAGACGCGCACGCCCTCGGCCTCGGCCGCCTTCACGCGGCGGCGCAGGCCGGTGAGGAAGCGGGCGGCCTCCTCGGCCTCCAGGTGATGCGCGGGCCAGTCGGCCAGCAGCACATCCGGCGGCAGCAGGCGGGCCTCGCGCTCGGCCGGCGTCAGGGCCTGCAGGGCGTCCAGGCCCAGGGCGCCGTCCAGGCTCACGGGCCCGCTGGCCAGGCGGCGCAGGCCGGCCAGGTGCGCACCGCAGCCCAGGGCCTCGCCCAGGTCCTCGGCCAGCTGTCGGATGTAGGTGCCCTTGCTCACGCGGACGTCGATCTCCAGCGTGTCAGCCTGCCAGTGATCGATGTCGAGGCTGTGAACCGTGATGCGACGCGGCTCGCGGGCGATCTCGATGCCGGCGCGCGCGTAGTCGTAGAGCGCCCGGCCCTCGTGCTTGAGCGCGGACTGCATCGGCGGCGTCTGCCACTGCGGGCCGCGCAGGGCGGCGCAGGCCGCCTCCAGGCGGGCGCGGTCGAGCGCGGCCACGGCCTCGGGACGGCGCAGCAGCACCTCGCCCTCGCGGTCGCCGCCGACGCGGGTCTCGCCGAGCTGCAGGGTGGCGCGGTAGCGCTTGTCGGCGTCCAGGCTGACCTGGCTGAACTTGGTGGCGGCGCCGAAGCACAGCGGCAGCAGGCCGCTGGCCAGGGGATCGAGCGTGCCGGTGTGGCCGGCCTTCTCGGCGCGCATCATGCCCTTGACCTTCTGCAGCGCGTCGTTGCTCGTCCAGCCCAGGGGCTTGTCGAGCAGCAGCACGCCATGCAGCGCACGGCGCGGCAGGCGGGCGGGACGGGCGGCGTTCGGGCGCATGGGCTTCAGGGCTGGCCCGGCTCGTCGTCGAGCGCGCGGCTGGCGTTGGCCTGGGCGATCAGCGCGTTCATGTCGGCGGCGCGCTCGGTGGTGCGGTCGAAGCGGAACTTCAGCGTCGGCACGGTGTGGATGGCCAGGCGCTTGAACAGGCCGTTGCGCAGGTAGCCGGCGGCCTCGTTCAGGCCTTCCTCGCAGGCTGCCGGATCACCGACCAGCAGCGAGAAGTGCACGGTGGCATGGGCGTAGTCGGGCGTCACCTGCACGCCGCTGATCGTCAGCAGGCCGATGCGCGGATCCTTCAGCTCGCGGATCAGCTCCGACAGATCGCGCTGGATCTGGTCGGCGACGCGGAAGCTGCGGTTCGGAAGGTTGCGCTTGGTTCGCATGCGGACGGGGACTCGGGAGAGGACGGGGCGGGAACGCGACGGCCCGGCAGCCTGCAGGCGGCCGGGCCGGGGACGTCGGGGGCTGCAGCGGCTGACCGGCGGGCGGTCAGAGCGTGCGCGCGATCTCCTTGATCTCGAAGACCTCCAGCACGTCCAGCTCCTTGATGTCGTTGTAGTTCTTGAGCTTGATGCCGCACTCGAAGCCTTCGGCGACCTCGCGCACATCGTCCTTCATGCGCTTGAGCGACTCCAGCTCGCCGGTGTAGATGACCACGTTCTCGCGCAGCAGGCGGAAGCGCGCGTTGCGGGTGACCTTGCCGTTCGTGACCATGCAACCGGCGACGGTGCCGATCTTGGAGGCGACGAAGACGGTGCGGATCTCGGCGGTGCCGATGACTTCCTCGCGCTGCTCGGGGGCCAGCATGCCGCCCATGGCCGCCTTGATCTCGTCGACCGCGTCGTAAATGATGTTGTAGTAGCGCAGGTCGACGCCGTTGCCCTCGGCCAGCTTGCGCGCGCCGGCATCGGCCCGCGTGTTGAAGCCGATGATGACCGCCTTGGAAGCGATCGCCAGGTTGACGTCGGACTCGCTGATGCCCCCGACCGCGGCGTGCACGATCTGCACCTTGACCTCAGGCGTCGACAGCTTGAGCAGCGAGGTGGCCAGCGCCTCCTGCGAGCCCTGCACGTCGGCCTTGACGATCAGCGGCAGGACCTGGGCCGCGCCCTGGCCGAGGTTCTCGAACATGTTCTCGAGCGTGGCGGCGCGCTGCTTGGCCAGCTTCACGTCGCGGTACTTGCCCTGACGGAAGGTGGCGATCTCGCGGGCCCGGCGCTCGTCGGCCAGCACCATGAACTCGTCACCGGCGGCGGGCACCTCGGTCAGGCCCTGGATCTCGACCGGGATCGAGGGGCCGGCGCTGTCGGTGGTCTTGCCGTCTTCGTCGATCATGGCGCGGACGCGGCCGTAGCTCGCGCCGGCCAGCACGACATCGCCCTTCTTGAGCGTGCCGCTCTGCACCAGCACGGTGGCGACCGGGCCGCGGCCCTTGTCGAGCTTGGCTTCGATCACCAGGCCCTTGGCATGTGCCTCGACCGGGGCGGTGAGCTCCAGCACCTCGGCCTGCAGCAGCACCTGTTCGAGCAGTTCGTCGATGCCCAGGCCGGTCTTGGCCGACACGGGCACGAAGGGCGACTCGCCGCCGAATTCCTCGGGCACCACCTGCTCGGCCACCAGCTCGCCCTTCAGGCGCTCCAGGTTGGCATCGGGCTTGTCGATCTTGTTCATCGCCACGACGATGGGCACGCCGGCCGCCTTCGCGTGGTGGATGGCTTCCTTGGTCTGCGGCATCACGCCGTCGTCGGCCGCCACCACCAGGATGACGATGTCGGTGGCCTTGGCGCCGCGGGCCCGCATGGCCGTGAAGGCCTCGTGACCCGGGGTGTCGAGGAAGGTGATCACGCCCCGCTCGGTCTCGACGTGGTAGGCGCCGATGTGCTGGGTGATGCCGCCGGCCTCACCCGCCGCCACGCGCGCCGCACGGATGCGGTCGAGCAGCGAGGTCTTGCCGTGGTCCACGTGGCCCATGACGGTGACCACCGGGGGACGCGGCAGCGCCTCGACGTTCTGCGCGGCGTGTTCCTCTTCCAGGAAGGCATCGGGGTCGTCGAGCTTGGCCGCAAAGGCCTTGTGACCCATTTCCTCGACGACGATCATCGCCGTCTCCTGGTCGAGCTGCTGGTTGATGGTGACCATCTGGCCCAGCATCATCATCTTCTTGATGACCTCGCTGGCCTTGACCGACATCTTGTGCGCCAGGTCGGCCACCGAGATGGTCTCGGGCACGTGGACCTCGTAGACCTGGGCTTCGGTCGGCGCGACGAAGGTCGACTCGCTGTCGCCCCGCTCGCCGCGGCGGCCGCCGCGCGGCGCCTTCCAGCCCCCGCGGCTGTTGTCGCTGCGGCCGCTGCCGCCACCCTTGCCGGCGGCGGCGCGCTTCTTGGCGGCATCATCGGCCCAGCTCGACGAGAGCTTCTCGGACTTGACCGACTTCTTCTCGCCCGGCTTGGCCGCGTTCGCGCCAGCGCCCGGGGCGCCCGGCTTGGCGGCCGGCTTGTGGATCGTGCCCTTGATGCCGTCCTTGCCGGCGGTGGCAGCGGGCTTGGGCGGCTCCTCGGGCTTCTTGGCGGTCAGCACCTTGCGGGGGGCAGACATCATCGCGCGGATGGCGGCCGCCTCGGCCTCGGCGGCCTTGCGGCGCTTGTCGGCTTCGGCCTGGCGGGCCTTCTCCTCGGCTTCGATGTCGGCCGCCTTGACCACGCGCAGCGTGGGCTTGGGCGCGACCGGGGCCTCGGCGGCCGGCGCGGGCTCGGCCACCGGGGCGGCCGCCGCGACGGGCGCGGGCGCAGGCGCGGGGACGGGTGCAGGCGCCGGCACGGGAGCCGGAGCCGGAGGGGCCGCGGTCAGGGTGCGGTTCAGCGGGCCGGCGGCGGCGGCGCGGGCGGCGTTGACTTCGGCCAGCGCGCGCTCGCGGGCGGCCAGGCGGGCGGCGGCGGCCTGCTCGGCGGCCTGGGCCTCCTGCTGCCCGGCGGCCTGGGCCTGCTGCTCGGCGGCCTGGCTGGCCTGGGCCGCCTGCTGCTGGCGGGCGGCTTCGGCGGCGGCACGCTCGGCGGCCTCGGAGGCGGCGCGGCGGGCCGCTTCTTCCTGGCGGGCGCGCTCGGCCGCCTCGGCCTCGGCGGCGGCACGGGCCTCGGCTTCACGGCGCTGGGCCTCGGCCTCGGCGGCTGCCGCGGCGGCAGCGCGGAGTTCGGCGTCCAGGCGCTCGGCCTCGGCGGCTTCCTCGGCCGCGGCCTGGGCGGCCGAGTCGGCCGGCGCGTCATCGCGCTTGACGAAGACGCGCTTCTTGCGCACCTCGACCTGGATCGTGCGGGCCTTGCCGGTGGCATCGGCCTGCTTGATCTCGGAGGTCGACTTGCGGGTCAGCGTGATCTTCTTGCGGTCCCCGCCGGCGGTGCCGTGGGACTGGCGCAGGTAGTCGAGCAGACGCTCCTTGTCGGACTCGTTCAGCACGTCGCTGACGGAGCCCTTGGCCACACCGGCGGCCTGGAGCTGCTCCAGCAGGGCGTTGGCCGGACGGTTCAACTCGGCGGCAAACTGGGCGACGGTGGTCACTGCCATGGGCGAAATCCTTGGTGTACTGCGTGCTTGAGCGATGAAGGGCGGCGTGCGGCGCGGACAGCGCTCAGACGTCGAACCAGTGTTCGCGCGCCTTCATGATCAGCGCCTTGGCCTGGGCCTCGTCGACGCCGGTCATCTCGACCAGTTCGTCGACGGCCAGGTCGGCCAGGTCGTCGCGGGTGTGGATCCCGCCATCAGCCAGCTGGGCGATCATCTCGGCGCTGAGGCCGTCGAGATCACGCAGGTCCTGGGAGACCTCCTCCAGCTTCTCTTCCTTGGCGATTTCCATCGTCAGCAGCGCATCCTTGGCCCGGGTGCGCAGCTCGTTGACGGTGTCCTCGTCGAAGGCCTCGATTTCGAGCATTTCCTGCAGCGGCACGTAGGCCACCTCTTCGAGGCTGGTGAAGCCCTCGGCGATCAGGATGTCGGCCACCTCGGCGTCCACATCGAGCTTCTCGGTGAAGAGCACGCGGATGTGGTCGACTTCCTCGGCCTGCTTGGCCTGGGATTCCTCGGCGGTCATGATGTTGATGCGCCAGCCGGTGAGCTCGCTGGCCAGACGCACGTTCTGGCCGCCGCGGCCGATGGCGATGGCGAGGTTCTCCTCGTCGACCACCACGTCCATGGCATGGCGCTCCTCGTCGACGACGATGGAGCTGACGTTGGCCGGGGCCAGCGCGCCGATGACGAACTGCGCCGGGTCCTCGGACCACAGCACGATGTCGACGCGCTCGCCGGCCAGCTCGTTGGTCACCGCGGTCACGCGCGAGCCGCGCACGCCGACGCAGGTGCCGATGGGGTCGACCCGCTTGTCGTGCGAGAGCACGGCGATCTTGGCGCGGCTGCCGGCATCGCGGGCGCAGCTCTTGATCTCCAGCAGGCCCTGCTCGATCTCGGGCACTTCCTGGCGGAAGAGCTCGATCATGAAGGCCGGCGAGCTGCGCGACAGCATGATCTGCGGGCCGCGCACGGTGGTGTCGACCTCGCCGATGAAGGCGCGCACGCGGTCGCCGGTGCGCAGGTTCTCCTTCGGGATCATCTCGCTGCGCTTGAGGCGGCCTTCGACCCGGCCCGACTCGACGATCAGGTCGCCCTTGTCGGCGCGCTTGACGGTGCCGACGAAGACCTTGTCGCCGCGCGAGAGGAAGTCGTTGAGCAGCTGCTCGCGCTCGGCATCGCGGATCTTCTGCAGGATGACCTGCTTGGCAGCCTGCGCGCCGATGCGGCCGATGGGCACCGACTCGACGGTTTCCTCGATGTAGTCGCCTTCCTCGATGTCGGGGATGCGGTCCTGAGCGTCGGAGAGCAGCTCCTCGGCATCGGGGTTCTGCAGGCCGGCGCTGTCGGGCACGACCAGCCAGCGGCGGAAGGTCTCGTACTGGCCGTTCTCGCGGTCGATCGACACGCGCATGTCGACTTCCGCACCGTGGAACTTCTTGCTGGCCGAGGCCAGGGCCAGCTCGACGGCGCCGAACACGACCTCGCGGTCGACGTTCTTCTCACGCGAGATGGCATCCACCAGCATCAACAGTTCGCGGTTCATTCTTCGTGACCTCCGTGTTCCTGCACGGGCGCCGGCGGCGGCGTGCCGCGTGCCTTGCGCCCCTTGAAATCGATGACCGGCACCAGGCGCGCCTCGCGCAGCTCGGCCAGCGCGAAGCCGAGCACTTGGTCGGCCTTGCCGTCGTGGAAATGCAGCTCCCAGCCGGCCTCGGGGCCGGCGGCAGCGGCCAGACGGCCTTCGTAATGCTTGCGACCCTGGAAGGGCAGCTTGAGGGTGATGCGGACTTGCTCGCCGGCAAAGCGCGCGAAGTGCGCCTCGGTCTTGAGCGGACGGTCCAGCCCGGGGGAGGACACCTCCAGCCGGTGGTAGTCGACGCCCTCGACCTCGAGCACGTACTGCAGCTGCCGGGTGACCAGCTCGCAGTCCTCGACGGTGATGAATTCACCGCCGCCGGAGGGGTAGGCGCGGCCGGGCAGGCGGTCGATGGTGATCCGCAGCAGGCCCTGGGCGGCGCGTTCGATCTCGACCAGCTCGTAGCCGAGGCCGGTAACGGTCGTTTCGATGGCGGCGGGGCCGTTCATGCAGTCGTTCGAGGGCGGAGGATCCGGGCTCCTTGCGGAGCGAAAAAACCATGACGGCCGGCGACCCCCGGCGTCCCACCCGACCCGGCGCCTCGCAACCGTCGCCGGTCGGCGCCTGGTGGCGCGCCCGTCGCGGACAGCAGGGCCGGGAAGGCCCTCCGAAAGTCGCCAGACCGCGCCTGCCGGGGCAGGCAACCGGCCCGGCACCGCCCGCTTGCCCCGGCAATCCCTCGGGATGCGGGGCAGGCGGGCCGGCCTGGCCTGTGTTGCGCGCACAAAAAAA
>CAYSQO010000016.1:0-32243 GCA_964433315.1 uncultured Rubrivivax sp.
GCGGAGGGGGGCGGAGGGGGTGCACCTCGCCTTCTTCGGCCGGGGCCGCAGGCGCTAAAGGCGAAATTCGTATCCATTTGTCGCGCTGCTCCGCGGCTGGCCGCGGGCCCGCGGCAGGCAGGCTTCAGGGCATGCTGCAGCTGCCCCTACCCGCCTCCCTGCCGGCCTGGACCGAGGCCTTCTGCGACCTGCCGGTGCCCGTGCTGGCCGACACCCAGCGCGCCCTCGACGCCCTGGCCCAGGCCGAGATCGAGCGCGGCGACGTCGACGCCCACCGCATCGCCGAGGCCGTCGCCCAGGACCCGCTGATGACCCTGCGCATCTTCGCCAGCGCCGCCCGCCTGGGCACCTCGGCCGCCCGCGAGGACCGCCGCGGCATGCCCGAGACGGTCACCGCCGCGCTGCTGCTGCTGGGCATCGGCCCCTTCTTCCGCAGCCTGGGCGAGCTGCCGCTGGTCGAAGCCGCGGTCGATCCGGCCCGCTGCGGCGTGCCCGGCGCGCCCGCGGGCCTGGCCGCCGTGCTGCGGCGCGCGCGGCGCAGCGCCAACTTCGCCCTCGGCTTCGCCGTGCACCGCATGGACGGCGACGCCGCCGCGCTGCAGGTGGCGGCCCTGCTGCACGACTTCGCCGAGCTGCTGCTCTGGTGCCATGGCCCCGAGCGGGCCGACGCCCTGGCCCGCCGTCAGGCGGCCGAGCCCGCGCTGCGCTCGGCCGAGGCCCAGCAGGCCCTGCTCGGCATCGAGCTGGCCGCGCTCGAGCAGGCCCTGATGCGCGCCTGGGGCCTGCCCGAGCTGCTGCGCCGCATGACCGACGAGCGCCAGGCCTGGGATCCGCAGGTGCGCTGCGTCAGCCTGGCCGTGCGCATCGCGCGCCACAGCGCGGCCGGCTGGGACAACCCCGCGCTGCCCGATGACTGGACGGCCCTGGGCGAGCTGCTGCAGCTCAGCCCCGAGGCCGCCCGCGCGCTGGTGCTGGAGATCGACCGCTGAGCCGCCCGCCAGGCGCCGGGCTGCCGCCTTGGGCGGCGTGAGGCCTGCCGGCGACAATCCGCGCATGCACGAACCCGCCCTGCCGCCCCTGGCCAACGACCGCTTCCTGCGCGCCTGCCTGCGCCTGCCCACCGACCGCACCCCCGTCTGGCTGATGCGCCAGGCCGGGCGCTATCTGCCGGAGTACAACGCCACGCGCGCCAAGGCCGGCAGCTTCATGGGCCTGGCCACGAGCCCCGCCTACGCCACCGAGGTGACGCTGCAGCCGCTGGACCGCTACCCGCTCGACGCCGCCATCCTGTTCAGCGACATCCTCACCGTGCCTGACGCCATGGGCCTGGGCCTGAGCTTCGCCCAGGGCGAAGGTCCGCGCTTCGCCCACCCGGTGCGTGACGAAGCCGCCGTGGCCCGGCTGGAGGTGCCGGACCTGGACAAGCTGCGCTACGTCTTCGACGCCGTGTCCAGCATCCGCCGGGCGCTTAGCGACGCCCAGGGCGTCGGCCGCGTGCCGCTGATCGGCTTCTCCGGCAGCCCCTGGACCCTGGCCTGCTACATGGTCGAGGGTGCCGGCAGCGACGACTACCGCCAGGTCAAGACCCTGATGTACCAGCGCCCGGACCTGATGCACCGCATCCTGGCCGTGAACGCCGCCGCGGTGACCGCCTACCTGAACGCGCAGATCGAGGCCGGCGCCCAGGCCGTCATGGTCTTCGACAGCTGGGGCGGCGTGCTCTCCGACGCGGCCTTCCGCAGCTTCAGCCTGGCCTACACCCAGCGCGTGCTGGATGGGCTCAAGAAGGAGCACGGCGGCCACCGTATCCCGCACATCGTCTTCACCAAGGGCGGCGGGCTGTGGCTGGAGGCGATTGCCGCCACCGGGGCCGACGTGGTCGGGCTGGACTGGACGGTGGACCTCGCCGAGGCCCGCCGCCGCACCGACGACCGCGTGGCCCTGCAGGGCAACCTGGATCCGATGGTGCTGTTCGGCGGCGAGGCCGCCATCCGTGCCGAGGCCGAGGCCGTGGTCAGCCGCTACGGCCGCCCCCAGCGCGCCGACGGCCGCCACGGCGGGCACATCTTCAACCTGGGCCACGGCATCAGCCAGTACACGCCGCCGGAGGCGGTGGCCACGCTGCTGCAGGCGGTGCACGAGGCCTCGATCCGGGTCCGGGCCTGAGCGAGTCCGGCCGCCTGCCGACCCCGGCAGGCGGTGCACGGCGGGCCGGCGGGGCTTGACTTATCCCCAAATTTCTGCCGCCCCGCACCCCCTAGCACCCCTGATGCGATGCAGCACGACGGATCACGGCTTATCGTGCAAGTTGTTGATTCATATAGAGATTGGCGAGCTGCCTCTCTTTGCACCAGGGTAAGCCCGCCCCTTGTGCTTCAAGCACTTAGCGCGGGTCCTCGCAGTTTTCCCACAAAGTTATCCACAGACTCCGTGGATAGTCTGGAAATCCACGGTGAATCAAGCACTTGGGCGGGCATGCTGAGGGGGTGTCGACCTTGCCGGCGGCCCTGAACCGTGCGGCGCCCGGCGCCGAGGCGGTGCTCGGGGTGCTGGTCGAGACCCCCCAGCACAGCGGCCTGAGCGGCCCGCTGGACTACGGCTGCACGCAGCCCATCCCGCCCGGCACCCTGCTGCGGGTGCCGCTGGGCCGGCGCGAGGTGCTGGGCATTGCCTGGACGCCCGCCCGGCCGGCCGAGGCCCCGGCCGGCGAGGGCTGGGTGCTGCGCCCGGTCGCGGCCGTCCTCGACCGCCTGCCGCCGCTGCCAGCCGCCTGGCGGGCCCTGGTCGACTTCGCGGCCCGCTACTACCAGCGCGGCGCGGGCGAACTGGCCCTGGCCGTGCTGCCGGCCGAGCTGCGCAAGCTCGACGCCACCCAGCTCGACCGCCGCCTGCGCCGCCTGGACCGCGCGGCCGCCGCCCGCCCCGCCCCCGGCCCCGCGCCCGAGCGCCCGCCCCTGACGCCCGAGCAGGCCGAGGTGCTGGCCGCCCTGGGCCTGGAGCGCGTCGGCCAAGCCGGGGCCGAGCCGCCCGTCACCCTGCTCGACGGCGTGACCGGCAGCGGCAAGACCGAGGTCTACCTGCGCGCCGCCGAGACCGTGCTGGCCGGCGGTCGCCAGGTGCTGATGCTGGTGCCGGAGATCAACCTCACGCCGCAGCTGGAGGCCCGCGTCGCGGCCCGCTTCCCCGAGCGCCGCATCCTCAGCCTGCACAGCGGCCTGAGCCCCGCGCTGCGGCTGCGCCACTGGCTGCAGGTGCTGCGCGGCGAGGTCGACCTGCTGCTGGGCACCCGCATGGCCATCTTCGCCCCGCTCGGCCGCCTGGGCCTGCTGGTGGTCGACGAGGAGCACGACCCCTCCTACAAGCAGCAGGACGGGGCGCGCTACTCGGCCCGCGACCTGGCCGTGCTGCGCGGCCGGCTGGAGCGCGCTGCGGTGCTGCTGGGCTCGGCCACGCCCTCGCTGGAGAGCTGGCACAACGCCCGGCCGCAGGCCGAGGGCGGGGCCGGCCGCTACCAGCGCCTGGCCATGCCCAGCCGCATCGGCGGGGGGCTGCTGCCGCAGGTGCGCCTGCTCGACCTCGGCCAGCTGCGCCGCGAGGACCATGCCGCCGGCCTGATCGCCCCGGCCCTGGTCGAGGCGCTGCAGCAGCGCCTGGCGCGCGGCGAGCAGAGCCTAGTGCTGCTCAACCGCCGCGGCTATGCGCCGGTGCTGCACTGCGCCGCCTGCGGCTGGAAGAGCGGCTGCCCGCATTGCAGCGCCTGGCGTGTCTTCCACAAGGGCGACCGCAGCCTGCGCTGCCACCACTGCGGCGCCAGCGAGCGCGTGCCCCGCCACTGCCCCGACTGCGGCAACGCCGACCTGGACGCCCTGGGCCGCGGCACCGAGCGCCTGGCCGACGAGCTGGCCGAGCGCCTGCCCGGGGCCCGCATCGGCCGCATCGACGCCGACAGCACGCGCGCCGTCGGGGCTCTGGAGGCCCAGCTCGCCCAGGTGCATGCCGGTGACATCGACGTGCTGGTCGGCACCCAGATGGTCGCCAAGGGCCACGACTTCCGCCGCATCACCCTGGTGGCCGCCGTGCAGCCCGATGCCGCGCTGTTCAGCAGCGACTTCCGGGCGCCCGAGCGCCTGTTCTCGCTGCTGATGCAGGCCGCCGGGCGGGCGGGCCGCGACGCCCGCCAATCCGGCCAGAGCGAGATGTGGGTGCAGACCTGGCACCCGGCGCATCCGCTCTATCAGGCCCTGGTCCGCCACGACCATGCCGCCTTCGCCGAGGCGCAGTGGCGCGAGCGCTTCGAGGCCGGCCTGCCGCCCGCCACCCACCTGGCCCTGCTGCGGGCCGAGGCGCGCACGCAGGACGCCGCCCAGGCCTGGCTGGCCGCGGCGGCCGCCCTGGGGGCGGAGGCCGCGGCCGCGGCGGGCGTGGTGTGCTTCCCGCCGGTGCCGACCCCGGTGCAGCGGGTCGCCCGGGTCGAGCGGGCCCAGATGCTGATCGAGGCCGCGCGCCGCGCGCCGCTGCAGCAGATGCTGGCCGCCTGGCTGCCGCAGCTGCACGGCCTGCGCGAGCCGCGCGTGCTGCGCTGGGCGATCGACGTCGATCCCCTGGCCATCTAGCCATCTAGCGCCGGCCGGCGCCGGGTCGCGGCTTCAGCGCCGCGCGATCAGGCGGTCGTGCAGGGCCATGCCCACCAGCATCGCGCCGACGAAGAGCAGGGCTTCGCCGCTGCCACTGCCGGCGGCCACCAGGGCCGGGCCCGGGCAGTAGCCGCCGAGGCCCCAGCCCGCGCCGAACAGCAGGCCGCCGCCGATCAGGCGGGCGTCGATCACCGTGCTGCTCGGCAGCTCGATGGGGTCGCCGCTCCAGGCCGTGCGCCGCCGCCGGGCCCGGGCGAAGCCGAGCAGACCGACGCCGACCGCGCCGCCCATCACCAGCGCCAGGCTCGGGTCCCAGGCCCCGGCCAGGTCGAGGAAGCCGCTGACCTTGGCCGGATTGGCCATGCCCGAGAGGATCAGGCCGAGGCCGAAGATCAGGCCCGACAGGGCCGAGATGAAGACAGACATCGCAGGCTCCCGCGGGATTCAGAGGACGTGGCGCAGCACGAAGACGGTCGCGAAGCCCGCGCCCATGAAAGCCGCCACATTCGCCAGCGAACGCAGCGACAGCCGCGACAGGCCGCAGACCCCGTGCCCGCTGGTGCAGCCATTGCCCATGCGCACGCCGACACCGACCAGCAGCCCCGCCACCACCAGGCCCAGCCCGCCGCTGACCTGCTGCGCGGCCGGCAGTGGAGCCGCCAGCTGCCACAGCCAGGGCGAGACCAGCAGGCCCGCGATGAAGGCCAGGCGCAGGGCCTGGGCCTTCAGCGCCGGGCCCAGGCCGGCGCCCGGGGTGAGCACCGCCTGCAGCGCCCCGCCGACGATGCCGGCAATGCCGGCAATGCGGCCGGCGCCCAGCACCAGCAGCACGGCCGACAGGCCGATCAGCAGGCCGCCGGCCAGGGCGGTCCAGGGGGAGAAGGCTTGCCAGTCCAGGGTCATGATGGGGTGTGGGGGGAGGGACAGAAGTGCGCGTGCAGCGCCGCGAGCACCGCCCGCGCCGCCTCGGAGGCGATCGCGTAGTGGATGCGGCGGCCGTCGCGGCGGGTCTCGACCAGGCCCTCGCCCCGCAGCACGCCGAGCTGCTGCGAGAGGGAGGGCTGGGCCAGGCCGGTGGCCTGGGCCAGTTCGCCGACACAGCACTCGCCCGCCACCAGCGCGCACAGCAGCTGCAGCCGGCCCGGGTGGGCCAGGGCGCGCAGCAGGGCCGCGGCGGCCTCGGCCTGGACGGCGAGGGACGCATCGCGCGGCCGGTGGGCCGGGACAGCGGTCGAGGTCGACATGCGGCCATGATAGTTCAAGACTTGGTATATTGTTGTCGACTGATATTGAAAGGTGCCCCGCGCCCGTCGCCGCAGCCTCCGGCGCCCCCGTGTCCCGAGCGAGCCCGCCATGAACGCCACGATCCACGCCTTCTTCGACCCGGCGACGAACACCGTCACCCACATCGTCAGCGACCCGGCCACCCGGCGCGCGGCCATCCTCGACAGCGTGCTGGACTACGACCCCAAGTCCGGGCGCACCACCACCGCCAGCGCCGAGCGCGTGCTGGCCCATGTGCAGGCCGAGGGCCTCACGGTGGACTGGCTGCTCGAGACCCATGCCCATGCCGACCACCTCTCGGCCGCGCCCTGGCTGAAGGCCCGGCTTGGCGGCCGCATCGCGATCGGCCGTCACATCCGCGAGGTGCAGCAGGTCTTCAAGGGCCTGTTCAACGCCCCGGACATGAACACCGAGGGCCGCGAGTTCGACCAGCTCTTCGACGATGGCGAGGTCTTCGCGATCGGCACGCTCCAGGCCCGCGCCCTCCACACCCCGGGCCACACGCCGGCCTGCATGAGCTACCAGGTCGGGGACGATGTCTTCGTCGGCGACACCCTCTTCATGCCCGACTACGGCACCGCGCGCTGCGACTTCCCCGGTGGGGATGCGCGCACGCTCTACCGCTCGATCCGCCGCGTGCTGAGCCTGCCGCCGGCCACCCGCCTGCACCTCTGCCACGACTACCCGCCGCCCGGCGGCCGCGCGCCGGCCTGGGTGTGCACCGTGGCCGAGCAGCGCGCGGCCAACATCCACGTCCACGACGGGGTCGACGAGGAGACCTTCGTCGCCATGCGCACCGCCCGCGACCGCACCCTGGCCATGCCCACGCTGATGCTGCCCTCGGTGCAGGTCAACGTGCGGGCCGGCCACCTGCCCCCGGCCGAGGACAACGGCGTGGCCTACCTGAAGATCCCCCTCAACCAGCTCTGAAGACCCGCGGCGGCCGGCCCGGGAGGCCCCCCGTACACTGGTCCGCATGACCGCCGTCCCGGGCCCCGCCGACCACGCCGAGCTGCAGCGTCAGCTGCCCGGCCTGGGCGAGCCGCCCGGCCCGGCCCCTGCGGAAGCGGCCGCCCATGCGCTGCTCGTGCACCCGCGGGCCCGTCAGGCCATCGTGCTTGGCGGCCTGAACGTCGGCTACGAGCTGGTGCGCGTGCGGCGCTGCTCGATCGGCATGGTCGTCACGGCCGAGGGCCTGTCGGTGCGTGCGCCGCGCTGGGTCGGCCTGGGCGACATCGAGGCCGCGCTGCAGGCCAAGACCCGCTGGCTGCTGGGCAAGCTGGGCGAGCAGGGCGAGCGCCAGCGCCGCCTGGCCGCCGGCCGCATCGACTGGGTCGACGGCGCCTGCCTGCCCTACCTGGGCGAGACCCTGGTGTTGCGGCTCGACCCGCAGCAGCGCGGCCTGGCCCTGCGCGAGGCCGCCCCGGACGAGACGCCGCCCGGCCGCCGCCTGCTGCTGGGCCTGCCGCCCCAGGCCGATGCCCTGCAGGTGCGCGACGCCGTGCAGGCCTGGCTGATGAAGGAGGCGCGGCGCGTCTTCCTGGCGCGTCTGGCGCACTACGCGCCGACCCTGGGCGTGCAGGTGCGGCGCCTGGCCCTCAGCTCGGCCCAGACGCGCTGGGGCAGCGCCAGCGCCGACGGCTCGATCCGCCTGAACTGGCGCCTCATCCACTTCAGCCTGGCGACACTGGACTATGTCGTCGTCCACGAGCTCGCCCACCTGCGCCACATGGACCACAGTCCGCGCTTCTGGGACGTGGTGCGCGGCGTGCTGCCCGACTTCGACCAGGCCCGCGCCGCGCTGCGCGATCCGGTGCTGCCGGCCTTCGACTGAGCACGCCGCCGACGCCCGGGCGGCCGCTCGCCGACAATCGCGGGTTTCCCGGCAGCAGCCCCTTTCGGCGCTGCGCCGCGCGAGCTGCCCGCCATGTCCGACCCCACCCCCCTGCCGGCCCTGCAAGCCCTTCCGCATGCCCCCGAGGTGCGCCGCCGCCGCACCTTCGCGATCATTTCCCACCCTGACGCCGGCAAGACCACGCTGACCGAAAAGCTGCTGCTGTTCTCCGGCGCCATCCACATCGCCGGCTCGGTCAAGGCGCGCAAGGCCTCGCGGCACGCCACCTCGGACTGGATGGAGATCGAGAAGCAGCGCGGCATCTCGGTGGCCAGCTCGGTCATGCAGATGCTCTACCGCGACTGCGTGATCAACCTGCTCGACACGCCCGGCCACAAGGATTTCTCGGAAGACACCTACCGCGTGCTGACCGCGGTGGACGCCGCGCTGATGGTGATCGACGCCGCCAACGGCGTGGAGCCGCAGACGCGGCGCCTGATCGAGGTCTGCCGCCAGCGCGACACCCCCATCCTGACCTTCGTCAACAAGATGGACCGCGAGGGCAAGGACCCGCTGGAGCTGCTCGACGAGATCGAGCAGGAGCTGGGCATGCCCTGCGTGCCCATGACCTGGCCGGTGGGCCAGGGCAAGGCCTTCGGCGGCATCGTCGACCTGCGCCGGCAGCAGATGCGCCTCTTCAAGGCCGGGGCCGACAAGCGGGACGAGGAGGGCGACGAGATCGTCCCCCTGGCCGAGGCGGCCACCCTGCGGGCGCGCTTCGGCAGCGACTTCGAGACCGCCGAAGGCTCCATCGAGCTGCTGGCCGGCGCCGCGCCGGCCTATGCCCAGGACGCCTTCGAGGCCGCCAAGCAGACCCCGGTCTTCTTCGGCTCTGGCGTCAACAACTTCGGCGTGCAGGAGGTGCTCGACGCCCTGGTCGACCTGGCCCCGCCGCCGGCCGCCCGCCACGTCACCCAGGCCGACGGTCGCGATGTCGAGGTGCCGCCGGCGGCCGAGGGCTTCAGCGGCGTGGTCTTCAAGGTGCAGGCCAATATGGACCCCTCGCACCGCGACCGCATCGCCTTCGTGCGCGTCAACTCCGGCCGCTACGCCAGCGGCATGAAGCTGCGCGTGCAGCGCAGCGGCAAGGAGCTGCGGCCGACCAGCGTGGTGACCTTCCTCTCGCAGCGCCGCGAGGCGGTGGAGGAGGCCTACGCCGGCGACATCATCGGCTTCACCACCCACGGCGGCGTGCAGCTCGGCGACACCATCACCCATGGCGAGGCGCCGGCCAGCTTCGGCACCTACACCGGCCTGCCCTTCTTCGCGCCCGAGCTGTTCCAGACCGTCGAGCTGGCCAACCCCATGAAGAGCAAGCAGCTGCTGCAGGGCCTGCTGCAGCTGGGCGAGGAGGGCGCGATCCAGGTCTTCCGCCCCACCGTGGGCGGCGCCATGCTGCTGGGCGCCGTCGGCCAGCTGCAGTTCGAGGTGGTGCAGCACCGGCTGAAGGCCGAGTACGGCGTCGAGGCCCGCCTGGGCGCCTGCCGCTTCCACGGCGCGCGCTGGGTCACCTGCGAGGACGAGGCCGCGATGCGCAAGTTCACCGACGAGGCGGCCAGCAAGCTGGCCCTGGACGCGGCCGACACCCTGGCCTACCTGATGACCTCGCCCTACGACCTGCGGCTGACGCAGGAGCGCCACCCCAAGGTCGTCTTCCACCCGCTGCGCGAGCACGCCGGCCTGGCGTTGCAGACCGGTTGAGGCCGCACGGTCCGGCGGCCGCCCCGGTGCCCGGCTCCCGTCCTTCCGCGTCCCCGGGCCCGGCGCTGCGCCACCCGCTCCAGGCCGCGCTGGGCCTGGCGCTGGCGGCCGCCGTCTCGCTGGGCCTGGCCCGCTTCGCCTACGCGCTGCTGCTGCCGGCCATGCGCGCGGAGCTGGGCTGGAGCTACCTGGTGGCCGGGGCGATGAACACCGCCAACGCCGCCGGCTACCTGGCCGGCGCCCTGCTGCTGCCGCGCCTGCTGGCGCGCTGCGAGACGCGCCGCGTGCTGCTGAGCGGCGGCCTGGCCACCGGGCCGCTGCTGGCCCTGCACGCCCTGGCCCCGGGCGAGACGGCGCTCTATGCCCTGCGCTTCCTGACCGGCGTGGCGAGCGCGCTGAGCTTCGTCGCCGGCGGCGTGCTGGCTGCGCGCCTGGCCAGCCTGCCAGCCCCCGACGGCCGCCCGGCGCCGCGCGCCGGCCTGATCCTGGGCCTGTACTACGGCGGCACCGGCCTGGGCATCGTGACGGCTTCCGTCCTGCTGCCGCCGCTGCTGGCCGATCCGCCCGTGCTGGCTGGCGGCTGGCGCGCCGGCTGGGGCCTGCTGGCCGGCGTGGCGCTGCTGGCCACCGGCCTGACGGCCCGCTTCAGCCGCGGCCTGCAGCTGCCGCCCAGCCGCCCGGCCGCGGGCGAGCGCTTCCGCTGGGCGCCGCTGCGCTTCGGGCTGGCCGGCTATGCGATGTTCGGCCTGGGCTACCTCGGCACCATGACCTTCATCGTCAGCCTGCTGCGCGAGCAGGGCTGGGGCCCGGGCGCGGCGGCCGGCTTCTACGCCCTGCTGGGCGCGGGCTGCGTGGCCTCGTCCTGGCTGTGGGCCGGCCTGCTGCAGCGCCATCGCGACGGCCGGCCGATGGCCTTGCTCAACGGCCTGCTGGCCCTGGCCACCGCCGTGCCGGTGCTGTGGCCGCAGCCGCTGGCGGTGCTGGCCTCGGGCCTGCTGTTCGGCAGCGTCTTCCTGAGCGTGGTCGCGTCCACGACGGCCCTGGTGCGGCACAACACGCCGCCGGCTGCCTGGTCGGGTGGCATCGCCGCCTTCACCATCGTCTTTGCCGGCGCCCAGATCGTCGGGCCCAGCCTCATCGGGGCGCTGGCCGACGGGGCAGGGACGCTCGACCGGGGCTTCCTGGTCTCGGCGGCCCTGCTCGCGCTGGGCAGCCTGCTGGCCCTGGGCCAGCGCGGGCGCTGAGCGACGGCCCGCGCGCGCCGCCCGGTCACCGGGTCGGTGCACAGGGCGGCGCGCGTCCTGCATGACACACTCGATCGCCCCCCGGTCCGCCCCGGGCCGGGGCGGCGCCCACCCCTCCGACCCCAGGATCCCGACCGAGCCGATGCCCCACGCCACCTCGCTGATCACCACCCTGGCCGCCGGCTTCGGCCTGGCCCTGCTGCTGGGCTTCGTCGCCGTGCGCCTGCGGCTGCCGGCGCTGGTGGGCTACCTGGTCGCGGGCATCCTGATCGGGCCTTCGACCCCGGGCTTCGTGGCCGATGTCCAGCTGGCCGGGCAGCTGGCCGAGGTGGGGGTGATGCTGCTGATGTTCGGCGTGGGCCTGCACTTCTCGCTGGCCGACCTGATGGCGGTGCGGCGCATCGCGCTGCCCGGCGCGATCGCGCAGATGGCGGCGGCCACGCTCATGGGCCTGGGCCTGAGCTGGTTCTGGGGCTGGACGCTGGGGGCCGGCCTGGTCTTCGGCCTGTCGCTGTCGGTGGCCAGCACGGTCGTGCTGCTCAAGGCGCTGGAGAGCCGCGGCCAGCTGGAGTCGGTCAACGGCCGCATCGCGGTGGGCTGGCTGATCGTCGAGGACCTGGCCATGGTGCTGGCCCTGGTGATGCTGCCGGCGCTGGCCGGGCCGCTGGGCGGGGTGGGCAGTGGCTCGGGTGAATCGCTGGGCCTGGCCCTGGGCCGCACCCTGCTGGCGGTGCTGGCCTTCGTCGCGCTGATGCTGGTGGTTGGCCGCCGGCTCTTCCCCTGGCTGCTGTGGCAGGTGGCCAAGACGGGCTCGCGCGAGCTCTTCACGCTCTGCGTGATCGCCGCGGCCATCACCATCGCCTTCGGCTCGGCGGCGCTGTTCGGCGTGTCCTTCGCGCTGGGGGCTTTCTTCGCCGGCATGGTGCTGCGCGAGTCGCAGTTCAGCCACCGGGCGGCCGACGAGTCGCTGCCGCTGCGCGACGCCTTCGCGGTGCTCTTCTTCGTCTCGGTCGGCATGCTCTTCGACCCGCGGGTGCTGCTGGAGCGGCCCTTCCAGGTGCTGGCGGTGGTCGGCGTGATCCTGGTCGGCAAGTCGCTTGCAGCGGCTGCGGTGGTGCTCTTGTTCCGCTACCCGCTGAACACGGCGCTGACGGTCTCGGCCGGCCTCGCGCAGATCGGCGAGTTCTCCTTCATCCTGGCGGCGCTCGGCGTGTCGCTGGGCCTGCTGCCGGCGGAGGGGCAGAGCCTGATCCTGGCCGGCGCGCTGATCTCGATCGCGCTCAACCCGCTGGCCTTCACCTTCAGCGAGCCGCTGCGCCGGATGCTGGTGCGGCGCTCCGACTGGGCGCGCCGCTGCGAGACCCGCGACGATCCCCTGAGCGAGCTGCCGCCCGAGACCGCCTCCAGCCATCTGGCCGGCCACGTGGTGCTGGTCGGCCACGGTCGGGTCGGACGCCAGGTGGCGGCTGCGCTGGCCGCCGCGGGCCGGGCGGTGGTGGTGGCCGAGCAGCAGCGCGAGCGGGTCGAGGCCCTGCGCGCCCAGGGCCAGCCGGCCGTGCTGGGCGATGCCGCCGACCCGGCGGTGCTGATCCAGGCCCACATCGCGCGGGCGCGGATGCTGGTCATCGCGCTGCCGGATCCGGTCGGCGTGCGCGCCATGATCGAAACCGCGCGGACGCTCAACCCCGCCATCACCGTGCTGCTGCGCTCCCACAACGCCGAGGAGGCCGCGCGCCTGCGGGCGGACTGCGGCGCCGAGGTCTTCGTCGCCGAGGACGCCGTGGCCGAGCTGATCACCCGCCGCGCCCTGCAGGCGCCCGAGCGCTGAAAGGCAAGCGGGGCGGGCCGGTCCGGGGACCGACCCGCCCCGCGGGCGTGTCGCGCGTCACGGGGCGGCAGCCGCCGCCCCGGGCGTGGATCAGAGGCCGGCAGCCGCCTTCAGGGCCGCAGCCTTGTCGGTCTTCTCCCACGAGAACTCCGGCTCCTCGCGGCCGAAGTGGCCGTAGGCGGCGGTCTTGCCGTAGATGGGGCGCAGCAGGTCCAGCATCTGGATGATGCCCTTCGGACGCAGGTCGAAGTGCTCGTTGACGAGCGCGGCGATCTTGTCGTCGGGCAGCTTGCCGGTGCCGAAGGTGTTGATCGTCACGTTCATCGGGCGCGCCACGCCGATGGCGTAGGCCACCTGCACCTGGGCCTGCTTGGCCAGGCCGGCGGCCACGATGTTCTTGGCCACGTAGCGGGCGGCGTAGGCGGCGGAACGGTCGACCTTCGTCGGATCCTTGCCGCTGAACGCACCACCACCGTGCGGGCAGGCACCGCCGTAGGTGTCGACGATGATCTTGCGGCCGGTCAGGCCGCAGTCGCCCTGCGGGCCGCCGACGACGAAGCGGCCGGTCGGGTTGATCAGGTACTTGGTGTCGGCGGTCAGCCACTCGGCCGGCAGCACCGGCTTGATGATCTCTTCGCGGACGGCCTCGTAGAACTCGGGCTTCATCTTGTCGCCCAGGCTCCACTCGGGGGCGTGCTGGCTCGACAGCACGACGGTGTCGATCGACACCGGCTTGCCGTCCACGTAGCGCAGCGTGACCTGGCTCTTGGCGTCCGGACGCAGGAAGGGCAGGCGGCCGTCCTTGCGCAGCTGGGCCTGGCGCTCGACCAGGCGGTGCGCGTAGTGGATGGCCGCGGGCATCAGCGCCGGGGTCTCGTCGGTCGCGTAGCCGAACATCAGGCCCTGGTCGCCGGCGCCGATGTTCAGGTAGTCGTCGCTCGCGCGGTCGACGCCCTGGGCGATGTCGTTGGACTGCTTGTCATAGGCCACCAGGACCGCGCAGCCCTTGTAGTCGATGCCGTACTCGGTGTTGTCGTAGCCGATTCGCTTGATGGTGTCGCGCGCGACCTGGATGTAGTCGACGTTGGCCTGCGTGGTGATTTCACCGGCCAGCACCACCAGACCGGTGTTGCACAGCGTCTCGGCGGCCACGCGCGAGAGCGGGTCCTGCGCAAAGATCGCGTCGAGGATCGCGTCCGAGATCTGGTCCGCGACCTTGTCGGGATGGCCTTCGGAGACTGATTCCGAGGTGAAAAGGAAGTCGTTCGCCACTCTTACACTCCTGGGTTCCGGTTGCTTGACGCGTTGCCGGCCCGGTGGGAGGTGCGGCGAACGCTTTAGCGGAAGATGGGCTGTTCGCCCCGGGAAGCCGGCCTGTTGCCGCCCTCCCTGTCGCCCCGCAAGTAGTTCAATAACTCGGCGACTTTTTCATCTTAGCAGTCCGTGCTCAGCCGCTTCCTTACCGTTTGCATGCGTGGCCTTGCGGCCTGGCCGCTGGGGCTTCTGCACGCCCTCGGCGGGGCACTGGGCTGGGCGGTCTACCTCCTGTCGCCGTCCTATCGGCGCCGCTTTGACAGGCATGCGGCCCAGGCAGGACTCAGCAAGTCCCAGGCCCGCGCCGCCATCCCGTCAGCCGGCCGCATGCTGGCCGAGCTGCCGCCGCTGTGGGCGCGTCCCCTGGACGCCCCCCTGCCCATGCCCGTCGACTGGATCGGCGGCGAGCTCATCGAGCAGGCCCAGGCCGCGGGCCGCGGCCTGCTGATGCTGACCCCGCACCTGGGCTGCTTCGAGGCCATTGGCCAGTCCTATGCGGCGCGCTACGGGGCCGGCCGGGGCCTCATGACCGTGCTCTACCGGCCCGCCCGCAAGCCCTGGCTGCGGGACATCGTCGAGTCCTCGCGCCGCCGCCCCGGCCTGGATGCCGCCCCGGCCACGCTGGCCGGCGTGCGGCAGATGATCCGCGCACTGCGCCGCGGCGAGGTGGTCGGCCTGCTGCCCGACCAGGTGCCGCCCGAGGGCCTGGGCGTCTGGGCGCCCTTCTTCGGCCGGCCGGCCTACACCATGACCCTGGCCGCCCGCCTGGCGCAGCAGACCGGCTGCGCGCTGCTGCTGGTCTGGGGCGAGCGCCTGCCGCGCGGCGCCGGTTACCGTGTGCGCGTGAGTCCCATGCCCGAAGCCCTTCCCGACGATCCCGTCGAGGCCGCCACCGCCATCAACCGCGCGATGGAGGGCCTCATCCTCCAGTGTCCGGCGCAGTACCTCTGGGCCTACGCCCGCTACAAGAAGCCGCACCGCGGTCTCAGCGAATGAGCCGCGTCCTCGCCGCCTGCGGCAGCCGCATGCTGCTGGGCCTGCTGTGGCTGCTGCATGTCCTGCCGCTGCCCCTGCTGGCGGCCCTGGGCCGTGCGCTGGGCGCCCTGCTGTGGCGGCTGGCCGGATCGCGCCGGCGCATCGCGCTGCGCAATCTGGCGCTGTGCTTTCCCGAGCTCGACGCGGCCGCTCGCCAGGCCCTGGCGCGCGAGCACTTCGCCTGGCTGGGCCAGAGCCTGCTGGAGCGTGGCGTGCTCTGGCATGCCTCGCCGGCGCGGCTGCGCCGGCTGATCCGCATCGAGGGCGAGGTCGGCGCGGCCGATGCCCACCCCGATCGCGCCTGGATGCTGCTGGCGCCGCACTTCCTGGCGCTGGACGTGGCCGGTGCGGCCTCGCTGATGCACGTCAAGCGACCCGGGGCCTCGATCTACCAGCGCCAGAGCGACCCGGTCTTCGATGCCGCCATGCGCCGGGGGCGCCTGCGCTTCGGTCCGCTCAAGCTCTTCGCACGCCAGGAGACCGCCAAGCCGCTGCTGCGCGAGGTCAAGCGCGGCGCCGTCTTCTTCAACCTGCCCGACATGGACTTCGGCCGCAAGGACGCGGCCTTCGTGCCCTTCTTCGGCGTGCCGGCGGCCACCCTGCTCGCGCCCTCGCGCATGGCCCGGCTGATGGACATGGCGGTGCAGCCCGTGGTGGCCGAGATGCTGCCGCGCGGCCAGGGCTGGCGGGTGCGCTACCACCCGCCGCTCGAGGGCTTCGGCAGCGAGGACGCCGAGGCCGACGCCGCCCGCATGAACCGCTGGATCGAGGACCGCATCCGCGAGAACCCCGCGCAGTACCTGTGGGTGCACAAGCGCTTCAAGACCCGGCCGCCGGGCGAGCCCAAGCTCTACCGCAGCGGGCCCGGATAATCCGGCCATGCGACTCCGCTTCACCAAGATGCAGGGGGCCGGCAACGACTTCGTCGTGCTCGATGCCACCGCCGCCCCGCTGGCGCTCGACGCCTCCCGGATGCGTCAGCTCGGCGACCGCCGCTTCGGGGTCGGCGCCGACCAGCTGCTCATCGTCGAGCGCAGCGCGACGCCGGGCGTCGACTTCCGCTACCGCATCTTCAACGGCGCCTCCGGCGAGGAGGTCGAGCACTGCGGCAACGGCGCCCGCTGCTTTGCCCGCTACGTGCGCGACCGCGGCCTGATCGAGCGCGACACCATCGTCGTCGAGACCGTCAACAACCAGCTCGTGCTGAAGCTGCAGGCCGACGGCCGTGTCACCGTCGACATGAACCGGCCGGTGCTCGAGGCGGCCCGCGTGCCCTTCGACGCCAGCGGTCTGCGGCCGCTGGCCTTCGCGCAGCAGTGGCCGGTCGAGGTGCTCGGGCGCACGCTGCCGCTTGCCGTGCTGTCGATGGGCAACCCGCATGCGGTGCTGGACCTGGCAGCGATCGGCTGCGACGACGTCGACCTCGCGCCGGTCGAGACCCTCGGCCCGGCCGTCGAGGCCCATGCGCGCTTCCCGCGCAAGGTCAACGTCGGCTTCCTGCAGATCGTCGACCGCGGCCGCGTGCGGCTGCGCGTGTTCGAGCGCGACGCCGGCGAGACCCTGGCCTGCGGCACCGGGGCCTGCGCGGCCGTGGTGGCCGGCATCCTGGCCGGCCGGCTCGACCCGCAGGTCGACGTGGAGACCCGCGGCGGCCTGCTGACCATCGCCTGGCCGGGCGGCGACGCCTCGGTCGCCATGACCGGCCCGGCCGAAACCGTCTTCGAGGGAGAGATCACGCTGTGAGCAGCATCCAGGGCATCACCGAGGACGACATCGCCAACTACCTGTTGCAGACGCCGGGCTTCTTCGAGCGCCAGGCCGAGCTGCTCGGTCAGGTGCAGCTGCGCAGCCCGCACGGCGCGCGCGCCGTGTCGCTGCAGGAGCGCCAGGTCGAGCTGCTGCGCGAGAAGGTGCGCGGCCTGGAGCAGCGGCTGATCGAGATGATCCGCCACGGCCAGGAGAACGTCGCCATCGCCGACCGCCTGCACCGCTGGACCCGCGAGCTGATGCTGACCCGCGATCCCCTGGCCCTGCCGGGCGTGCTGGTGCAGGGCCTGCAGCGCGAGTTCCTGATCCCGCAGGCCACCCTGCGGCTCTGGGGGCCGGCCACGCCGCCGGCCGAGTCCGAGTGGGCCCAGCCGGTCTGTGACGAGCTGCGCAGCTTCACCACCAGCCTCAGCCTGCCCTACTGCGGCCCCAACGCCGGCTTCGACGCCGCGGCCTGGCTGGCCGATCCGCCGGCCTCGCTGGCGCTGGTGCCGCTGCGCCACGGCAGCGCCTCGGCGGCCTTCGGCCTGCTGGTGCTGGGCTCGCCCGACCCGACGCGCTTCCGCGCCGAGATGGGCACCGAGTTCCTGATGCGCATCGGCGAGCTCGCCAGCGCGGGCCTCGTCCACCTGCTGCCGCATTGAGGCTGGCGGGCCATGGCGGCTCCGGACGCGCCCCTCCCCGCCCCGCCTGAGGCCGGCGGTCGGGCGGCCTACCTGGCGCACCTGCGCGTCGAGCGCCGCCTGGCCCCCGCCAGCCTGCGCGCCTACACCGCCGCGCTGCAGCGCCTGGCCGACTGCGCTGCGGCCGAAGGCCTGGCCCTGCCCGAGGTGCCGACCGGCGCGCTGCGCCGCTGGGCCGCCCGCCTGCATGGCGAGGGCCTCGCGCCGCGCAGCCTGGCGCAGATGCTGTCGGCCTGGCGCGGCTACTACCGCTGGCTGGGCCAGCGCCACGGCCTGCGCGCCAACCCGGCCGAGGGCCTGCGCGCCCCGAAGGCCCCGCGCCTGCTGCCCAAGGCCCTGTCGGTGGAGGAGGCGGTGGCCCTGGCCGAGCACCGTGTGGACGAGCCCGCCGACCCGCGGCTGGAGGCCCGCGACCGCTGCATCGTCGAGCTGCTCTACGGCTGCGGCCTGCGTGTGGCCGAGCTCTGCAGCCTGGACCTGCAGGCCGGCCCCCAGGCCCTGGGCTGGATCGACCCGGTCGCCGCCGAGGCCCATGTGCTGGGCAAGGGCCGCAAGCGCCGCAGCCTGCCGGTGGGCCGGGCCGCGCTGGACGCGCTGGCGGACTGGCTCGCGCAGCGGTCGGCCCTGGCCGCACCCGACGAGCCGGCCCTGTTGCTCAACCGCAGCGGCCGGCGGCTGAGCCCCTCGCAGGTTCGCAGCCGCCTGCGCGAGCGCGCGGCCCAGGCCGGCCTGCCGCAGCCGGTGCATCCGCACATGCTGCGCCACAGCTACGCCTCGCACCTGCTGCAGTCCAGCGGCGAGCTGCGCGGCGTGCAGGAGCTGCTCGGCCACGCCAGCATCGCCACCACCCAGGTCTACACCCGGCTCGACTGGCAGCACCTGGCCAAGGCCTACGACGCGGCCCACCCGCGCGCGCGGCGCAAGCCCGACGAGCCGGCCTGAGCGGCGCCGCGGGCCGGCGCGGTCGGCCGTGTCCCGGCCCGGGGACAATCGCGGCATGAAGACTGTCCGACTCCGTGAAGGCAAGGAGCGCTCGCTGCAGCGCCGCCACCCCTGGGTGTTCCAAGGCTCCATCGCCAAGGGCGGGGGCGACACCGGCGAAACCGTGCGCGTGGAGGCTGCCGATGGCAGCTTCCTGGGCTGGGGCGCCTTCAGCCCGCGCTCGCAGATCCGCGTGCGCATCTGGAGCTTCGACGAGCACGAGCGCGTCGACGAGGCCCTGTTCCAGCGCCGCATCGCCGCCGCGCTGCGCTACCGCCAGCGCCTGGCCATCGCCAGCAACGGCCAGCGCCTGATCCACGGCGAGGCCGACGGCCTGCCCGGCCTCATCGTCGACCGCTACGACGACACCCTGAGCGTGCAGTGCCTGGCCGCCGGCATCGAGCGCTGGAAGCCGGCCATCGTCGCCGCCCTGGTTGCCGAGACTGGCTGCACGCGGGTCTATGAGCGTTCGGATTCCAGCGTGCGCCAGCTCGAAGGCCTGGCGCTCAAGACCGGCTGGCTGCACGGCGCCGAGGGCGAGGCCCCGGCCGAGCGGGCCATCGACGAGCACGGCTGGCAGCTGCAGGTCGACATCGCCCACGGCCACAAGACCGGCTACTACCTGGACCAGCGCGACAACCGCGGCCGCTTCGCTGCCTGGGTCCGCCAGTTCGGCGCGAAGCGCGTGCTGAACTGCTACAGCTACACCGGGGGCTTCAGCGTTGCGGCCCTGGCCGGCGGGGCCAAGGAAGTGAGCAGCGTCGATTCCTCCGGCCCGGCCCTGGCGCGGGCCCAGGCCCATGTCGAGCGCAATGCCGCGGCCTTCGGCTACGACCCGGCCGCCCATCGCACGCTCGATGCCGATGTCAACGCCACGCTGCGGCAGCTGCTCAAGGACGGCCGCCGCTTCGACGCCATCGTGCTGGATCCGCCCAAGTTCGCGCCCAGCGCGGCCCATGCCGAGCGCGCCGCGCGCGCCTACAAGGACATCAACCGCCTGGCCTTCAAGCTGCTCGCCCCGGGCGGCCTGCTGCTGAGCTTCAGCTGTTCGGGCGGCGTGGGGGCCGATCTCTTCCACAAGATCGTGGCCGGCGCCGGCATCGATGCCCAGGTCGACGGCCACCTGCTGGCCCGCCTGGAGGCCGCGGCCGACCACCCCACCACCGTCGCCTTCCCGGAGGGCGAGTACCTCAAGGGCCTGGCCATCGTCGTGAAGGGCTGAGCGGCGGCCCGGCGACGCCTTTCCTCGCCCCCGCGCCGCGGCTGCGGCGTGGGCCGCGCCTGCTGCGCGGCAACTGTGGCCGCCCCAAGCAAAACGCCCCAGCACCTTGCGATGCTGGGGCGTCGGATCCTGGTGGCTCGGGGCGGAATCGAACCACCGACACGCGGATTTTCAATCCGCTGCTCTACCAACTGAGCTACCGAGCCAAGAAAGACGGAAAGTATAGCAGGCTGCGCGACCCTGTCTGTCGCGCTCAGCCGACGAGGCCCTTGCGGCTGCGGTTCAGGTCGACGCCGAGCTGCTTGAGCTTGCGGTACAGGTGGGTGCGCTCCAGCCCCGTCTTCTCGGCCACGCGGGTCATGCTGCCGTTCTCGCGGGCGAGATGGAACTCGAAGTAGGCCTTCTCGAAGGCGTCGCGCGCCTCGCGCAGCGGGCGGTCGAGCTCGAAGTTCTGCACCGCCGGCCGGTGGCCTGCCGTGCTGGTGACGGGCGCTTCCGAGAGCACCGGCGGGCTCAGGGTCGGCAGCGGGCTGGCCGGTTCAGGCGTCAGGCGCGGCATCTCGCTGCCCGCGCTGCCCTCGGCCCCGCGGGCCGGCGGACGGGCCAGGCCCTGCTCCACGGCACGCAGCAGCTTCTGCAGCGTGATCGGCTTCTCGAGGAAGGCCATGGCGCCGAGCTTGACGGCTTCGACGGCGGTGTCGATCGTGCCGTGGCCGCTCATCATGATGACCGGCATGGTGAGCTGGCCGCTCGCGCTCCACTCCTTGAGCAGCGTGATGCCATCGACCTCGGGCATCCAGATGTCGAGCAGCACGAGGTCCGGGCGAACTCGCTCGCGCCGGGCGCGAGCCTGGTGGGCGTTCTCGGCGAGTTCGACCGTGTGGCCCTCGTCGGTGAGGATTTCCGAGAGCAGGGCGCGGATGCCCAGTTCGTCGTCAACTACAAGAATGGTGGCCATGGAATCGGTCAGCGCACGACCGTGCAGGGGCGACGGTCGCCGGGCGGCCTGCTCAGGCCACCCACTTGGAAAATGATATCGAAACCCGCGCCCCCGGCTGGGGGGTGGCCCCCTCCGGGTCGCGCGGGCCGAGCCGGATGCGGGCCCCGTGCTCGTCGCAGATCTTCTTGACGACCGCCAGCCCGAGGCCGGTGCCCTTGGCCTTGGTCGTCACATAGGGTTCGAAGGCGCGTTGCAGCACGCCTTCGGCAAAACCGGGCCCATTGTCCTCGACCACCAGACGCAGGCCCTGCCAGCGGTCGTCGGCGTCGCGCCAGCCCTCGCTGCGGATCTCGACGCGGCCCTCGCCCCGCTCGCTGACCGCGTCCAGCGCGTTCTGCACGAGGTTGTGCACCACCTGGCGCAGCTGGCTGGGATCGCCCTCGATCCGGGGCAGCCCCTCCTGCAGGCGGGCGAGCAGCCGGCCCTGCTCCTGCGGCTCCGCGTAGAGCTGCAGCACCTCCTGCACCAGCGCATTCAGGTCCAGGGGGGCCAGCTGGGCGGCAGGCAGGCGGGCGTAGTCGCGGAACTCGTTGACCAGCTGCTTCATGGCCTGCACCTGGGTCACGATGGTCGCGACGCTGCGCGCCAGCATGGCGGCATCGGCCTCGGCCAGCTTCGGGCCGAGCTTGTGCTCCAGCCGCTCGGCCGAGAGCTGGATCGGCGTCAGCGGGTTCTTGATCTCGTGGGCCAGGCGGCGCGCCACCTCGGTCCAGGCCTGGGCCCGCTGGGCCGAGACCAGCTCGGTGATGTCGTCGAAGACGATCAGCCGCGCGCCCTCGGGCAGGGTGGTGCCCCGCACCAGCACGGTGGGCCGGGCGCCTTCGTCGGGCCGGAGCCCGGCCGCCGCCCGGGGCTGCAGTTCCAAGGCGTCCTGCCACTGCAGGCGCTCGCCCGGCTCGCCGGTCTGCCGGGCCCCGCGGAAGCGCTCCTCGACCGCCGCGGCCAGCGCGGCCAGGGTCGGCAGCTCGTCGAGGCGGCGCTGCCGGTAGGCGCCCAGCGGCGCCTGCAGGATGCGGCTGGCGCCCGGGTTGACGGTGTCGATGCGGCCGTCCAGGTCGAAGACGACCACGCCCGCGCTCATCGTGTCCAGGATGGTCTGCAGCTTGCCGCGCTCGCCGTCCAGGGCCGCGGTGCTGGCCTCGGCCTGGCCGCGGGCGTCGGCGAGCTGCCGGGTCATCTCGGCGAAGGACCGGGTCAGGCCGCCGAGCTCGTCGCGCGAGCTGAAGACCGGCTTGGGCCGCAGGTCGCCGCGCGCCACCTGTTGGACGCCCTCGGCCAGCAGCAGCAGCGGCTTGGCCAGCCGGTTGCCGAAGGTCACGGCCAGCAGCACTGCGGCGAAGACGGCCAGCACCAGGGTCAGGGTCAGGGTGCCGATGTACATGCTGCGCAGCCCCTCGCGGGCCAGGGCGCGTTCCTGGTACTCGCGGTAGGCCGACTGCACCGCCAGGGCATTGGCGGCCAGCGGGCCCGGCAGCCACTGCGTGACGAGCAGCCAGCGCTCCTCGCCGGCCAGCGCGAAGCCGCTGGCCGGCAGCTGGGCCAGCGCGCGGATGCGCGGCGGGCTGCGCGGGCTGCCGTCCTCGCGCGGCGGGCCGGAGTCGCCCAGGCCCTCGTCGTCCAGGCCTTCGAGCTGGGCGGCGATCCGCAGCTCGCGGGCCTTCTTGAACAGGGCCGTGCCGGGCCGCTCCGGCCCCAGGGCGTAGGCGCTGCCGCCGGCGCTGGCCAGCACCTGGCCGCCCGGGCCGAGCAGGGCGATCTCCTGCGCAGCCAGCTGCTCGCGCAGCCGCTCCAGCGCCAGCGGCTGGCGGCGCTCGGGGGCGTCGGCCAGGCGGTCGGCGGCCAGGCGGGTCTGGTCCGACAGGTCCCGGACCGCGGCATCCAGCGTGATCCGGCCCAGGTCCAGGCCGGCCTCCAGCGCACGCTCGACCGAGACATCGAACCAGCTCTCGATGCTGCGCGCCACGAACTGGTAGCTGACCGCGTAGACCAGCGCCCCCGGCACCACGCCGACCAGGGCGAAGATCGCCGCCAGCCGCAGCAGCAGCCGGCTGCCGAAGCGGCCGCGCCAGAAGCGCGAGACCAGGCGCAGGCCGGCCAGCACCACCACCGCGGCCAGCACCCCGGCGATCGCCAGGTTCACCTCCAGCAGCCAGGGGAAGTGCCGTTCATGCACGGCCCGGTTGTCGGTGGCCACCACCAGCAGCGAGGCCAGCACCAGGCCTGCGCCCGCCAGCGCGACCAGGGCCACGATGCGAAGGCCCCGCGCGTCGCGCTTGTTCATGCCGGCCTCATCGGCTCTCGCGCGGCAGCAGGCGGGCGCGGTGGTGCAGCTCCAGCTCCCAGGCGTCCTCGCGGTCGACGCTGAACTGCAGCGGCCGCGGCAGGCGCGAGGTGTCGAGCCGGAAGTCGAACTCCACCCGGTAGGCCGAGCCGTCCTCCAGCGTGCCGGGTTCGGCCACCTGCCAGCGCGAGGCGGCCAGCACTGCGGCCAGGGCCTCGTCGAGCCGGTCGTGCTGCTGGCTGAAGCCGCCCAGGCTCAGGCGGTAGCGCCGGGCCAGGGGCTGCCAGGCCAGGCGCCAGGCCCGGCTCTGGCGGGCGACGCGCTCGTCGCGCCAGTACCAGCGTTCGCGCAGCACCTCGACCTCGGTCAGGAAGTGCAGGGGCACGCCCTTGAGCAGCGCGTCCTCCACCGCGGCCGGCAGCTGCAGCCGCAGGCTGTAGCTCAGCAGCAGGCCTTCGTCGGCGCTGCGCCGCAGCTCGAAGCTGCTCAGCTCGGGCATGGCCCGCAGCGGGCCGACGGCCAGCGCCAGGCCCAGCAGCAGCAGGTGACGACGGACCATCTGGACAGGAGGACGGGGCACGGGCAGGCCGCTCGGGCGATCGGGAAGGGCGCGCGGCCTCAGGTCTCGCCCGGGCCGGCCGCCGCACGCTCCAGGAGCGCGTAGAAGAAGCCGTCGCCGGGCGCGCCGCCTGCGGCGGCCTCGGCCGACGCCGCACCATTGTGGGCGAGCGGCAGCAGATGGCCCGGCGATGGCCGCAGCACCGCCCCGGGCGTGCGTTGCAAAAACGCGTCGACCTGGGCCTGGCCCTCGGCCCGGAAGATCGAGCAGGTCGCAAACAGCAGCCGCCCGCCCGGGGCCAGCAGCGGCCACAGGGCATCGAGCAGCCGGGCCTGCGTCTGGGCGAGCGCGGGCAGGTCGGCCGGGCGGCGCAGCCAGCGCACGTCGGGGTGGCGGCGCACGATGCCCGAGGCCGAGCAGGGCGCGTCGAGCAGGATGGCCTCGAAGGGCCGGCCGTCCCACCAGTCGGCCGGCCGGCCGGCGTCGCCGGCCACCGTGCGGGCGCGCAGGCCCAGGCGCTGCAGGCCCTGGTCGACCTTGCGCAGGCGCGTGGCGTCGCTGTCCAGGGCCAGCAGGTCCAGCTCGGCCTGCTCCAGCAGGTGGGCGGTCTTGCCGCCGGGGGCGGCGCAGGCGTCGAGCACGCGGGCCCCGGGCGGCAGGCCGGCGCCGTCGAGCAGCAGGTGCGCGGCCCGCTGGGCCGAGGCGTCCTGCACCGACACGGCGCCCTCGGCCCAGCCCGGCAGGCGGTCCACCGGCTGCGGGGTGTCGAGCTGCAGGGCCTGCGGGGTCTCGGGCCCCAGGGCACGGGCCGTCAGGCCGGCCTCGGCCAGGCGCCGCGCGTAGTCGGCCACGCTGCCGCGGCGGGGGTTGACGCGCAGCGTCATCGGCGGCGGGGCCTGGGCGGCGTCGAGCAGGGCGGGCCAGGCCTCGGGCCAGTCCTGGCGCAGCTGGCCGATCCACCAGGCGGGATGGTTCCAGCGCACCGTTTCCTGCCCGGCGAGCCCGGCATCCAGGGCCTCGGCCTCGCGCAGGGCGCGGCGCAGCACGGCGTTGACCAGCCCGGCCTGGGCCGGCGCGCGGCGCTTGGCGGCGTCCACCGCCTGGCTGACCAGGGTGTGCGGGGCGTAGCCGGCCCGGCTGTCGCGGGCGCTCAGGGCCAGGGCGCTCAGCAGCAGGGCCTCGACCCAGGCCGGCGGCTGGCGGGCGACCAGCAGGGTGGCCAGGGCCTGGGCGCGACCGAGGCCGCGCAGGGTCTCGAAGGCCAGGGCTTGGCTGCCGGCGCGGGCTGCCGGCGGGCAGCGTTCCAGGGCGTCGGTCAGCGAGCGGCCGGAGCGCACGGCCGCCACCGCATCGGCACAGTGCTCGAGCAGGCGGGCCAGGGGCTGGGCGACCGGGGTCGCGCGGGGGGTGTCAAGGGGCATCGTCCGGGGCCCGGTCGGATCGGCCCGACCGGCTGAGCGGCGCCTCCGCCGGCTCGGCCACCGGCGCCGGCAGCCGCGCGGCGGGGCGGAAGTTGAAGAGGTCGGCGACCAGCCGGGTCGGCCATTCGGCGCGGGCCAGGTTGTAGGCCGCGACGGCCGCGTCATGCGGTCCGCGGCTGAAGGCGATCTGCTGGCCGGCCTGCTGCAGGGTCTGGTTCAGGGCCTGCAGCAGCAGACGCCAGGCGGGATCGGCCGGGGCCTCGCCGGGCCCGGGGGGCTCGGCCGGCATGGCGGCCAGGGCCTCCGCGCGCTGGCGCAGGCTGCCCAGTGCGCGTTCGAGCACCTGCTCGGCCAGGCCCAGGCTCTGCATGGGGCCGGGCTCCAGCGGACGCTGGGCGGCGGCCTGGGCTGCGGTGTCGGCCTGGCGCGCCGCGGCGGCCAGGGTGGCGAGCAGGGCGGCCTCCTCCGCCGGCCAGGCGCTGGCCCCGGGCAGGCCGGCGGTGGCCAGGCCGGCACCGTCCCGCGCCAGGGTGTGCCGGCGACGCAGGGCGGCGTCGACCGCCGTCCACTGCGCACCGACCGCCCCGCGCAGCCGCACCAGGCGGTTGTGGGCCCCGATCACCCAGAAGAGCAGCAGGGCCAGGACGGCGATCAGGATCAGCCGGTCACCCATGGCCGGCCTCCTGGCGGGCGGGCTTCATGCCGCGGGGCTGGCCGCGGCCCCGGCGGCGTAGGCCTTCCAGCCGCGCGCGCGCAGTTCGCAGGCCGGGCACTGCCCGCAGCCATGGCCCCAGGGGTGGCGCTGGCTGCGGTCGCCCAGGTAGCAGCTGTGGGTGTGCTCGGTGAGCAGGTCGACCAGGGCCGGGCCGCCGAGCTGCTCGCTCAGCGTCCAGGTCTGGGCCTTGTCGAGGAACATCAGCGGCGTCTCGACCGTCATCGGCCCGGCCAGGCCCAGGCTCAGCGCCACCTGCAGGGCCTTGAGGGTGTTGTCGCGGCAGTCGGGGTAGCCCGAGTAGTCGGTCTCGCACATGCCGCCGACCAGCACCGTCAGCCCGCGCCGGTAGGCCAGGGCCGCGGCATAGGTGAAGAACAGCAGGTTGCGGCCCGGCACGAAGGTGTTGGGCAGGCCGTTGGCCTGCCACTCGATGGCGCGTTCCTCGGTCATGGCCGTGGCGCCGATCTGGGCCAGCTGGCGCAGGTCCAGCAGGTGGTCCACGCCCAGGCGCGGCGCCCAGCGCGGGAACTGCCGGCGCAGCTCGCGCAGCAGCAGCGGCCGGCAGTCCAGCTCGACGCGGTGGCGCTGGCCGTAGTCGAAGCCCACCGTCTCGACCTGTGCATAGCGCGCCAGCGCCCAGGCCAGGCAGGTGGCGGAATCCTGGCCGCCGGAGAACAGCACCAGCGCGCCACGGGGGTCGAGAGGGGCGGCAGCCATGGTCGTCGGCGGCCTCAGCTGCGGCCTTCGCCCTGGCCCAGGACGATCCACTTCATCGAGGTCAGGCCCTCCAGCCCCACCGGCCCGCGGGCGTGGAACTTGTCGGTGGAGATGCCGATTTCCGCGCCCAGGCCGTACTCGAAGCCGTCGGCGAAGCGGGTGCTGGCATTGACCATCACGCTGGCCGAATCGACCTCGCGCAGGAAGCGCATGGCGTTCGGGTGGTTCGTCGTCAGGATCGCGTCGGTGTGGTGGGACCCAAAGCGGTTGATGTGGGCGATGGCCTCGTCCAGGCTGTCGACCAGCTTGATGCTGATGACCGGCGCGAGGTATTCCTCGGCCCAGTCGGCCTCGGTGGCTGCCACCAGCCGGGCGCCCGGCAGGGCCGCGGTCTGCAGCAGGGCCAGGGCGCGCGGGCCGCAGCGCATCTCCACGCCCTTGGCGGCGAAGACCGCGCCGATCCTCGGCAGGAAGGCCGGCGCCACCGCGGTGTGCACCAGCAGCGACTCGGTCGCATTGCAGGGGCTGTACTTCTGCGTCTTGGCGTTGTCGGTCACCGCCACGGCCAGGTCCAGGTCGACCTGGGCGTCCACGTAGGTGTGGCAGTTGCCGTCCAGGTGCTTGATGACGGGCACGGTGGCCTCGCGGCTGATGCGCTCGATCAGGCCCTTGCCGCCGCGCGGGATGATCACGTCCACATAGGCCGGCATGGCGATCAGGCGGCCGACCGCGGCCCGGTCGGTGGTGGGCACCTGCTGCACCGCCTCGGCCGGCAGGCCGGCGGCGGCCAGGGCCTGGCCGACCAGGGCAGCCAGGGCGGCGTTGGAGTGTGCCGCCTCCGAGCCGCCGCGCAGGATGGCGGCGTTGCCGCTCTTGATGGCCAGCGAGGCGGCGTCGATGGTCACGTTCGGCCGGCTCTCGTAAATCATGCCGAAGACGCCCAGCGGCACCCGCATCTGGCCGACGGTGATGCCGGTGGGGCGGCGGCGCAGGTTGGTCATCTCGCCGATCGGGTCGGGCAGGGCGGCGACCTGCTCGCAGCCTTCGGCCATCTGCTCGATCACCTTGGGCGTCAGGCGCAGGCGGTCCACCATCGGCGCGGCCAGGCCGGCGGCCTCGGCGGCGGCGATGTCCTTTGCGTTGGCCGCCTGCAGCGGGCCGGCCTGGGCGCGGATCGCGGCGGCCAGGGCCAGCAGGGCGGCGTTCTTGGTCGCGGTCGAGGCGGCGGCCATCGTGGTGGCGGCCCGCCGCGCGGCCTGGCCGAGGCGCTCCATCAGCGCGTTCACATCCTCGGGGGCGAGGGCGGCGGAGGGGGTCGAGGCGTTCATGCGGCCATTGTCGCCGCGGCCCGCCCCCGGCGGCGCCCGGCCCGGCGGCCTCAGGGTGTCAGCGGCCCGCCCAGGGCACCCAGCACCAGCAGCCACAGCGGCGCCGTCAGCACGAAGGCGCTGGTCGAGACGACGATGGCGGCCGTGGCCTCGGCCTCCTGGCTGCGGTAGCGCTGCGCGAACATCAGCGCATTGCTGCCGGTCGGGTTGGCCGCGGCCAGCACGATCACCGCCAGCGGCAGGCCCAGCAGGCCGCCGCCCAGCCAACGGTCCACCGCCCAGCCGGCGGCCAGCACCCCGGCCGGCTGCAGCAGCAGCTTGAAGGCGCTGAGCTGGCCGGCCACCCGCGCCGCGCCGCGCACGCCGTAGTGGCCCAGGGACAGGCCGATGGCCACCAGGCACAGTGGCACCACCGCCGTGCCCAGCATCAGCAGCACCTCGTCCAGCGGCCCGGGCAGCGGCAGGCCGCCCAGGTTCCAGGCCATGCCGGCCAGCACCGGCAGCACGATGGGGTGGATCACGGTGTTGCGCACCACCCGCGCCAGCGTGCCGGCCAGGCCGGCCGGCGCCTCGCCGCGCTGCACGGCGGCCCGGGCCAGGTCACGCTCGACCAGCACGGTCAGCAGGCTCAGCAGCACCAGGGCATGCAGGCTGACCACCGCCAGGTGGATCTGCAGCCCCGCCTCGCCGAACAGCGCCGCCGCCAGCGGGATGCCGAGCTGCGCGTTGTTGCCGAAGGCTGCGGTGATGGCCCGCACGGCCGGCGCCGCCGCATCGGGCGCCCGGCCCGGGACCTGCGCGGCGCGCCGCAGCGCGCGCTGCTGCAGCAGGTAGACGCCGACCATGCCCAGCACCACCGGCACGAAGAACACCGCCAGCGCGCGCCAGGGCAGGGCGGCCAGGTCGATGCGCGCGGTCGCCCGGAACAGCAGGGCCGGCGCGAACAGGTAGAAGGCCGCGTTGGACAGGATGCGCGCCGCCTCGCCGCCGCGGAAGGCCGGGAAGCGGCCGGCGAGGAAGCCCAGCGCGATCGTCGTGAAGATCGCGCCGAGCTTGAGGAAGAGCACGCTGCCCATGGCGGGACGGAGCGTTCGTCAGCGCGCCGACGGGCCCGGCGCGGCACGGCGGCCGGCCGGGGTGCGGGCCCGCGCTGCGTGGCCCGCGGCGTGGGCCGTGCCCCGGCGGGGCTCAGCCCGCATCGGCCGCCTTGCGCGCGGCCTTCTTGGCCGGGGCCTTCTTCGCGGCGGCGCGCGGCTCGAAGGCGAAGCCGACCTTGCCCTCCTTGCCGTCCCAGACCAGGCGGGCCTTGAAGGCGCGGCGGGTCTTGTTGGAGATGAAGCCCTCCAGCAGGTCGGTCTGGCCGGTGGCGAGCAGCTTCTCGGCCTGCTCGCGGGCGATGGGCTGCTGCAGGATGACCTTGCCGCTCTTGAAGTCGCAGGTCACGCGGGCGCCCACGGCGTGCTCGCAGACGTAGTTGGTGCCGTGCTCGTAGACATGGCCCTTGCACTTCGGGCAGGCGCCCAGGCTGGCCTGGCCGCTGAAGTCCACCGGCTCGCCGTCGGCCTCGGCCTGTTTGGCGTCCTCGCCGAAGTCGAACTCCAGCTTCCAGTTCTTGATCTCCTCGTCGAAGACCAGCTTCAGCTCGGCCGTGAAGGGCCAGCCCGCCTTGGAGCGGAAGCCCTCCAGCGGGCCGATCCGGCGGTCGCGCAGGAAGGCGTCGGCCTCGGCGGTCTCGAAGGCGCGGCCGCCCGGGATCTTGCCGATCGAGAAGCCGCAGCCCTCGCCCTCGCCCCCCTCGTTCGCCGCGGCCGGGCTGCCGACGCAGGCGAAGCGGCGGTAGTTCTCCTTCACCACGCCGCCGCAGTTGGGGCAGGGCGTGGCCAGGGTGGCGTAGTCGCCGGGCACGGTGTCGCGGTCGTACTCCTTGGCCTTCTTGACGATGCGCTCGGTCATGCCGGCGATCTCGGCCATGAAGGCCTCGCGCGAGAGCCGGCCCTTCTCCATCTCGGCCAGGCGGTGCTCCCAGTTGCCGGTCAGCTCGGGCTTGGTCAGGTCCTCCACGCCCAGGCCGCGCAGCAGGGTCATGAGCTGGAAGGCCTTGGCCGTGGGGATCAGCTCGCGGCCCTCGCGCAGCATGTACTTCTCCAGGATCAGGCCTTCCAGGATGGCCGCCCGGGTGGCTGGGGTGCCCAGGCCCTTCTCCTGCATCGCGGCCTTCAGCTCCTCGTCGTCGATCAGCTTGCCGGCGCCTTCCATGGCGCTCAGCAGCGTGGCCTCGCTGTAGCGGGCGGGCGGCCGGGTCTTGAGCGCGTTCAGGTCCACGGCCTCGGTCGTCACCGCCTCGCCGGGCTGCACGGCCACCAGGGTGGCGTCGTCCTCCTGGGCTTCCTTGCCGTAGACCGCCAGCCAGCCCGGCTTGACCAGCACCTTGCCGTTCGTCTGGAAGCTGTGCCGCGCCGCGGCCGCCTCGACGATCGTCGTGCGCGTGGTCACCATGAACTCGGCGCTCGGGTAGAAGACCGCCAGGAAGCGCTTGACGACCATGTCGTAGAGCTTGGCCTCCACCTCGGTCAGGGCCTTGGGCGCCTGCAGGGTCGGGATGATGGCGAAGTGGTCCGAGACCTTGGCGTTGTCGAAGACCCGCTTGCTCGGCTTGATGTAGCCCTGGTTCAGCGCCACCCGGGCGTGGCCGGCCAGGGCCTTGAGCGGGCCGGGCTGGTCCTCCTCGGCCAGCATCTCGACGGTGCTCTTCACCGTGGCCAGGTAGTCCTCCGGCAGCGCGCGGGAGTCCGTCCGCGGGTAGGTCAGCACCTTGTGCTTCTCGTACAGCGCCTGGGCGATCGACAGCGTGGTCTTGGCCGAGAAGCCGAAGCGCGAGTTGGCCTCGCGCTGCAGCGTGGTCAGGTCGTAGAGCAGGGGGCTGGCCTGGGTGCTGGGCTTGGCCTCCTCGGTGACGGTGGCGGGCCGGCCGCGGCAGGCGTCCACCACGGCGCGGGCGGCGGCCTCGTCCCAGATCCGGTCGGCGCGGCGCTCGGCGTCCTCGTTCTTCTTGAAGGCCGGGTCGAACCACTTGCCCTCGTAGCCGCCGGCGGCGGCGCCGAACTCGGCCTTCACCTCCCAGTAGGGCCGCGAGACATGCTTGCGGATCTTCTCCTCGCGCTCCACCACGATGGACAGGGTCGGCGTCTGCACCCGGCCCACCGTGGTCAGGAAGAAGCCGCCGTCGCGGCTGTTGAAGGCCGTCATCGCCCGCGTGCCGTTGATGCCGACCAGCCAGTCGGCCTCGCTGCGGCTGCGGGCGGCGTCGGCCAGGCCCTGCATCTGCGCCTCGCCGCGCAGCTGCTCGAAGCCGTCGCGGATGGCCTGCGGCGTCATGCTTTGCAGCCACAGGCGCTGGATGGGCTTGCCCAGGCCCTTGGCCCGGGTGGCGGCGGTGCTCTCGGCGGCGTACTGCTCGATCAGGCGAAAGATCAGCTCGCCCTCGCGGCCCGCGTCACAGGCGTTGATCAGGGTCGTCACGTCCTTGCGCTTGATCAGCTTGACCAGGGCGTTGAGCCGGCTCTTGGCCTTGTCGATGGGCGCCAGCTCGAAGTGCGGCGGGATCACCGGCAGGTTGGCGAAGCTCCACTTGCCGCGCTTGACGTCGAAGGCCTCCGGCGCCTTGATCTCCACCAGGTGACCGACGGCGGAGGAGACGACGTAGTGCTCGTTCTCGAAATGGTCCTCGTGCTTCTCGAACTTGCCGGACGACGGCGTCAGGGCGCGGACGATGTCCTGCGCGACGCTCGGCTTCTCGGCGATGACCAGTGCTTTGCTCATGGGCTTCTTGACGTGTTGCGGCCGCCCGGCCGGGGCAGGGGCGGCCTCCCTACAATCCGCGCGCTTCTCGCGCACGCACGCACGCGCCTTCGCGCGCACGCCCTCGATTCACTGTAGCCAAAAGCCCCGCCATGCCGCGCACGCCCCCGCCGAAGCCCGACGCCCCCGACGCGGGGCGGCGCATCCAGGTGCGGCGCTCCGGCGTGCACGGCAAGGGCGTCTTCGCCCTGCGGCCCATCGCCGCGGGCGACTGCATCCTCGAATACAAGGGCGAGGTCATCGACTGGCCCGAGGCCCTGCGCCGCCATCCGCACGATCCCGCCCAGCCCAACCACACCTTCTACTTCCACATCGACGACCAGCGGGTCATCGACGGCAAGGTCGGCGGCAACGCGGCCCGCTGGATCAACCATGCCTGCGCGCCCAACTGCGAGGCCCAGGAAGGCGAGGGCCGCATCTACATCCACGCCCTGCGCGACATCGCCGCGGGCGAGGAGCTGTTCTTCGACTACGGCCTGATGCTCGAAGGCCGCCACACGCCGGCCGTGAAGGCCGAGTACGCCTGCCACTGCGGCGCACCCGACTGCCGCGGCACCATGCTGGCGCCCAAGCGGCGCCGCGCCGGGGGCGGGCGCTGAGCGAGGGGCCGAGCTTCGCCGGCGCGGCCGAATCGCTCTGGCAGGCCCTGGCGGCCGACTGGCCGGGCCTGGGCATCGAGATCCTGCCCGAGGCCGATTCCAGCAACACCCGCCTGCTCGAAGCCGCCCGCGCCCGGCTCGCCGCCGGGGCCGATCCGGCCGAGGCCCTGGCCGGGCC